>NZ_JACBGN010000540.1 GCF_013401435.1 Streptomyces sp. BR123
GGGCGGGAGGGCCGGAGCAGGGCGGGTCAGCAGCCCGGGGCTCCCGTGCCGCCCCGCTGCGGCAGGCTCAGGTTGGGCGCGGAGCTGGGCCAGGTCAGGGTGGCCGTCTTCGTCGTCCCGTCCGCGTTGATCTGCACGACGGGGATGGGCTTGCCGACCGGGTTCCCGTCGTTCCCGAACGACAGCCACCCGCTGGCTCCGGGCAGCATCTGCGCGCAGTAGAACTGGTGCAGGATGCCGGTCAGCAGACCCGGGTTCTTCACGCCCGCCCCCTCGCGCCGGGCAGCGCTGACCGCGGCGGCCACCGCGTCGTGCGTGAGCATCGCCTGCCCGCTGGCCAGGCTCGCGGGATCGAAGGACAGCGGCGGCCGGGCGCCCTGTGTGGTGGCCAGGGGCTGCTTCGTGCACGGGTCGGGGCGTCCGGTGAACGCCGACCAGAACTGGTCGTAGTTGCGCTTGGCGTCCGTCCCGGGGCACTCGGTCCCCCATTCCTCGGGGCTGGCCAGCGCCGTGAACGCCACGGTGACCCGGCCCGTGGCGATGCCCTTGAGGACCACGTCGTCGCGGATGGCCTCCGAGGCGTCGTCGCCGGCCAGGATGTGCAGCCGGCCGATGCCGCAGGGCGCTCCCTGCACCCAGGTCTGGACGAAGGCGCCCAGATCACGGCCGCGGCCGGCGAAGTACACGGCGGACGGGGCCGCCTGGCACAGGTTGGCGTGCATCAGGGTGAACTGCTGCACCAGGTAGTCGGAGCGGCCCGCGCCGCTGGGCATGTCGCGGGGCGAGGTGTACGGCAGCACGGTCAGCGTGCGGTCCGGGGCCTGGAAGCGGACCTTGGCCTCGGCCGCCAGGGTGGCCGTGTAGTCGTCGCCCTCGACGCCGTCGGCGATCACGGCCATCGAGGTGACCGCCGGATTCAGCCCCGACACGTACTGGTTGGCCGCGATCACCGTGTCCGTGTTGGTCGGCGAGACGCGGAACATGTCGGGGATGAGCTTCCTGCCCGCCGGGTCCGCCGGGTCCAGGTTCATGGAGTTGCCGGTGACCGTGGAGCCGATGACGGGGATGTGCAGCCGGGACGAGATGGCCGCGGCGGCCTGCCTGGTCTGATCGGTGGACTGGCCGAGGCCGACGACCGCCGAGATGCGCTCGGGCCCGGCGTACTGCGTGACGCCGTCCACCGCCTGCTGCCAGGAGCCGTACCTGCTGCCCATGTTGGCGAGATAGAGCTTGACGCCGGGCCTGCTGCCGTACGCGGCCGTGTTGTTCGCCCGCCAGACGGCGGTGATCGCGCCCTCGATGTTGTGGTAGAGCGACTCGTAGGTCAGGGTGTCCACGTCGTGGACGGGCGACAGGTTGAGCATCAGCACGACGCTGGTGTACTCCCCCGTCACCGCGTCGTTCCCGGCGGTTATCTCCTTCTGGAGCGCGCGCATGCGGTCCGGGTCGTTCTTCGTGAACGGCTTGCCCTCCAGGTTCACCCCGACACAGGCCAGGGGCTTTCCGGTGGCGGTCATCCCCTTCCCGCAGGACAGCTCGGGCGGGAAGACGACGGGGAAGAGCTGTCTGCCGCCCACGACGGCGCCGGCCAGGACCAGGAGGATGACGACCACCGACACCACCGGATGGCGGCGCCACCGGAGGAACCGCGGAATGCGTACACCTGCGGGCATGAGGGACTCCTTGCGGTGCGCACGGCCACGCCGACGCGTGGCGCGGAAGGATCAGGCGAAGCGGGCGCCGGCCTGCTGGAGGGCGCTGACGTCGAGCAGACGGGAATTGTGCGCCAGGCGTTCGAAGCCCTCTTCGATCTGGGCGTCCCATCGCCGGCTGCGCTCGGTGAGCGGGTCGTTGTACAGCCACAGCAGGGCCAGGAGCTTTGCGGTGGCCACCGAGACGACGTCCCGGCCGGTCTGTTCGATCCCGGCGAGGAGGAGTGCGTACGCCTCCTGAGCGGACTGCCGGTGGACGAGGCGGCAGGGCGCCGACGCGAGGTAGTCGAGGAGCCGCACCCAGGCGCGGTGGTCGCGGTCGAACCGCTGGGCGAGCGCCTCGGCGACCGGCGGGAAGTCGCCCAGGGCCAGGGCGTAGAAGAGCTGCTGTTCGTCGCGGGCGACGGCCGAGCCGTTGTGCGCGGAGGCCAGGGAGGCCAGGGCCTGGGCCTGCCGGGTGAACACCTCCCGCCACGCGTCGGCCGGGGTGTCCCCGCCCGGCCGGAGCGGGGCGGGCTGGGCGGGGGCCGGCACGGTCGCGGGC
>NZ_JACBGN010000541.1 GCF_013401435.1 Streptomyces sp. BR123
CCGGTCTCGTGGGCTCGGAGAGGTGTATAAGAGACAGGGGCCGGGCCGGGCGGAGCAGGCCGAGGGTGGGGAGCGCGAGGCGGCCGCCGACGGGCCGCAGGGTGGCCTTGAAGCCGATGCCGGCGCGCAGGGCGGCGGCGACGGCGAGGGCGCCGAGGTGGCCGAGGTCGGCGGCGGGCCCGTGCGGGGCGTGCAGCCGGCGCAGGGCCTCCTCGGCCCAGACGCCGGTGGCCGGGTAGTGCAGGACGTCGTGGACGGCGTCGGGGTCGTGCCGCTCCGCCTCCTCCAGCAGGGCCCAGTGGTCGGCGGCTTCGCCGGACCGGCCGCCGGGGGCGGCGTCGAGCACGGCGCGGAGCAGGACCAGCCGTTTGGAGCGGCGGATGTCGCGGACGAGGCGGCTGCCCTCGGCGGAGGGTTCGGTGGAGGCGAGGGCGCGCAGCACGGGCGGGGCGACGGTGAGGACGGCGAGGGAGTCGGTCATGAGGCGGCCGCCCCGGGGACGGCCGCGCCGGCGGCGGCGCGGTGGAGGGCGGCGGCGATGTGCCGGATGACGGCCTGGAGGTCCTCGCAGTACACGGACGGCTGCCGGAAGCCCTCGCCGGCGCGGTAGCGGTGCGGGTAGTGGCCGCCGCCGCAGACGGCGACGAGCTCGCAGGCGCGGCAGGTGTCGGCGAGGGCCGCCGCACCGAGCTGGCGGGCGGCCAGGCCCGGGTGGTCGAGGAAGTCGTCGAAGCTGTGGGTCCGCAGCGCCATCCCGGTGGCGGCCGCCCCCTCGTACGCGGACTTGAGCGAGTCGGCCTGCTCCAGGGTGCCGTCGGTCTCGATCACGGCGGTGGCGGCGGGGGCGAGACCGAGGGTTTCGGTGGCCGCCGGCAGGCCCAGCAGCAAGGCGATGACCTCCTCGAACATGCGGATCCGGGTCCGCAGCGCCCCGTCGTGCCACCAGCGTTCGAACACGGCGATCAGCCAGTCGGCGTACGGGCTGCGGCCCGGGCGGCGGCCGGGCGGCGGGGTGCTCCAGTTGGCCAGCGGCAGCAGCAGGCCGATGCTCGGCGGGGCGAAGGCGAGCAGGGACTCGTAGGTGCGCACCGGGTCCTGGGCGGGATCGATCACGCACAGCACGCCCGCGTAGCTCTCGGGGTGCCGGGCGAGCAGCCGCAGCCCGCGGGCGGCCGCCCCGAACCCCGGCCGCCCGGCCCGGTCCACGCGGCGGGCGTTGTGCTCGGGCAGTCCCCCGTCGAGGCTGACGCCGACGCGGATCCCGGCGGCGGCGAGTGCGGCGAGCCGGCCGCGGGTGAGGAGGGTGCCGTTGGTCTGGACGGTGGCGGTGACCCTGGTCCGCGGGGAGGCCTCGCGGAGGGCGGCCCGTACGGCGTCGACGGGTGCGGCCAGCTCGGCGGGGGCGGTGAGCAGCGGTTCGCCGCCGTGCAGGACGAGGTCGACCCGGTTCAGGCCGTGTGCGGCGGCGTGCTCGGCGATGCGCTCGGCGGCGCGGGCGGCGGTCGCGGGGGACATGGCGGCGGGCCGGCCGCGCCACGTCTGGTCGGCCATCTCGTACACGTAGCAGTAGGTGCAGGCGAGGTTGCAGCGGCTGCGGGTCTTGAGCACGAACTGCCGCACCGGGTGCGGGCGGTGGCCGGCCGCGCGGAGCGCGGGGACGTCGAGCCGGGCGTAGGGCCAGGGGGCGTGGGCCCGGTGTGCGGGCAGCGCGGACCCGCCCCTGTCCGTGTGCCCCATCGCGTGCACCTCCTGCCCCGGCCGCCTGCCCCGGCGGACGATCCATCCCTGCCCGTGGTTCGGCACCGGCTAACGGCGGAAACGGGTCAACTGTGGGTGCGCTGCGTGGCCTTGGGGATGCGGTGCGTGAGCGGCCGCTCAGCTGACGCCCGAGTCGAAGGCGTTGAGGATCTCGGCGGGGTGGGTCACCCGCTCCACCATGGCCTCGATCACCCGGGCCAGCACGGGGTGGTCGATCCCGCGCAGTGCGGCCAGGTCGTAGCCGGACAGATCGGGAAGCCCGGCCGCACAGGCCGCCACCCGGCCAACACCCGTGCCCGCACCGGCACCTGCGCCCGCCGCCGCGCCTGCGCCCGCACTCGTTCCTGCGCCCGCGCCTGCGCACGCCCCCGCGCCTGCGCCCGCTCCCGTATCC
>NZ_JACBGN010000542.1 GCF_013401435.1 Streptomyces sp. BR123
GCGGCGGGCCGGGCGGGCCCGGGCCGTCAGGCCACTGCGTCGAAGCCGGTGTCGCGCGCCATGCGCTTCAGCTCCAGCAGTGCGTGCTTCTCGATCTGGCGGATCCGCTCGCGGGTCAGGCCGTGCTGCTTGCCGACCTCCGTCAGCGTCCGCTCCCGGCCGTCGTCGATGCCGTACCGCATCTTGATGATCGACGCCGTGCGCTGATCGAGCTTGGCCAGCAGGTCCTCCAGTTCCTCGCTGCGCAGCAGGGAGAGGACGGACTGCTCCGGGGAGATCGCCGAGGTGTCCTCCAGGAGGTCGCCGAACTGCGTCTCGCCCTCGTCGTCCACGGACATGTTCAGGCTGACCGGGTCCCGGGCCCAGTCCAGTACGTCGCTCACGCGCTGCTCGGTCGAGTCCAGCTCGGCGGCTATCTCCGCGTGTTCGGGTTCCCGGCCGTTCTCGCGGTTGAACTCCCGCTGGACGCGGCGGATCCGGCCGAGCTCCTCGACGAGGTGGACGGGGAGGCGGATGGTGCGGGACTGGTCGGCGATGGACCGGGTGATGGCCTGGCGGATCCACCACGTCGCGTACGTGGAGAACTTGAAGCCCTTGGTGTAGTCGAACTTCTCCACCGCGCGGACCAGGCCCGCGTTGCCCTCCTGGATCAGGTCGAGCAGGGGCAGGCCGCTGCGCGGGTAGCGGCGGGCGACGGCCACGACGAGACGCAGGTTGGAGCGGATGAACGTCTCCTTGGCGCGCTCCCCCTGAGCGGCCAGGACCTCCAGCTCCTCGCGGTCGGGAGCGTCCCCTTCGCGCTCCACCTCGCCGTCGAGGATCTGCCGGGCGTAGATGCCCGCCTCGATGATCTGGGACAGTTCCACTTCCTTGGCCGCATCGAGCAGCGGAGTGCGCGCGATCTCGTCCAGGTACATGCCGACCAGGTCGCGGTCGGCGATCTCCCCGCCGGCAGCGCGGGCGCTGCCCTCGGACTGGTGGCGGGCGACGGCGCGGGTTGCCATGCGTGCTCCCTTGCAATGTGTGAGGTCGCGGTGCGGCTGCTGGAACGCGGCTCTGCGTCCCCGGACACTCTCCCGAGTGCCCGCTTCCTAGGGAGACAACGGCTGGAATCGGGACAGAATTCCCACACCGTCTCTCTTTTTCACGATCTTGCAGTATCCTGCCCCGCCGCGCCCCGAAAAGGCGGCGTCGCCGACTCCGCCGAGGGCGAGGAGTCGCAGGTCAGACCAGGCGCGGAGGGGCCGGTAGGCCCTCGTCGGCCGCGCGCGGACCGGGGCCGGCGCAGCACCCGTGTGGCTGCCGTCACACGGGTGGCGGAAGCGCTCCTGCCCCGGAAGACGACTCCCGGCGGCTCCTGGTTGCGCGGACCGGCCTCCGGGCGGCTTCACCCGAACTGGACCGAGCGCTTCGACAGCCCCATCCAGAAGCCGTCCACCGCGTCCGTCCGGCGGCCCAGGTCGCCCGCGGCGTCGGCCGCACCGAGGGTGACGAAGAGCGGGGCGAAGTGCTCCGTACGCGGGTGGGCGAGGCGGCCCGCCGGGGCCTTGGCCTCGAAGTCGAGCAGGGCGTCGACGTCGGAGGCGTCCAGCGCCTCGCGGCCCCAGGCGTCGAACTCCGCCGACCAGGCCGGCACCCCGGGCCCGGTGTGGCGCAGGGCGGCCAGGTTGTGGGTGAAGAAGCCGCTGCCCACGATCAGGACGCCCTCGTCGCGCAGGGGTGCCAGCTTGCGGCCGATGCCCATCAGGCGCCGCGGGTCGAGCGTGGGCAGGGAGATCTGGAGCACCGGGATGTCGGCGCCCGGGTACATCTCCACGAGCGGGACGTACGCCCCGTGGTCGAGGCCGCGGTCCGGGATGTCCTGGACGGGGGTGCCGGGGGCGCGCAGCAGTGCCCGTACGGCGGCGGCGAGGTCCGGGGCGCCCGGGGCGTCGTAGCGGACCCGGTAGTAGTGCTCGGGGAAGCCCCAGAAGTCGTACACGAGCGGTGCGCGCCCGGTGGCGCCGAGGGCCAGCGGGGCTTCCTCCCAGTGCGCGGAGACCATGAGGACCGCCCGGGGGCGGGGCAGGGCGGCGGACCAGGCGGCGAGTTCGGCGGGCCAGACCGGGTCGTCCGCGAGCGGGGGTGCGCCGTGGCTCAGGTAGAGCGCGGGCATGCGGGCCGGGGAGTCGGTGTCTGCGGCTGCGGCTGCGGCTGCGGCTGCGGCTGCGGCCGGGTGCGGGGGCGGGGG
>NZ_JACBGN010000543.1 GCF_013401435.1 Streptomyces sp. BR123
CCCGAGAACCGGGCAACCACCCGCGGCCCGCCCCCGACCTGCACGAACCGGCCGAACGGGCGACCCCGGCGTCACCTTCCGGACACACGGCCGGCCGCAGGCCGACGAGCGCGCACTCACCCTGAAAACCGTGAACTGCGGCTGACGCCCACGGAAGGATCGCCTCCCCTCAATCGCCGCGGTACAGCTCCTCGATCTCCTCTTCGTGGTCCCGGACGATAGCCGTCCGTTTCAGCTTCAGCGACGGGGTCAGGTGCCCGCGGGCCTCGGTGAACTGCCCCGGCAGGATCGTGAAGCTGCGGATCGACTCGGATCGGGACACCAGCCGGTTCGCCTCGTCCACCGCCCGCTGGAGTTCGGCCCGCAGTTCCTCGTCGCGGACCAGCTCGCGCATCGGCATGCCCTCCTTCCTCCGCATCGCCCGCCAGTGCGCGAGCCCCTCCGGCTCCAGGGTGATCAGCGCGGTGATGTACGGCCGGTTGTCGCCGACGACCAGGCACTGGCCGACGAGCGGGTGTGCCCGCAGCCAGTCCTCCAGTGGGGCGGGGGCCACGTTCTTGCCGGCGGAGGTGATGATCAGGTCCTTCTTGCGGCCCGTGATCGTGAGGTACCCCTCGGCGTCGAGTTCGCCGATGTCCCCCGTGGGGAGCCAGCCGCCGGCGGCGAAAGGGGCGTATCCCGCGGTCGTGTTCCAGTAGCCGGCGAAGACGTGTCGGCCCCGGAGCAGCACCTCGCCGTCCTCCGCGATCCGGACCGCCGTGCCGGGCAGGGGCCAGCCGACCGTCCCCAGCCGCGGTTTCTGCGGCGGGGTCACGGTGCTGGCTCCGGTCGTCTCGGTGAGCCCGTAGCCCTCGAAGACCTCGATGCCGGCTCCGGTGTAGAAGGCGGCGAGCCGCCGCCCGAGGGGTGATCCGCCGCTGAGGACGTAGCGCACGCTCCCGCCGAGCGCCGCGCGGATGCGCCGGTAGACGAGGGGGTCGTACAGGGCCCGGGCGACGCGCAGGCCCAGCCCCGGGGTGTTGCCTTCGGCGGTTTCGCCGTAGCGCTGCGCGATGCGCGCGGCCCGGTCGAAGGAGGAGGCGCGGCCCATGCGTTCGGCAGTGGCACGGGCGGTGTTGTAGACCTTCTCCAGGACGTACGGGATGGCGAGCAGGAACGTGGGCCGGAAGCCGGCCAGGTCGGCGAGGAGCTCCTCGGTGTGCAGGCTCGGCGCGTGACCGAGTCTGACCCGGGCCCGCAGGCATCCGACGGCGACCATGCGGCCGAAGACGTGGCTGAGCGGCAGGAACAGCAGGGTGGACGCTGGTTCCTTGCTGACTGACCTGAAGACGGGGTGCAGCAGTTCCACCGCGTTGTCGGCTTCGGCGAAGAAGTTGGCGTGGGTGATGACGCAGCCCTTGGGCCGGCCGGTGGTGCCGGAGGTGTAGATGAGGGTGGCGACCGAGTCGGGCGTACGGGCGGCCCGGCGGGCGTGCACGACGGCGTCGGGCACCTGTTCGCCGGCCTTGACCAGCCGGGCCACGGCGCCGGTGTCGATTTCCCACAAGTGCGCCAGCCAGGGCAGGTGGGGCCGTTCGGCGCTGATGAGACGGGCCTGGGCGGTGTCCTCTACGACGCAGGCCACGGCGCCGGAGTCCTGGATGATCCAGCGGGCCTGGAAGGCGGAGGAGGTGGGGTAGACGGGTACGGTGACCAGCCCGGCGGCCCAGGCGGCGAAGTCCAGCAGGGTCCACTCGTAGGTCGTACGGGCCATGATCGCGAGCCGGTCGCCTTCCCGCAGTCCCTCCGCGATGAGCCCCTTGGCGACGGCGAGCACCTCGGCTGCGAATCGGGCGGCGGTGACGTCGTGCCAGGTCCCGTCCGGTGCCTTGCGGGAGAGGACGGTGGCACCGGGGGCCTCGCGGGCGTTGTGGAACGGGATGTCGCCGAGCGAGCCGCTCTCCGGAACCGCGGCCAGAGCGGGCACCTCGGCCTGCCGCACCACCCCGTCGACGACGGTCCTGACGGGCTCGACCAGCTTCGGCGCGGTCTGCAGTTCCACGGCGCTCTCCTCGGCTCACCACGGGGACATGCGGTTACCGCCGGTAATGTACGCACGGGCAGTCACGCTGAACACCCCGCGCGCGGACCCGCACGGAACCGCCACCGAACCCGCACCCGCCCCGCCCCGGCACCCGGCCGCTTCCGCCGATCCCTCAGGTCCGGGT
>NZ_JACBGN010000544.1 GCF_013401435.1 Streptomyces sp. BR123
GCTGTGTATAAGAGACAGGAGCACGACCGGTCACGGCGGTGTGTGCCGCCAGGATCCCGGGTGGGCCCGGCGCGGGGGCGGGCTGCCCAGACGCCGGGCGAGGTACGGCTCCTGGGCGATCGCGGCGCCCGCGGCCATGCTCACGGTGACCCCGACGCAGACCACGATCAGCCACGACAGCAGTACGAACACCGTGCCCGTCGAACCGTAGGCGTCCAGTGCCCGGTTGAGGGCGCGCGGCATGTGGAAGCGGGCGGTGAAGGACAGCCCGGTGACCACGACCGCGGTGAGCACCGCGCCGGGCAGCAGCGCCAGGGGGGCCAGCCGGCCGCCGAGCAGCAGGTGCTGGGTCCACCACCAGGCCGCCGTCTGCAGGGCCAGCGCGAGGGGGAGGCCGAGCCACGGGCCGACCCCGAAGCCCTGGCGCACGGGGCCCTGCACGAGCAGCACCACCATCCACGCCGCGAGCCAGGCGACCCACTTCCAGACCGCGATCCGGGCCTCCGTGCGCGGGATCTCCCAGGCGCGTTTGCACAGCCGCTGCATGGCCCGGCTCACGGCGGTCGCGGAGACGAGGACCATCAGCCCGCCGACGAGGCCGACCGCGCTGCGGAAGTCCTCGTCCTCCTCCCGGGAGCCCTTGCCGAAGAGGTCCTCCAGCTGCGCGGCGGCCGGCCCGGTCAGCCCGAACGTCGTCAGCAGGGAGTCGGCCAGCTGCTCGCTCACGCCGTCCGGGGCGAACGAGGCGACGACGAACAGCAGCGGCACCGCGGTCAGGAAGACCTGGGCGGCGAGCCGGGTGGCGGAGTCGAAGACGTTCACCGAGATGAGCCGTTCGACGACGTGGGTGATCACCGGGAACCGGGTCTCGGCCCGCTCCTGCCGCCTCTTGGCCGCCGCCGCCAGCTCCCGGGACCAGGTACGCCACCGGGACGGGCGCCGGGCGCCGCGAGCGGAGGGGTTTCGGCCGCGCATGGGGCCCAATCTCCCACTCCCGGCGCGCGGCAGCCGTGTCCCGCGCGTACGCGGCCGACAGGATCGCCCGTCGGACCCAGACGCGGCCGCAGGATCGGGCTACCCGGGCCGCCGGAGTCCGGGCCCGCCCGGACTCCGGCCGCCTGTTACGGCGCCAGGTCCCGGGCGAGGGCGGTCATCACGGCCCGGGTCTTGGTCTCGCCGGTCTGCGGCGGGGCGATGCCGAGCCCGCGCAGGGCGTCGACGAGCAGCCGCCCGGCCTCCGCCGCGTCGGAGAGGTCCGCGTGGACCGAGACCTCGAGGAAGCGCGGGCCGTGTCCGGTGGTCGCGGCGGTCGCGATGGTCCACTCCTCGATCGCCACGGCGCGGGGCAGACCGTCCCGCTCCTGCTTCCATTTGACGGCGTTCACCGGACCCAGTGCCGTGAGGCCCCCGAGGCCGTCCCCGGTCAGGCCGACGGCGCCGAGCAGTTCGCGGTGCCGGTCCGTGAGCATGCCGTCGAGCGAGCCGGACCGTTCCGCGGCCTGTGCCGCGCCTGCGTTCCGCTCGGCCTGGAGTGCGGCGGCCAGTACGGGGGTGAAGACCGGGCCGGTCCGGTCCTCCTCGACGGTGAAGTCCCAGTCGTCGCCCTCGCGGTCCTTCCGCCACGGGGCCGGCAGGGCGGAGCAGGGGCGCAGCTTGACGGTCATGTCGGCTTCGGGGCGGGAGCCGCGCTCGGTGTCGTCGCGGCGCAAGCGCAGGATGACGCCGCGGTCGAGGAGCGGCAGCGTGACGGCGGTGCCGGGTGTCGCCGCCCGCTGCGGGCGGTCCCAGAAGTGGACGGACCGGCGGCGCCCGTCGGAACGGTGGAGTGCGAGGGCGTCGAGGGCCGCGGCGGCCTCCGCGTCCGCGAAGCTGATCTTGATTTCCGCGGCCTTGGCCTCGGGGGACCCGTTCACTGCGTTCCCTCCCGGAGTACGCGCTCCACCAGCTCTTCCAGGGCGTCGCCGGTATCCGGGTCGGCGAATTCGACGGTGCGGCCGTCCACGGTCACGGTGTACCGGTAGCCGTCGGGGACCCCGGCCGGGGTCCCCGGTCCTGCTTCGGCGAGCACCTGGCGGGCGAGGTGTTCGAGTTCGGCTGCGTCGGGCCGGCCGGTCGTCTCCAGTGCGGCCCGACGCGTGATTCCGGCGATGCCTCCGGTCCGGGTCACCTCGATGCGCATGGCACCGCTGCGACGGGGCCGGGAG
>NZ_JACBGN010000545.1 GCF_013401435.1 Streptomyces sp. BR123
GCACGGCGGACGCCTTGTTGCGGCACTCGTCGTCCTCCAGCTCCGGCACCGAGTCGGCGACGACGCCCGCGCCGGCCCTCCGAGCTGCCCGGGTTCTCCGCCCTGTGGGGCGGTGAGAAGTACCAGGCCGCCGTCGAGGACATCAAGGAGCGGATCCGGGCCGGCGAGGCCTTCCAGGTGGTGCCCTCGCAGCGGTTCGAGACCCCCTGCCACGCCTCCGCGCTGGACGTGTACCGGATCCTGCGGGCCACCAACCCGTCCCCGTACATGTACCTGTTCCGCTTCGAGAACGGCTTCGACGTCGTCGGCTCAAGCCCCGAGGCCCTGGTCAAGGTCGAGGACGGCCGCGCCATGGTCCACCCGATCGCGGGCACCCGCCACCGCGGGGCCACCCCGCAGGAGGACCAGGCCCTCGCCGAGGAACTGCTGGCCGACCCCAAGGAGCGGGCCGAGCACCTGATGCTCGTCGACCTGGGCCGCAACGACCTCGGCCGGGTCTGCGAGCCGGGCTCCGTCGAGGTCGTCGACTTCATGGGCATCGAGCGGTACTCGCACGTCATGCACATCGTGTCCACGGTGACCGGGCGCGTCGCCGAGGGCCGGACCGCCTTCGACGTGCTCACCGCCTGTTTCCCGGCCGGCACCCTGTCCGGCGCGCCCAAGCCGCGCGCCATGCAGATCATCGAGGAGCTGGAGCCCTCGCGGCGCGGCCTGTACGGCGGCTGCGTCGGCTACCTCGACTTCGCCGGGGACTCCGACACCGCCATCGCCATCCGCACCGCCCTGCTGCGCGACGGCACCGCGTACGTACAGGCCGGCGCGGGCGTCGTCGCCGACTCGGTGCCGGAGCTGGAGGACGACGAGTGCCGCAACAAGGCGTCCGCCGTGCTGCGCGCGGTGGCGGCGGCGAACCGCCTCCACGGCTCCTGAGGCGGTAGGGGATAGTGGGTACGTGAGTGCCGTACCCCCACCCCGAAACGACACCGGCGCGCCCGAGGCCTCCGGCGCCCCCGAGGCCTCCGGGGCCCCCGCGGGCCGCGGAGGCCGCCGCAGCGTGGCCGCCGCCCTGCTGCTCGGCGCGCTCGGCGCCACCGTCGTCCTGCTCGGCTCCGGCCGGGTGTGGGCCAGGGGCGCCGCCGCCGTCGGCGGCGGCTCGCTCCCGGTGACCGCCGACGGGCAGGCCGTCACCGGTCTGCCCGCCGCCCTGGCCATCGTGGGCCTCGCCGCCCTGGTCGCGGTGTTCGCCGTACGCGGCACGGGGCGGCTGCTGGTCTCCGCCCTGCTGGCCCTGAGCGGCCTCGGCGCGGCCCTCGCCGCCGTCCTGGCCGCCGACGACCGGCAGGCGCTGGACGCGCAGGCCGCCAAGGCCACCGCCGACACCGCGGCCCAGGTGGGCGCCCTGGCGCACACCGTGTGGCCGTACGTCACCGCCGCCGGCGGGGTCCTGATCCTCGCCGCCGGCCTGCTGGCCCTGCGCCACGGCCGCACCTGGCCCGCGATGGGCGGCCGGTACGAGCGCGACGGCGGCGCCCGGGGCCGCAGGCCCGCGGCGGTGGACCCGGACCGGCCCGAGGACCTGTGGAAGGCCCTGGACCGCGGCGAGGACCCCACCCGCTGACCACGCACCGCACCCGGTGCGGGACAATGAGCCCCGAGCGTGCGACACAGCACGTGCGACAGAGCAAAACGAGGAGCAACTCATGGCGGGCAGCAACCACGGACACACCCCGGCCGCCTGGACCGGTGTCGTCATCGCCTTCATCGGTTTCTGCGTCGCCGGCGCCTTCATGGTGCTGGCGAACCCGGTCGGGTTCTGGGCCGGTATGGCCGTCGTCGTGCTGGGCGGTGTCGTGGGCATGGCCATGCGGGCCGCGGGCATGGGTGCTCCGAAGCCCGCCCACGACGACCTCGCCAAGGTCGTCGCCGCCTCCAAGGCCTGACCTCCCGGGCCTCCCGCAGCGGACACGCAAAGGCGCGGCCCGTCGGGCTGCGCCTTTTGCCGTCACCGAGGAGAATCAGCGCGTGGACGCCCCCCGCACCTCCCCCGCGCCCTTCACCGGGACCGCGCCGCCGGCCCCCGCCCCGG
>NZ_JACBGN010000546.1 GCF_013401435.1 Streptomyces sp. BR123
GGCGGGGGCGTGGTGGCGGCCGGCGGCACGGGCTCGGTGACGGTGGACGCGGTGTACGGGTCCTGGCCCTGGGCCGCGGCGGATTCCAGGAACAGCTCGCCGCCCGCCTGGGGCGAGCCCGAGGGGCGGGTCAGCACCACGGCGAGCGCCACCACGGCGGCCACCGCCACCGCGGCGGTGACCAGCCGGGGGACGGAACGCCACCACGGCGCGGGGGGTTCGCCGCGCCCGGGCGGGGGCGCGGGCGGCTCACCGCCACCGCCGCCGGAGCCGCCCCGGCGGCCTCCGCCGCCCGGTCCGCCGCCGCCGGTTCCGTCGGCTCCCGTTCCGCCGGCCCCGGTTCCGGCCGGGGTGTCGATGACGGTGGGCGGGCCCTCGCGGCCCCGCGGGTCCGCGAGCGGGCCGGCGGGAGGTCCTGTGGGGCGCTCTGACGGCGGTGTGCCGGACGGCTGTGTGGTCACGGGCGTTCCCTGTCCCAGGCGGAGGGGACACGGGCTCGGTCCCCGGGTCGGAGTTCCCTCGGTCTCCTCGTCCTGCTCCTCGTCTCGTCGTCTCTCGCATGTCAGGACATTTCCTGATTTCTGTCACTCCTGCGGACCATTGTGTGCGGCCTCCCGGTGGTGCCCGCAAGCCGGGGCTGCCTACGGTGGCGCTGTGAGCCGTACGTCCCGGGGTCCCCTGCGGGCTTGGCGCGACGCCCTTGTCGCGGTCGTGGCGGGGTTCGCCGCGATGGCCGCGGTGTCCGCCGCGGGACTGGCGTGTGCGGGGGCCGCGGACCTGCCCGGCGGGGCGTTCCCGCGCGTGGTGGCGGCCGTCGTGGTGCTGGCGGTCGGCGGGTCCGTCGAGGTGACCGGCGGGGCCGGCTTCCTGGCCGACGCCGACGCGAGCCTGTCCGTGCTCCCCCTCTCCGTGAGCCTGGCCGGGGCCCTCATGGCCGGCTCGCTCTTCCTGCATCCCCTGCACAACCGGGCGGTGGCCCGGCCGCGCGAGCTCCTCGCCCACGGCGTCCCGGTGGTCCTGCTGTGGCTGCTCGCCCTGACCGGCACTGCGCTCCTGGCCCGTCAGTCGTTCGCCGTCTCCACCGGCGACTCCCCGATCGGGGACCTCGCCGAGATCTTCGACGCGGCCCCGACGGTCGGCTTCCGGGCCGCCGTGCCCGCGACCCTCTTCTTCGGACTGCTGTGGATCCTGGGCCTGTTGCTGGTGGCCCTGCTGGTCTCGCGCCGGGCGCCGCTCCCGGCCCGGCTCGTCCGCTTCCACACGGCGGTGCGGCCCGCCGCCTTCGCCACCGTGGCCCTGCTCCTGGCGTACGTCGCCCTCGGCGTCGTGGTCGGCCTGGTCGTGGCGGCCACGCGCGGCCACGCCGACCGGACCCTCGCCGTGATGCTGCTCGGCCTGCCGAACCTGGCCTGGCTCGGGCTCACGCTGGGCTTCGGCGGGGCCTGGGACGGCCGGGTCGAGGGGCCGTTCGGCCTGCCCGTGCCGCAGGTGCTGGACGCAGTGCTGCGCGCGTCCGGGTCGGGAGCCTCCGCGGACACCTCCTCGGTCGACGTGGCCGCGCTCGCCGAGCACGAGGCCTGGGTGTGGTGGCTGGTCCCGCTCGCCGCCGTCCTGCTGCTCGCCACGGGCTTCCTGACCGCCGTACGCTCCCCCGCGCACGTACGGCCCTGGCAGCACGCCCTCCACCTGGGGGCCGCCTTCGGGCTCGCCGTCCTGGCGGTGTGTCTGCTCGTCTCGATGGAGGCCCGCTTCGGCCTGTCCCTGCTGGGCCTCGGCGACGTGTCCGGGCTCGGGGGCACGGTCGAGCTGCGCGCGGTGCTGTGGCGCACCGTCGGCCTCGCGCTGCTCTGGGGGGCGCTCGCGGGCTTCCTCGGCGGCCTGCTGGCCCGTCCCATCCACCGCCGCGGGCTCGTCGAACCGCCGTCCGCGGCCACGGGCCGCTGACCATCCGCCGACCATTCCGCGGACCGCCCGTGCCCTCGCCCCCGGTCCCCGTCAGCCCGCGTCGTCCGCAGGGGGGATGACCCGCGTCGGGTCGAGATCGGGGTCGTGGGGAGTCCCGCCCGCCGCCCCGGCCGCGGCAT
>NZ_JACBGN010000547.1 GCF_013401435.1 Streptomyces sp. BR123
GGGCGGGGCGCCGCAGGGCGAGCCGGGTGGCGGCGGGCGGGAGGTCCGCCGGGCGCTGCGCCGGGACCGCCTGCCCAGCGCCCAGGCACCGGGCCGCGTGCGCGACCGAGGCCAGCGTCACGTGGCGGTGCCAGCCCGGCAGCGACCGCCCGGAGAAGTCCCGCAGGCCGATCTCCTGCCCGCTCGCCGCCGACGCCGCCGACACCCGCAGGGCCGTCTTCGTCAGCCGCACCAGCACCGTCGGGTCCGTCCGCACCATGTCCGTCACCCACAGCTGCGTCGGCAGCCGCCGGGCCGCCTCCCACTCCCCGAACAGCAGCACCTCGCGCCGCCGCCCCGGAGCCGGGTCTGGAACCATGACCCGCACCGCGGCCACCAGCGAGGTGCGACGCGCCCCCGGCACCGCCGGGTCGGGCCATTCCACCGGCATCCGCAGCCCGCGCACGTTCTGCAGGATGTCCCGCGCGGCCAGCGTCCCGGCGCCGAAGCCCGGCAGCCGCGGGTCCGTCACCAGCAGCCGCGCCTCGGGGCTGATCCGCCCGACCACCGGCACCCGCGCCTCGGCGAACCGGTTCAGCGTGGCCCGGGTCGCGATGTCGCGGATGTCCAGCACCACCGGCCGGACGGCCATCCCCGACTCGCGCACCGTGTTCAGCACGCCGCTGACCGCGCAGCCCTCGTACGATTCCTCGCCGCCCGGGCCCACCTCCTGCACGGAGTCCTGCGAGAGCTCCTGCGCCGACTCCTCGTCCAGGAACAGCCGCCATCCGACCGGGGTGACCAGCCGGGCCGACGTGTACCAGATCCCGAAGGCCTGCTGCCCGCGGAACATCTGACCCCGGTGCGGGTCGAAGCGGTGCCCGGCGCCCACCGAGTGCTCGCCGCCCTTCGGTATCGCCATCGGCTGCGCCACCCAGGCGTTGAGGGGAGCCGTCTGCCCCAGGTACTGCGCCAGTGCGGTCCGGAGCGGCTGCCAGTCCCAGGTCGACGCCGCGATGAAGTGGTGCAGGCTCTGCTCCGCTGCCGCGCTGCCGCCGCCGGCCGCGTCGCCGCCGCTGATCTGCTGGGCGATGTTCCGGATCGACTTGCGGCCCTTCGTCTCCAGCAGCCCGCGCACGTACTGGCGGCCGCGCTCGCGCTGGTCCTTGCGCCGCAGGGAGGTGAACACCGCCGCGCACAGCTCCTCGGCGGCCCCGCCGGCACCGGTGCCGGCCGTGCCGCCGCCGAAGGGGCCGGGGGCGTGGGGCGCCGCGGTGTCCCGGCGGTGGGCGCGGCCGCCCGGGGCGGTGCGTGCGGCGGTGAGCGCGGCGGTGCGGGAGGCGGTTGCGGTGGCGGTGCCGATGCGCGTGCTGATGGCGGTGTTCACGACTTCCCCCTTCGTCGATGGCCCTCCTACCGTCCGCCCGGGGCCCCCGTCCGGGGGAGGTGCGCCGGGCACCTGACTGGGCGGCCGGGTGGTGGGGCGCCCACCATCGGGCGTCTTCGGGTGCCCGCGCGGTGGCCCCGCCACCACCGGTCGGCGGGGGCCTCGACACCGGGGAGGGGCCCGGCATCCCGGGCCGGATGCCCCAGACTTGGACCATGTCCATTCACCAGAACCTGCTCGGGGGCCCCGCCCCCACCCACCTCCCCGACGAGCCGGGCCGCGAGGCGATCGCCGCGGGCACGCCCGCCGTCGAGGTGGCTGCCGCGCACCCCACCTCCTCCCTCGCCTGGGCGGTCCTCTCCGACGAGGCCTTCGCCGCCGGCCGCACCGTCGAGGCGTACGCGTACGCCCGTACGGGCTACCACCGCGGCCTCGACGCGCTGCGCCGCGCGGGCTGGAAGGGCCACGGCCCGGTCCCGTGGGAGCACGAGCCGAACCGCGGTTTCCTGCGCGCCCTGCACGCACTGGCCCGCGCGGCCGGGGCGATCGGCGAGAAGGACGAGTACGAGCGCTGCACGACCTTCCTGCGCGACTCCTCCGAGACCGCCGCGGACGTCCTCGGCGCCGCCTGACCCGCCGCCCTGCCGGCGGCACGCGTACGGGTGACGGCCGGCCGGTCCGCGGCCGGCCGTCCGCCCGCCCCGACGC
>NZ_JACBGN010000548.1 GCF_013401435.1 Streptomyces sp. BR123
GAGCGTCGTCGGCAGCGTCAGGTGTGTATAAGAGACAGGCCCCCGGCGCATCCTCGTTCTCGGCGGCGGCTACGTCGGCATGTACACGGCGCTCCGGCTCCAGAAGCGGCTCAGAGCCGGCGAAGCCGAGGTCACGGTGGTCACCCCCGACCCCTACATGACGTACCAGCCGTTCCTCCCCGAGGCCGCCGCCGGCTCCATCTCCCCCCGCCACGTCGTGGTCCCGCTGCGCCGCGTCCTCGGCGGCTGCCGCATCGTCATCGGCGAGGCCCGGCGCATCGACCACGCCAAGCGCACCGCCACCGTCACCACCCTCGCCACCGCCGACGAGGGCACCGGCCCCCAGGAGATCGCGTACGACGAGCTCGTCGTCGCCCCCGGCTCCGTCGCCCGCACCCTTCCGGTCCCCGGCCTCGCCGACTACGGCATCGGCTTCAAGACCGTCGAGGAGGCCATCGGGCTGCGCAACCACGTCATCGAGCAGATGGACATCGCGTCCTCCACCCGTGACCCCGCCATCCGCGACGCCGCCCTCACCTTCGTCTTCGTCGGCGGCGGGTTCGCAGGTGTCGAGGCCCTCGGCGAGCTCCAGGACATGGCCCGCTACGCCGCCCGCTACTACCACAACATCAAGGCCGAGGACATGAAGTGGGTCCTGGTCGAGGCCAGCGACCGCATCCTGCCCGAGGTCGGCCCCGAGATGGGCGTCTACACCGTGCGCGAACTGCGAGGCCGCGGCATCGACGTCCGCCTGGAGACCCGTCTCGAATCCTGCGAGAACCGTGTCGCCGTCCTCAGCGACGGCGCCCGGTTCCCCACCCGCACCGTCGTCTGGACCGCCGGCGTCAAACCGCACCCGGTCCTCGCCGCCTCCGACCTCCCCCGCAACGAACGCGGCCGCCTCGTCTGCACCACCTTCCTCACCGTCGAGGGCGTCGAACACGCCTGGGCCGCCGGCGACGCCGCCGCCGTCCCCGACATCACCGCCGCCGAACCGGGCCGCGAGTGCGCCCCCAACGCGCAGCACGCCGTCCGCCAGGCCAAGGTCCTCGCCGACAACCTCGTCGCCTCCCTCCGCGGCGAGGTCCTCACCGAGTACGCGCACAAGTACGTCGGCTCCGTCGCCGCCCTCGGCCTCCACCAGGGCGTCGCCCACGTCTACGGCCGCAAGCTCAAGGGCTATCCGGCCTGGTTCATGCACCGCGCATACCACCTCAGCCGGGTCCCCACGTTCAACCGCAAGATGCGCGTCCTCGCGGAATGGACCCTCGCCGGCCTCTTCAAACGCGAGATCGTCTCCCTCGGCTCCCTCGAACACCCCAGGGCAGAATTCGAACTCGCCGCCGGCGGCGGCCACCGGCACCACGCGCCACCACCTTCGAAGCCCGCCCCCGAACCCCCGCAGGAAAGCCAGGGCTGACGCTGTCAGTGCCGTCGGCCACACTGGACGTGTGACCATAGGTGTGCTCGCACCTGCGCAGAGTGACACCGTCCAGCACCACGCCGACGACCCACCCAGCGATACAGCGACGACAGCGACCGCGACCACTTGCGACACCACGAGGCTTGAACGCAGTGAACTTCACGCGCTGGAGCGCCCGGTTTCCCGGAACGCAGCGCCGCGCCGCCGCCCGGTCCGAACATGCCGCCGCGCAGGCCAAGCGCGGCGAGGGCGCGGTCCCGGCTGCCCGCGGCGCAGCCGGCCGCTCCGCGGCCGCCCCCGACGGCGGCCCGGCCGACGACCCCGCCGCCTCCGGCACGGGCCCGGAGGGCAAAGCCACCGGCCAAAGTGCCGGTACCGGCCAGGGCGTCGGCCCCGTCCCCGCCGCGCCCTCCCTCGACGAGCTCTCCGTACGCGAGGTGCTCGGCCGGCTCCCGGCCCTCGTCGCCCTCGTCCACGGTCCCGACCACCGCGTCGCCTACGTCAACGACGCCTACACCGCGGGCTTCGGCCCCCGCCCCGCCGGCGCCC
>NZ_JACBGN010000549.1 GCF_013401435.1 Streptomyces sp. BR123
GCGCCGCCGGGCACGGGGCGGCGCAGCCCGAAGGGCCCGCCTGGTCGGCGGGCCCTTCGTCGTAGGCCGCGAGGTCCGTTAGGCCTCCTCGGCCTCCTCGGCCTCCTCGGTCTGCTCGGTCGGCTCGGTCGGCTCGGTTCGGCTCGGTTCGGTTCGGTCAGGCCTCGGCGACGCCGTGCAGTTCGAACCACACGACCTTGCCCGCCGCCGGGGCGCCCGCCGGGTCCACGCCCCAGGCGTCGGCGAGCGCCTGCACCAGCAGGAGCCCCCGCCCGTGCGTACCGTCGTCGGCGGCCGGTACGTACGGGCGCGGGGGCCGTCCCGCGGCGTGGTCACGGACCTCCACCCGCAGGCGGCCCGCGGAGAGCCGGGCGGACACCTCGGCGCCCTGGTCGGTGTGGACGAGCGCGTTGGTGACGAGCTCGGTGGCCAGGAGTTCGGCCGCCTCCGCGGTGTCGGCCCGGCAGCGGGGCCGCATCAGCTCCCCGAGGGCTCTGCGGACCTCGCCGACGGCCTTGAGATCGGCGCGGCCCACACTGCGGCGGAGCTCCGAGGCCCCCTCCCTGCCCGCCACCGCGGTCTCCGGGGCGGCGGGCTCCCGCTGGAGGGGCCGCCCTCTGCGCCACTGCTTCCCGGTCTTCGCCTCCACCCGCACGGCGATGCTCCTCCCCCGTATCCCCTGGATCTCGAACAAGTCCACGGAATGCATGCCCGCCGGGATATGCCGCACTCCTGCGGGCCCACTGCCGTGTCCCGTCGGACGGGCGGGATCGAGCCATCCGGATCACCCGGCCGGCCTGCCGTCGAGCACCGGCTCGCCGTCGGATGGTGCGAATCCGGTCACCGCCCCCTCCCGGATGTTCGGTGGAACGAACAGCGCCGCGGGGCCGGACACCGTGCCCCGGGAAGACGGACCCCGTCGGGGCGGCGGCGCGCGGTCCGCGCCGAGAAAGGCCGGAAACCGGCATTCCCCATCCGGCCGTCCCGGGTGGGGAGTTGCCGAACAGGCCCACTTTGACGGGCGGGCCGTACTGCACGAGGGCGAGGAAATCTCCCCTCGGTTGCGTCCGCACCGTCCGTCCGGTTCACCGGGCACGAACGCGCTCGTTTCACGGCTCCCAGACCGCGGCGGCCGTCCGGTCGTCGGCGTACCCCTTGACGCGCAGCTGCGTGTCGGCGAGGAACGCGGCCAGGCCGGGCGGTTCGCCGCCGGACCAGCGGGCCGCGAGCTCGACCGGCAGCAGCTCCTCCTCCCGCATCGGGTCGGCCAGGCCGCCCGAGCAGAGCAGCAGGGTGTCGCCGGGGCGGGCGACGGCCGCGCGGAACCGGAAGCCGGGGCCCGGGTCGGGACCGGGCTCGCCGTCGGGACCGGGCTCGCCGTCGGGGCCGGCTGGCGCGGGCGGCGGCTCGGCGGTCTCCAGGTCCTCCCAGGCGCCGGAGCGCAGCCGGAACAGCCCGCCCGGGCCGGCACCGAAGCAGACGCGGGTGCGGCACTCGGGGTCGATGGGCAGGAGCAGGGCGCGCAGTCCGGCGGTGTACGCCTCCTCGGGGTGGCCGAGTTCGGTGGCGCGGGCCCGCAGCCGCCCGTAGCCGCGGTCGGTGAGCCGCTGGAGCCCGGAGCGGAGGGCGTCGCGCCGCCCGGCACGGATGTCGTCGGCCAGCCGCGACCGGCTGCGGCCGACGGCGGCGCCGATCCAGTGGCACAGCTCGGCGGCGGCCTCCGCGGCTCCGGCGGCGGCACGGTCGCCGCCGGCGAGGGCCACCAGGACGAGGGCGTCGTCGCCGGATCCGAAGCGGGCGGTGAGCAGGACGTCCCGGCGGGCCTCGCCCCGGTAGCGGGCGGAGTCCCCGCGCACCGAGGCGGCGCGCAGGGTGCAGGCCCCGTGCCGGGCTCCCTCCAGAACGGTGTCCGGGATCAGGGCGTCGAGCGCGGCCGGGTCGGCGAGGGGCAGCGCGCCCGGCTCGGCGGCGTACGTGGGCGCCCGGTCACCCAGGTGCCGCACCTCGGGCCGGGCGGCCGCCGGCGGGGCGGCCGGCGGGGCGGGCGG
>NZ_JACBGN010000054.1 GCF_013401435.1 Streptomyces sp. BR123
CCGTCCCCGTGTTCATGTCCCCACCCTAGGGCGCCGGGGAGTCCGCCCGATGGGACCAGAGGACGAGATCCGGCGCCGGGCTGAGACAATGCGGCCATGACGGAGACCACGGTCGGCATCGGCGGAGCGGCGGAGAGCACCGACATGGTGCTCAACATCGGACCGCAGCACCCTTCCACGCACGGCGTGCTGCGCCTGCGCCTCGTCCTGGACGGCGAGCGCATCGCGAGCGCCGATCCGGTGGTCGGCTACATGCACCGCGGCGCCGAGAAGCTCTTCGAGGCCCGTGACTACCGGCAGATCGTCATGCTCGCCAACCGCCACGACTGGCTGTCGGCGTTCTCCAACGAACTCGGCGTGGTCATGGCGGTCGAGCGGATGCTCGGCATGGAGGTCCCCGAGCGGGCCGTGTGGATGCGGACCCTGCTCGCGGAGCTGAACCGGGTGCTGAACCACCTGATGTTCCTCGGGTCGTACCCCCTCGAACTGGGCGGAATCACCCCGATCTTCCACGCGTTCCGCGAGCGCGAGGAGCTCCAGGCCGTCATGGAGGAGATCTCCGGCGGCCGCATGCACTACATGTTCAACCGCGTCGGCGGCCTCAAGGAGGACCTGCCGGCGGGCTGGCCGGGCCGGGCCCGCGCCGCGATCGCCGACGTCCGCAGCCGGATGGACGTGTACGACAAGCTGGTCCACGGCAACGAGATCTTCCGCGGCCGCACGCGCGGCGTCGGCGTCCTGTCCGCCGAGGCGGTGCACGCGTACGGGGTCTCCGGCCCGATCGCCCGCGCCTCCGGCGTCGACTTCGACCTGCGCCGCGACGAGCCGTACCTGGCCTACGGCGAGCTGCAGGACGTCCTGAAGGTGGTCACCCGGACCGACGGCGACTGCCTGGCCCGCTTCGAGTGCCTGCTGGACCAGACGCACAACTCCCTCGACCTGGCCGACGCCTGCCTGGACCGGATGGCGGAGCTGCCGCCCGGCCCGGTCAACCAGCGCCTTCCGAAGGTACTGAAGGCGCCCGAGGGCGCGACGTACGCCTGGACCGAGAACCCCCTCGGCATCAACGGCTACTACCTGGTCTCCAAGGGAGAGAAGACCCCGTACCGGCTGAAGCTGCGCTCGGCCTCCTACAACAACATCCAGGCGCTGTCGGTGCTGCTGCCGGGCACGCTCGTCGCGGACATGGTGGCGATCCTGGGCTCGCTGTTCTTCGTGGTCGGCGACATCGACAAGTAGTCGGGGACGGACAAGTCGCGGGAAAACAGGGGCCGTCAGCGCCTAAGGTGCGGGGATGACCACCCTTGGCATATGCGACGGTTACGACGGATACCTGCGGCGGCTCGGCTTCGCGGAGCCGCCGCGGCCCACCACCGGGACGCTCTTCGCGCTCCAGCGCGCCCACCTGGAGCGCGTCCCGTACGAGAACATCGACATCCAGCTCGGCCGGCCGCCCGGCATCGACCCCGCGCTGTCGGTGCGCCGCTTCGCCGACGGCCGCGGCGGGTACTGCTTCCACCTCAACGGCGCCTTCGCCCTGCTGCTGGAGTCCCTCGGATACGACGTGACCCGGCACCGGGCGGGCGTCCTCGGTCCGGCGGACCGTGACCGGCACGACGTCAGCGGGGACCACCTGGCACTGACCGTGCGGGTGGACGGCGAGGAGTACTTCGTCGACGCCGGGCTCGGCGACGGGCCGTACGAGCCGCTGCCGCTGCGGGCCGGAACGCACCGGCAGGGGGCGTTCACGTACGGGCTGGCCCCGCTGGAGGGCGACGAGCCCGGCTGGCGGTACCTCAACGACGCGGGACCGTGCCCGGTGGTCAACTTCCTCACGGCGCCCGCCGGGACGGCCGACTTCGAGGCCACGCACGAGCGGCTGTCCACCTCCGAGGACTCCGGCTTCGTACGGACCTTCGCGATGCTGCGGCGCGACGCACACGGGATCGACACCCTGCGGGGGCGGGTGCTCAGCCGGATCGACCCGGTGAAGGGGACCAGCGAGCGGATCCTGGACACGCCCGGGGAGTTCTGGTCGGTGGTGGGCGGGCTGTTCGAGCGGGCTCTCGACGACCTGGCGCAGGAGGACCGGGAAGCCCTGTGGGACCGGGTGTGCCGGGCCCACGCGGCCTGGCTGGCCTCCCGCGACGCGGACCGCAGCGGGGTCTGAGCGAGGTCCGGGCGGCAGCGCCCCGAAGGGGCGCGGGGAACTGCGCGACAGCCCCCACCGGGCCGCAGGACATCGCCGGACCGTCGCGGCAAGCGGCCTCTCCGGCGGGGGCGTTGTCGGTGCGGGAGGGCACACTGGGGGCATGGCGCATTCCCCCCGACGAGCCTGTCCCGCATGCGGGCGCGACTGCGCCGTGACCGCCGGCCGGATCGCCCGGCACGACCCGCCCGCCGGGCGGGACCGCGGCATGGTGTCCTGCCCCGGCTCCCGGGCCCGGGTGGTGCTCGGTGCGGCCGCGCCGACGCTCGACGGCTTCGCCCTACCGGACATGCCGGGCCAGCTCCCGCTGTTCTGAGGGCCGGGCACCCCGGCCCTCCCGCCCCGGGCTCTTGAGTACGCGGGGCCCCGGGGCTGAGTAGCCGTGCGGATCCCGGGCCCGGCCCGGCGGGACAGGATGGCGCCATGACCACCTGGTACCAGCAGTCCCCCGCCACACCGCAGAACGCCGCCGCGAAGCGGATCCGGCGGTGGTCCGGGATCGCCTTCGTGCCGTTCCTGCCGCTGCTCTTCCTGGCGAAGCTGGCGGTGCTGACCACACGGGAGGGCGGCATGTGCCTGATGTACGGCGGCTGCGAGCCCTTCCCCGGCGTGCTCTTCCTGTCGCTGGTCGGCGGCGTGCTGCTCGCCTTCGTGGTGGCGATGGCCGCACGGGGGACGATCCTGCGGGTCGCCCTGGGCGTGCAGCTGCTGCTGGAGGCCGCAGCCATGAACCTGGTGCTCGCGTACCCCTGAGCACGGGTACGGCGGCCGGGTCAGACCGAGGTCAGGCGCAGCAGGAGCGCGCCGCCGATGATCGAGGCGAAGGAGAGCAGGCGGGCGGTGGTGATCTTCTCCTTGAAGAGGACCGCGCCGAGCACGACGGTGCCGACGCCGCCGAGGCCGGTCCAGAGGGTGTAGCCGACGCTGACGTCCAGGTCCCGCAGGGCCAGCGAGAGGGTGTAGATGCCGCCGGCCGCGGCGCCCAGGGTGAGCACGGACGGCCAGAGGCGGGTGAAGCCCTTGGTGGCGTTGGTGCCGAGGGCGAAGGCGATCTCGAAGAGGATGGCGATTCCGAGGTAGACCCAGGTCATGGCTGGTTTCCTACCGTGGGTGAGGGGGATGCGCGGTGAGGTGCGGGGGTCAGGCAGCGGGCCGGGCGACCGGGGCGCCGGCCGCGTCGGCGGCCTTCCTGTCCGCGAGGGTGTCGGAGATCCGCAGGCCGAGGGCGCCGCCGATGACGAGGACGAAGGCCAGGACCTTCCCCACGGTCAGCGACTCGCCGTAGACGACGGTGCCGAGGACGACGGTGCCGACGGCGCCGATGCCGGACCAGACGGTGTAGCCGACGCCGACGTCGATGGTCTTGAGCGCCTGGGAGAGCGTGTAGATGCCGGCGGCCGCGGCGGCGGCCGTCAGGAGCGAGGGCCCGAGCCGGGTGAAGCCGTCGGTGGCCTCGGTGCTCAGGGCGAAGGTGATCTCGAACAGGGACGAGAAGAGCAGCCAGGCCCAGCCCCTGGAGGCGGCCGGGGGCGCGGCGGGGGAAGGGGAAGCGGCGTGGCTCGTCGTGGTGGCGGGCACAGGAACCTCCAACTATTTGCTTGTACGTGCATGGATTATGCGGCCGCACTCATCCCCGTTCAGGGCGATCGGCAGCGCGATAAGCTTGCTTGAGCAAGTATCTTGTTGTCAATGCACCGTCAGATACGAGAGATGAGGGGACCGTCCGCCATGACGACACCTTCGAGCGCCCCGCCCGCCTCGTCCGACCAGGCGATGTGGGACCGGGTGCTCACCCTGCACGCCCGCGTCGAACGGAATCTCGGCCAGGCCCTCCAGCGCCGGCACGGCATCGGGCTCTCGGAATACCGGGCCCTGGAGGACCTCTCCCAGGCCTCCGACGGGGAGCTGCGGATGCAGGAGCTCGCGGACCGGGTCGGGCTGGGCCAGAGCTCGGTGACCCGCCTGGTGGGCCGGCTGGACGCGGCGGGCTACGCCTACAAGGACCTGTGCCCCGACGACAAGCGCGGGGTGTACGCCGTCATCACCGAGGAGGGGCGGCAGCGGTACGCGGCCGCCCGCTCGACCTACGCCGAGGTGCTCAGCTCCGCCCTGAACACGGCGGGCGCGGAACCGGAGCTGGCGCGCACCGTCCGGTCCCTGCGCAACGCCGTCTGACGGCCGGCGCTCAGGAGATCGCGCTGCGCAGCCGGCCCACGTTGATCGGCTCGGTCTCGTCGTGCTCGGTCAGGTCGATGACCTGGCCCGCCCCGCCCGGCCCGGCGGCGGCCGCCGCCGCATCGGACTCCGGCCTCGGCTCCGGCTCGGCGGCAGCGGCCCGGTCCGACTCCGCCTTGTGGACGGCCAGGGCCTCCTCGCCGACCACGTCGGCGAGGTCCTCGTTCTGGACCGACTCGATCGCCGCGCGCGCCCGCTCGGCGCCCTTCGTGCCGAAGAAGTCGAAGCCGCCGACCGTGCGGGAGGCCGGGCGGCGTGCGGCCTGGTACGGGGCCACCGGCCCCGCGGGGCGGCGCGCCGGGAGGGCGGAGCCGGCCGACTGCGTGGCTGCGTCGGCGGCCTGCGGCCCGTCAGTCGGCGCGGGCTGTCGCGGCACGGACCCGGACTGCCCGGCCGGGAGCTGCGCGGGCCTCGCCGGTGCGGGCAGCGGAGCCCGGGCGCCCGGTCCCCCGGGGCCTCCCGGGCCCGCCGGACCGGCCTCGGCCTTGTGCATCAGGGCGCTCAGGGCCGCGTGGGCGCGGGCGTAGCCGACCGCGGTGGGCGCGCCGCTGGACGTGCGCTCCTCGGTGACCGGCGGGAGCTCCTTCGCGGGGCCGGCCGCCGGGGCCGCGGACGCCTCGATGGCCAGCAGCCGTCGGCCCTCCAGAGCGCTGGCCCGCTCGGTCTCGGCGGTGGCGTACCGGCGCAGCAGCGCCGCGTGCTCGCCGCGCAGCCCGGCGAGTTCGACCCGCTTGGCCCGCAGCTTGGCGTCGAGCTTGGCCCGCAGCACGCGGGCTTCCTCGAGGTCGGACTCCAGCTCGGCAATGCGCTCGTCGGTCTTCCACTCGTCCTTGACCCGCTCGCGCGCCAGTTCCGTGACGCGCCGCCCGGCGGTGCGGTCCCAGGTGCGCATGACGACGGCGGCCGCGATGCCCGCTGCCGCGGCCAGCGCCACGAGCAGCCGCAGCGCCACGGGATCCGCGAGCAGCCAGGCCACGGTCGCGGTGGTGAGGGAAACACCGGCCACGGCCGCGGGAGTGAGCAGCCGGTGCAGGGGTTCGGGATTGCGGTGGCGTCCTCGGGGCATGGCCAGAAATTTACAGGGCGTGGGGGTCGCTTGGGGATGGCTGCCCGGCAATCTGTTCCCGGGTGGTTACCTGCGGTGCCCCCGCCCCGGCAGCCGCTACCCGCCGATCAGCCCCTTGGCCTTCAGATAGGCCTTCGCGGCGTCCGCCGGCTTCTCGCGCCGGGCGTCGACCCGGCCGTTCAGTTCGACGAGGTCGGCGGTGGTGAGGGCCTTGGTCAGCCTGTCCAGTGCGGCCGCGATCTCCGGGGCGCCCGCGTCCTTGGCGTTGACCACCGGCAGGACGTTGTCGGCGTTCTGGAGCTTCTTGTCGTCCTCCAGCAGGACCAGGTCGAAGCTCTCCAGCGTGGCGTCCGTTGTCGTGGTGAGAACCAGCTGGTCGGTGCCGTCCTTGACGGCCTGCTTGGCCTGCGGGGTGCCGACCCCCTTGGGATCGATGCCGGAGACGTCGATTCCGTAGGTGCTCTTCAGGCCCGGGGCGCAGAAGGGCCGTACGGCGCATTCGTCGCCGGCCGCGATCTTCACCTTCAGCCCGGACCTGCCGAGATCGGAAAGGGTCCGCAGGTCGTTCTTCCGCGCGAATTCCTTCGTCACCGCGAAGGCGTTCTGGTCGACCGCCCCGCCCACCGACAGGATCTTCAGGCCCAGCGGCCCCGCCAGCTTCTCCAGCCCGGCCACCGTGGAGGCCGGGTCGCTGGAGGCGACCGGCTTCTCCTGGGGTGCCTTCGGGCCGTTGACCTTGGCGTTCAGGAATTCGGCGAGCGTGGCCGCGTACTCCGGGACGATGTCGATCTCGCCCTTCTCCAGGGAGGGTTCGTACAGCTCGCGGTTGTTGACCGTGGTGATCGAGGTGCTGTAGCCGGCGTCCCGGAGCACCTGCGCGTACAGCTCCGCCAGCACGTTGGACTCGGTGAACCCGGCCGCGCCGATCACCAGCTTCCCCTTGCCGGAGGCGCCGCCCCCGGAGGCGGACGCGGCCCCGCCGTCCTCCTTGCTCTGCTCCAGGCTCGCTCCGCCGCAGGCGGTGAGGGAGGCGGCGAGGGCCACCGCCGCGAGGGCCGCGGCCAGGGCCCGGGTGGACTTGCTCATGTCGTGCTCCTCCGGAGGGATGGATGCGAACAGGAACGGGCAGGCCGGGCGGCCGGCCGTGGTCAGCGCGCCGCCGGCCGTGCCAGCAGCCGCTCCGCCGCCACGAGGACCCCCTCGACCAGCAGGGCCAGGGCCGCCACGAGCAGGGCGCCCGCGACGACCTGCGGCGTGTTGTACGTGTTGAAGCCGGCGGTGATGATCCGGCCGAGGCCGCCCTGGCCGACCATCGCCGCGATCGTGGCCGTGGCGACGACCTGGACGGCGGCCGAGCGCAGACCCGTCATCAGCAGCGGCCGTGCGAGCGGCAGTTCGACCCTCAGGAACAGCTGGCCGCCGGACATGCCCATGCCCCGGGCGGCCTCCACCACGGACCGGTCGACCTCGCGCATGCCGACGTACGCGTTGGTCAGCAGGGGCGGCACGGCGAACAGCACGAGCGCGGCGACCGTGGGCAGGTAGCCCGCGCTGCGCAGCGGCGAGACCATGAACAGGGCGAGCACGGCGAACACGGGGACGGCCCGCCCGGCGTTGGAGATGTTGACGGCCAGCGCCCCGCCCCGGCCGATGTGGCCGAGCCACAGCCCGACGGGCAGCGCCACCGCGCAGGCGACGGCGAGGGCGATGCCGCTGACGCAGGCGTGCTCGGCGAGCCGGTGCCACACCCCGTTCTCGCCGGACCAGTGGCCGCCGTCCGCCAGCCAGTCCCAGGCCCCTCCCATGACGCCCACGGCCCTCACGCCCCCCTGTCCGTCGCCGCCGTGCGCGTCCACGGCGTGAGCAGCCGCTGCAGCCCGAGCAGCAGCAGGTCCGCCACGAGGGCGAGGAGCACGCACAGCACGGAGGCGGTGAGCACCTGGGCCTTGAAGGAGCTGTTCACGGCCGGGGCGATGAGGTTGCCGAGGCCGCCCTTGCCGACGATCGAGCCGACGGTGGCCAGCGCCACGGTCGAGACGGTGGCGATCCGCAGCCCGGCGAGCAGCGCCGGCAGCGCCAGCGGCAGTTCGACCTGCCACAGCAGCCGCCCGGGCCCGTACCCCATGCCGCGCGCGGCCTCCCGCACCTCCTCCGGGACGGCCTCCAGCCCGGCCAGCGCGTTGCGGACGAGGATGGTCAGCGAGTACAGCACCAGGCCGGTCACCACCAGGGAGGCCGACAGCCCGAACAGCGGCAGGAGAAGGGAGAACATGGCGAGGGAGGGGACCGTGTAGAGCAGCGTCGTCAGGCCCAGCACGGGTGCGGCCCAGCGCCGGCCGCGGCGCGCCAGCAGGGCCAGCGGAACGGACACGGCGAGGCCGATGAGGACCGACGCGGCGGTGATCCAGACGTGTTCGAGGGTGGCGGCGGTCAGCTCCTCGGAGCGGGAGGTGACGTACTCCCAGCAGATCCAGTCGTTCGCCACCAGGCAGCTCTGCTCCGCCATGCCGTCCCCCTCCCCGCCGGTCGTACGCACATCCGTCCGAAAACACGAAGCCAGGAGCGACCCTAACCCGACGCGGCCCGGCAGCCGGAACCATTCCCGCCGGGACGACACGCTCTTCACACGTCCGCGACGCCGGTAGGGAAGGATGGCGGTGTGATCCGATTCGAGCATGTGACCAAGCGCTACGCAGACGGGACCACCGCCGTCGAGGACCTGTCCTTCGAGGTGGCGGAGGGCGAACTGGTCACGCTGGTGGGCCCGTCCGGCTGCGGCAAGACCACCACGATGAAGATGGTCAACCGGCTGATCGAGCCCACCTCCGGCCGTATCCTGCTCGGCGGCGAGGACATCGCGGCCGCCGATCCGGTCGAGCTGCGCCGCCGCATCGGGTACGTCATCCAGCAGGTGGGGCTGTTCCCGCACAAGACGGTGATGGAGAACACCGCGACCGTGCCGCAGCTCGTCGGCACCCCCCGGGCCAAGGCCCGCGCCCGCGCGGCCGAACTCCTCGAACTGGTCGGCCTGGACCCGGCCGTGTACGGCGGCCGCTACCCGCACCAGCTGTCCGGCGGGCAGCGCCAGCGCGTCGGCGTGGCCCGCGCGCTCGCCGCCGACCCGCCGGTGCTGCTGATGGACGAGCCGTTCGGCGCGGTGGACCCGGTGGTGCGGGAGCGGCTGCAGAACGAGTTCCTGACGCTGCAGAAGACGGTCCGCAAGACGATCCTGCTGGTCACGCACGACCTTGACGAGGCCGTCCGGCTCGGCGACCGCATCGCCGTCTACGGGACGGGCACCATCGAGCAGTTCGACCGCCCGGCCGCCGTACTGGGCGCCCCCGCCACGGCGTACGTCGCCTCCTTCGTCGGCGCGGACCGGGGGCTCAAGCGGCTCGCGGTCACCCCGGTCGGGACCGCCGACCTCGCGCCGGCCGACGGAGCGGAACCGGAGGCCTCGGTGGCGCTCGGGGCCAGCCTGCGCGAGGCGTTGGCCGCGCTGCTCCAGGAGGACTCGGGGCGGATCGGGGTCACGGATCCGGAATCCGGCTCACTGGTCGGCGTCCTGACCCCGCAGGGGGTTCACCGGGCGCTGCTCCGGGCCCGCGCCGAGGACGCCGACGCGGCCTGAACCGGCCGGAAACGCCGTGTGGCCGGCCCTTCCGGGCCGGCCACACGGTCGTCACAGGTCGTTCGGCACGGGCCGTCAGGCCTGGATGCGGTTGCTCATCCACGTCAGCATCGGCGGGATCTCGCGGCGCCAGGTGTTGAAGTTGTGGCCACCGCTGTCCAGGATGATCGAGGAGACCCGGTCCGGACCCTTGACCAGCTTCACGAACTTGCGGGTGTCCGCGATGTTCGGCTCGCCCGTCTCGCTGCTGGTCACCAGGAACGAGGTGCCCGTCGGCTTCTTGCGCTCGATGCTGTACATGATGTCGGCGCGCTTCTTCAGGTTCTCGTCGCCCTGGAATAGGTTGCCGGTCGTGGCGTCGTTCGGGGCCTCGTAGTACGCGGACAGGCCGGCCGCGGCACCGAAGGTCTGCGGGTAGTGCGCGGCGATCTTCAGGGCGCAGTAGCCGCCGGTGGAGTTGCCGATGAAGCCCATGTTCTCGGGCTTCTTGCCGACCCGGAAGGTGCTCTGGATGGCCTGGGGCAGGTCCTGCGCGAAGAAGGTCTCGGTCTGCGGGCCGCCGGGGATGTCCACGCACTCGGTGTCACGCGGCGGCGCCACGGTCGGGCGCAGCATGACCAGGATCATCGGCTTCATCTTGCCCGCCTTGGCCTGCTTGAAGGCCGTCATCGGGTAGTTCAGCCCTTTGATCAGGTTCTCGGCGGTGCCCGGGTAGCCGGTCAGCACGATCGAGGCGGGGAAGTTCTTGTCCTTGTGCTGCGGCTGGAAGTACTCCGGCGGCAGCCACACGTACCCCGGGCTCGTTATCTTCGACTTCTCGCCGGATATCGAGACCTTCAGGATCTGGCCGCCGACCTGCGGCTGGGCCCCGCCGGGGACCTCCAGCTTCTGCTTGTCGATGACCTTGATGTCCTTGCTGCTCATCGAGTGGTCGACGACCTTGCCGACCGAGGTCTCCTTGCCGAACAGGTCCGCCCACGAACCGTAGAAGGAGAAGGACTGGTTCGCCGCCAGGCCGACCGCCGAGAACACCGCCAGCTGCGTCGCGAACAGGAGGCCGATCCGGCCCAGCACCGCACGCCAGGTGCGGCCCGAGAGCCGGGGCCAGAACCACACCGTGGCTGCAAAGAGCAGCACACCGGCAGCGACGGCGATCGCCAGAACCGTATTACTGGTGAGACCCATGAGCTGTCAGTCGACTTTCTGGTGGCAGGACAAGTTTTTCTCGACGGAAGAGTGAACCCGCTCGCGCTCGATGTCGTCCTAGTGGACGCACCACACTCCGGAGGCTGTCGCGGCCTTCGGCCACTTGATCTCTCGCGGAGCAACGGGAAGCGATGTCTAGCAGGATAGATGGCGATAAGTCGGGACAGGTTCCGAGCGGGGTACGCCGAATCTTCCGCGGACCACGACCGGAGTCCGTGCCCGGGCTGGTGGGAACGGCCGTCACGGTCGTCGGCCTCCTCGACGTTGCGGCGGGCGTGTTCCCGCGGTTCCAGCACAGCCGGCTCCGCGCCGTCGCGGAGGTGATCCCCGGATCGACCCGGCCCATGGCGGCTGCCGTCACCATCTGCGCCGGCGTCCTGCTGCTCCTGCTCGCCCACGGCCTCAAGCGCCGCAAGCGCCGGGCCTGGCGGGCGGCCGTCTTCCTGCTGCCGGTCGGAGCCGCCGCACAGTTCGTGTACCGCCACTCCTACATCGGCGTGGTGATCGCTGTCGCCCTGCTCGCCCTTCTGTTGCGCCATCAGGGTGAATTCAAGGCGCTGCCCGACCCGCGCAGCCGCTGGAAGGCCCTCGCCAACTTCATCCTGATGAGCGCCGGCTCGATCGGCCTCGGCCTGGTCATCGTCAACGCCCACCCGAGCAAGGTGGTGGGGCGCCCCGGCCTCTACGAGCAGATCGCGCACGTCCTGTACGGGCTCGTCGGCATCGAGGGTCCGATCGCCTACTCCGGCGGCCGCGCGGACTGGATCGTCGGCTACTCCCTCGGCGCACTGGGCATGCTGACCGCGCTGACCACCATCTACCTCGCCTTCCGCCCCGAGCACCCGGCCGCCCGGCTCACCGTCGACGACGAGGACAAGCTGCGCGAGCTGCTCGCCAAGCACGGCGGCCGCGACTCCCTCGGCCACTTCGCGCTGCGCCGCGACAAGGCCGTCGTCTTCTCCCCCAGCGGCAAGGCCGCCGTCACCTACCGCGTCATCTCCGGCGTGATGCTCGCCTCCGGCGACCCCATCGGCGACGTCGAGGCCTGGCCCGGCGCCATCGAGCGGTTCATGGCCGAGGCCAAGGCCCACTCCTGGACCCCGGCCGTCGTGGGCTGCAGCGAGACCGGCGGCGAGGTCTGGACCCGGGAGACCGGCCTGGACGCCCTGGAGCTCGGCGACGAGGCGATCGTCGACGTCAAAGACTTCTCCCTCACCGGCCGCGCCATGCGCAACGTCCGCCAGATGGTGAAGCGCATCGAGCGCAACGGCTACACCACCCAGGTCCGCCGCGTCGCCGACCTCACGGAGGAGGAGCTGGAGCAGGTCCGCGGCGCTGCCGAGGCCTGGCGCGGCACCGACACCGAACGCGGCTTCTCCATGGCCCTCGGCCGCGTCGGCGACCCGGGCGACGGCGACTGCATCATCGCCACCGCCCACCGCGTGGAGGAAGGCGACACCAGCCCGTTCGGTGACCTGAAGGCCATCCAGCACTTCGTGCCGTGGGGCAAGGACGGCATGTCGCTGGAGCTGATGCGCCGCGACCGCGCAGCCGACCCCGGCATGAACGAGCTGCTGATCGTCGCCTCCCTGGAAGCCGCCCCGGCCCTCGGCATCGAGAAGGTCTCCCTGAACTTCGCGATGTTCCGCTCGGCCCTGGCCCGCGGCGAGCGGATCGGCGCCGGCCCGGTGCTTCGCATGTGGCGCAGCCTGCTGGTCTTCCTGTCCCGCTGGTTCCAGATCGAGTCGCTGTACAAGTTCAACGCGAAGTTCCGCCCCCGCTGGGAGCCCCGCTTCATGGTCTACCGCACCACGCGCGACCTTCCCCGCATCGGCTTCGCCGTCATGCAGGCCGAGGGCTTCGTGACCCTGGCCCTGCCCCGGCTGTTCGCCGGCCGCCGCGGCCCCAAGCCGGAACGCGGCTGCGCCCACACCCACCTGAGCGCCGTGCCCGCCCGGCCGGAGCGCGAGGTCCAGGCGGCCTGAGGCCCCGCGGCCGCGCCGCCCCGCACGTGAAGCCCGGCCCCCGGTGATCCCGGGGCGCCGGGCTTCGTGCTGCGCGGGCTTCGGGCAGCGCCGGCTCCGTGCCGCACGCTTCGGCTCCCGGGCGCCCGCCCGGGGCCGCGTACCGCCGGGCTGCCGCCGCGTGCCGCGCGGGCCGGAAGCCGCCGACCCACGCCCGGGCCGTGCCCGATCCGGGGGCAGCCCTACCCTGGGACCATGAACATCAAGCACGGGGCCGCGGGCAGGGGCCGGGTCACAGGCCTGCCGGACTGGGACCGCTGCGCGGTCATGGGCGTCGTGAACGTCACCCCCGACTCCTTCTCCGACGGGGGCCGCTGGTTCGACACCACCGCCGCCGTCAAGCGCGGCCTCGACCTCATAGCCCAGGGCGCCGACCTCATCGACGTCGGCGGGGAGTCCACCCGGCCCGGCGCCACCCGCGTCGACGAGGAGGAGGAGCTGCGCCGCGTCGTCCCCGTGGTCCGCGGCCTGGCCTCCGAAGGGGTCACCGTCTCCGTCGACACCATGCGCGCCTCGGTGGCCGCCCGGGCCGTCGAAGCCGGCGCGACCCTGGTCAACGACGTCAGCGGCGGGCTCGCCGACCCCGGCATGATCCCCGCGGTGGCCGCCGCCGAGGTGCCCTTCGTGGTGATGCACTGGCGCGGCTTCAGCGCCGACATGAACAGCCTCGCCGTCTACGACGACGTCCTCGCCGAGGTCACCGCCGAACTCCGGACCCGCATCGACGCCGTCATCGCCGGCGGCATCGCCCCCGAGCGGATCGTCGTCGACCCCGGCCTCGGCTTCGCGAAGATGGCCGAGCACGACCTGGCCCTGGTCGCCCACCTGCCCGAGCTGCGGGCCCTCGGCTTCCCGCTGCTCGTCGCCGCCTCGCGCAAGCGGTTCCTCGGCCGCGTCCTGGCCGGCGCCGGCGCCACGCCGCCGCCGGCCCGCGAGCGCGACGCCGCCACCGCCGCCGTCTCGGCCATCGCCGCCCACCAGGGTGCCTGGGCCGTCCGGGTCCACGAGGTACGCGCCACGGCCGACGCGGTTCGGGTGGCCCGTGCGGTGGAAGGGGCTTGGTGACCCGGCCCGCACCTGGGGCCCGTACTGCCAGGAGAGGGGCACGGTGAGCCGTACCGACATCGAGGCCGTCGAGCAGGTCAACACGGCCTTCTACGAGGCCATGGAGCAGGGTGACTTCGACGCCATGTCGGCGCTCTGGCTGGAGGACGAGGTGTCCTGCGTCCACCCGGGCTGGCCGGTGCTCAGCGGCCGCGGCGAGGTGCTCCGCTCGTACGCGCTGATCATGTCCCACACCGAGTACATCCAGTTCTTCCTGACCGACACCAAGGTCGCCGTCATCGGCGACACGGCCCTGGTCACCTGCACCGAGAACATCCTCAGCGGAGGGCCCGCCGGGGACGGCGGAGAGCTCGGCCCCCTCGTCGGCCAGCTCGTCGTCGCCACAAATGTGTTCCGACGCACATCCGAGGGCTGGCGCCTCTGGTCCCACCACGGTTCTCCGGTCCTGACGGAGTCCGACGAGGACGAGGAAGAGGCCTCCGACTGACCCCTCCGGCGGGGACGGGCCTCTTTCGCAGGTAGATTCGAAGACGGACGACGCCGACCGCACTCGGCGCAGGCCCATGGATCCGGGGAGCCCCGGACCGCAGCACCTACGGAAGCAGGAGTGATTCGCGTGGATCGTGTCGCGCTGCGCGGCCTCAAGGCTCGCGGGCACCACGGCGTCTTCCCCCGGGAACGCGAGGAAGGCCAGACCTTCATCGTCGACCTGGTACTGCACATCGACACGCGCCCGGCTGCGGCGGACGACGACCTGGCGAAGACCGTCCACTACGGGGTCGTCGCCGAGGAGGTCGTCGACGTGGTCCAGGGCGAGCCCGTCGACCTGATCGAGACCCTGGCCGAGCGCATCGCCCAGCAGTGCCTCAAGCACGAAGCGGTGGCCCAAGTGGAGGTCGTCGTCCACAAGCCGGACGCGCCCATCACCGTCCCCTTCGACGATGTGACCATCACGATCACCCGGAGCCGCGCGTGAACAACGGACTGAACGCCCAGAGCGACCCCACCGTCCAGCCGGTGCCCGCCTCCGTCGTCGAGGCGGTCGACGCGGCCGACGTCACCCTGTCCAACCCCAAATGGTCCGTGATCGCCCTCGGCGGCAACCTCGGCAACCGGATGGAGACCCTGCAGGGCGCGATCGACGCCCTCGGCGACACCCCGGGCGTCCGGGTCAAGGCGGTCTCCCCCGTCTACGAGACCGAGCCGTGGGGCGTCGAGCCCGGCTCCCAGCCCTCGTACCTGAACGCGGTGGCCCTCGTGCGGACCACCCTGCCCCCGTCCAGCCTGCTGGAGCGCGGCCACGCCATCGAAGAGGCCTTCGACCGCCTCCGCGAGGAGCGGTGGGGCCCCCGCACCATCGACGTGGACATCATCGCCTACGCCGACGTGGTCTCCGACGACCCCGTCCTCACCCTCCCGCACCCCCGGGCCCACCAGCGCGCCTTCGTCCTCGCCCCCTGGCACGACGTCGACCCCGAGGCACGGATCCCCGGCCACGGCCCCGTCGCCGACCTGCTCGCCGGGATCGGCCTGGCCGGCGTCACCCGGCGCTCCGACCTGGAACTGCGCCTCCCCGAATAGTCCTGAGTAGCCTGTGGTCTGCCGACGGACGGCTGAGGCAGAGGCGCAGAGAGCGGGGAACAGGCACGTGAAGCAACTGAGGCCGGCAGTCCTGGCAGGCATCTTCGTGGTGGCCGGGGTGCTGTCCTGGGCGGGTGCCCGTCTGTGGAACGCGTACGGGACCCTGCCGGGCGTTCCGTTGGCCGCCCCCATCGTGCTGGGCGCCATCGCGGTCGTGCTGCTGGCGACCGCCATGTCGCTGCGCTCCCGCCTCAAGGCCCAGCGGGAGCGGCAGCCCGACGCGAAGGGCGTGGAGCCGCTGATGGCGGCCCGGGCGCTGGTCTTCGGCCAGGCCAGCGCCCTCGTCGCGGCTCTCGTCGCGGGCATGTACGGCGGCGTGGGCGTCTTCCTCCTGGCCGACGGCCTGGAGGTGCCGGCCCGCCGCGATCAAGCCTGGTACGCGGCCTTCTCGGTGCTGGCGGGCGCGGCGGTCATCGCCGCGGCCCTCTTCCTGGAGCACGTCCTGAAACTCCCCGAGGACGACGACACCACCCCCCAGGCCCCCTCCCGCGCCTGACCGCACCGGGTCGGGCCCGTCTCAGTGGTGGCGGGGCCCCAGCCACTCCCAGAGCGGGCGGTCCCCGGGCCCCCGGCCCTCCCAGTCGCAGAACTGCAGGTCCGCGAGGAGACCGTCGGAGGCGAGGAGCGTCGCCTCGCCGTCGTAGCCGCCGCCGGCATCGAGCAGTGACGCGCCCGCCACCGCCTCCATGGTCTCCTCCATCGGCACGGCCGCCACGGCTCCCGCGTCCACTCTCAGGTACACGCACGGGCAGGCACAGCCGCTCCCGCGCATCTCGGCGTGCGGTATCTGCGCCCGCAGGCCGCGGTGGACGTCCGAGTCACCGTCGAGCAGCAGCTCCAGGGCGCGCCGGACGTCCTCGCTCAGCGGCTTCCAGCCGTCGGGCGGGGACCCGTCGGCCATGTCAGCGGGCCATTATCAGGCTCATCGCCTCGTTGCGGGTGGCGGAGTCGCGAAGCTGGCCGCGGACCGCCGAGGTGGTGGTCTTCGCGCCCGGCTTGCGGATGCCGCGGACCGACATGCACATGTGCTCGGCCTCGACGACGACGATCGCGCCGCGCGCCTCCAGGATCTCCATCAGGGAGTCCGCGATCTGTGTGGTGAGCCGCTCCTGGACCTGCGGACGGCGGGCGTAGACCTCGACGAGGCGTGCCAGCTTGGACAGCCCGGTGATCTTGCCGGTCTCGGCGGGGATGTACCCGACGTGGGCGACGCCGTGGAAGGGAAGCAGGTGGTGTTCGCACAGGCTTACGATCTCGATGTCCTTCACGAGCACCATCTCGTCGTGCCCGAGGTCGAACGTCGTCGTCAGGACGTCCTCGGGCTTCTGCCACAGGCCCGCGAGGATCTCCCGGTACGCCCGGGCCACGCGGGCCGGCGTCTCCAGGAGCCCCTCCCGGTCCGGGTCCTCGCCGACCGCGATGAGGAGCTCTCGGACGGCGGCCTCGGCCCGCTTCTCGTCGAACACGCCGATCGTGCCCTCGCCGGCCAGGGTCACTGGGTCGGTCATCTGTGCCTCGTTCCTGTCTTCGATCACACGGGCATACGAAAATGCCGCGTCCCCAGGCTAGAACCTGGGGGACGCGGCATCCATTCCGGGCCGGGCTGCGGGCCTGCGGCTACTCCGCGCGGTCCTCGGTGACCGGGTCCTTCTCCACCGACACGACCGGGGTGGCCGCCGCGGCGCCGTTCGCCGCGTTCGTCAGCTGGAGCTCCTTGGGCGAGAGCACCGGCGGGCGGGTCGACGGGGTGCGGTGGGCCGAGCCGGTCCACGCCGGGCGGGCCGGGCGCTTGACGACCGTCGAGAAGATCTCGGCGATCTCCTCCTTGCCCAGGGTCTCCTTCTCCAGGAGGGCCAGGACCAGGTTGTCGAGGACGTCGCGGTTCTCGACCAGGATCTCCCAGGCCTCGTTGTGCGCGGTCTCGATGAGCTTCTTGACCTCTTCGTCGACCAGCGCCGCGACCTCTTCCGAGTAGTCGCGCTGGTGCGCCATCTCTCGGCCCAGGAACGGCTCGGTGTTGTCACCGCCGAACTTGATCGCGCCGAGGCGCTCGGTCATGCCGTACTGGGTGACCATCGCGCGGGCCGTGGCGGTGGCCTTCTCGATGTCGTTCGCGGCGCCCGTGGTCGGGTCGTGGAAGACCAGCTCCTCGGCCGCGCGGCCGCCCAGCATGTAGGCCAGCTGGTCGAGCATCTCGTTGCGCGTGGTCGAGTACTTGTCCTCGTCCGGCAGGACCATCGTGTAGCCCAGGGCGCGGCCGCGGGACAGGATCGTGATCTTGTGGACCGGGTCGGAGTTCGGGGAGGCCGCCGCGACCAGGGCGTGTCCGCCCTCGTGGTACGCGGTGATCTTCTTTTCCTTGTCCGACATGATCCGGGTCCGCTTCTGCGGGCCCGCCACGACGCGGTCGATCGCCTCGTCCAGCATGTGGTTGTCGATCAGCTTCTTGTCCGAGCGTGCCGTGAGCAGCGCGGCCTCGTTCAGCACGTTGGACAGATCGGCACCGGTGAAGCCCGGGGTGCGGCGGGCGACGGCCGCCAGGTCGACGTCCGGGGCGACCGGCTTGCCCTTCTGGTGGACCTTGAGGATCTCCAGACGGCCCTGCATGTCCGGGCGGTCGACGGCGATCTGCCGGTCGAAGCGGCCCGGGCGCAGCAGCGCCGGGTCGAGGATGTCGGGCCGGTTGGTGGCGGCGATCAGGATGACGCCGCCCTTGACGTCGAAGCCGTCCATCTCGACGAGGAGCTGGTTGAGGGTCTGCTCGCGCTCGTCGTGGCCGCCGCCGAGGCCCGCGCCGCGGTGCCGGCCGACGGCGTCGATCTCGTCGACGAAGACGATCGCCGGGGCGTTGGCCTTGGCCTGCTCGAACAGGTCGCGGACGCGCGAGGCGCCGACACCGACGAACATCTCGACGAAGTCGGAGCCGGAGATCGAGTAGAACGGCACGCCGGCCTCGCCGGCGACGGCGCGCGCCAGCAGCGTCTTGCCGGTGCCGGGCGGGCCGTAGAGCAGGACACCCTTGGGGATCTTCGCGCCGACGGCCTGGAACTTCGCCGGCTCCTGGAGGAACTCCTTGATCTCGTGGAGCTCCTCGACGGCCTCGTCCGAGCCCGCGACGTCGGCGAACGTCGTCTTCGGGGTGTCCTTGGTGATGAGCTTGGCCTTCGACTTGCCGAAGTTCATGACCCGGGAGCCGCCGCCCTGCATCTGGTTCATCAGGAACAGGAAGACGACGACGATCAGGACGAAGGGCAGCAGGGAGAGCAGCACGCTGAGGAACGGGCTGGTCTTGTCCGGGGTGACGGAGTAGCCGTCGGGGATCTGGCCGGCCTCGTACTTGCCCTGGAGGCTCTGGGCGAGCTGCACGCCCTGGTCGCCGATGTAGTTCGCCTGGAACTTGGAGCCGGAGCTGCCCCCGAGCTTCTCGCCCTTCTTCAGGTCGATCTTGATCATCTGGCTGTCGCCGGTGGTCAGGCGCGCCTGCTCCACCTGGCCACTGTTGATCGCCTTGATGACCTCGCTGGTGTCCACCGACTTGTAGCCGCCGCCTGAGCTGACGACATTCATCAACACGACCACGGCGAGGACGGCCAGCACGATCCACATGACTGGCCCACGGAAGTATCGCTTCACGTCCATCCATACGGGACGCCAGGCGCCCCGTCCCTCCTGCCCGTAGGTAAATGCTGCTGTGAACAAAGACTGTTCTTCGGAATGTACCTCTGAATTGTCACCCGCGGTCCCGTGGGACGGCTGACAGTCCTGCCTTCCCCTGCTCCAACGCCTGGGATCGTCCCGGGGTTCCCCTGCGGGGACCCCGGCCGGGCCCCCGCAGGACAAGGGCGTGCGTCAGCCGCCGTAGACGTGCGGGGCGAGCGTGCCGACGAACGGCAGGTTGCGGTACTTCTCCGCGTAGTCGAGCCCGTAACCCACGACGAACTCGTTCGGGATGTCGAAGCCGACCCACTTCACGTCGATGGCGACCTTCGCGGCGTCGGGCTTGCGCAGCAGCGTGACGACCTCCAGGGAGGCCGGCTGGCGGGAGCCCAGGTTCGACAGCAGCCAGGACAGCGTCAGACCCGAGTCGATGATGTCCTCGACGATCAGGACGTGCTTGTCCTTGATGTCGGTGTCCAGGTCCTTCAGGATCCGCACCACGCCCGAGGACTGGGTCCCGGCGCCGTAGGACGACACCGCCATCCAGTCCATGGTGAGCGGGGTGGACAAGGCGCGCGCCAGGTCCGCCATCACCATCACGGCGCCCTTGAGGACGCCGACGATGAGCAGGTCCCTGCCCGCGTACTCCGCGTCGATCTTCGCGGCCAGCTCGGCCAGCTTCGCGTCGATCTCTTCCTTGGTGATGAGCACCGACGCCAGGTCGCTGCCCATGTCCTTCTCGTCCACCCGCATCACTTTCGTTGTCGGCCGGGACTCCGGGAGTGCCCGGAGGGCTCAGCCGTGTTTCGGCACCAATCAGCCCTGCCGGATGACAAGTCTGCCACCCTGCCGCCGGGCCTCCACCCGACCGGGCAGGTTGATGGCGCCCTGACCCCGCCATCCGGTGATGAGGCGGTCGACTTCCTCGATGTGGCGGGCGAACAGGGAGCCTGCGGGCGACCCGGCGGCGATCACGGCCCTGCGCAGCACGCGGCGGCGGACGGCCGGGGGCAGGGCGTACAGCCTGGCGCACTCGAGGCGGCCGTCCGCGTCGCGCACGGCGGCCTCGGCCTCGGCGGCCCAGGCGTCCAGGGCGTCCGCGTCGTCGCGGGACAGCTGAGCGGTCCGGGCCAGGGCCTCGACGACGCCCTTGCCCAGCGCCTTCTCGAGGGCGGGCAGCCCCTCGTGGCGGAGCCGGGAGCGGGTGTAGGCGGGGTCGATGTTGTGCGGGTCGTCCCAGACGGGGAGCGACTGGACCATGCAGGCCTTGCGGGCGGTCTGGCGGTCCACCTGGAGGAAGGGGCGGCGGTAGCGGTGGGTGCGTCCGGCGCCGCCGGGGCCTCCCGAGACCTCGGGCATCCCGGACAGGGAGCGGATGCCGGAGCCGCGGGCGAGACCGAGCAGGACGGTTTCGGCTTGATCGTCCCGGGTGTGGCCGAGCAGCACGGCCACGGCGCCGAGCCGGTCGGCGGCCTCGTCCAGGGCGGCGTAGCGGGCGTCGCGGGCGGCGGCCTCGGGTCCTCCGTCGCGGCCGACGCGCACGGCGACCGACTCGACCGGGTCGAGGCGCAGCGCGGTCATGCGGGCGACGACCTCGGCGGCGCGCAGCTCGGAGCCCGGCTGGAGGCCGTGGTCGACGGTGATGCCGCCGGCCCGGATCCCGAGCTTGGGCGCCTCGAAGGCGAGCGCGGAGGCGAGTGCCATGGAGTCGGCGCCGCCGGAGCAGGCGACGAGTACGAGCGGCGTGCCGTCCGCCGCGGCAGGGCGGTCGGCGGCGGGACGTTCGGTGAGGTCGGTCAGGACATCGTGGAGCACGCGGCGGACCGCCAGGCGTATCGCCGCGACCGCAGGATGGGGACCCATGTCCGGTTCCCTTCGGGAGGAGTTCGGATGCCTCGGGGGCCGGTGCCCGGCCCCCGCGAGATGGCGGTTGTCACTCAGAGTGCGTCGATGGTGACAGAACCGAGCCGTTCCCTGAGCATCGCACGCCCTTCCACGCCCCACGGTCCCTCGGACGGGTGACGCTTCTTCCCCCAGTGAGACATGTTTACGCCCCCCGCGTCACCCGCCTTTGCCCGGTTCGGTCCCCTTGCGGTGCACGCGCGCCACCCAGTCCGCGGGCCGGGCGATCTCGGCCTTGGTCGGCAGGGTGTTCGGGGAGGTCCACACCCGGTTGAAGCCGTCCATGCCGACCTGCTCGACGACGGCGCGGACGAACCGCTCGCCGTCGCGGTACTGGCGCAGCTTGGCGTCGAGGCCGAGCAGCTTGCGCAGGACGGCGTCGAGGCGTCCGGCGCCGCTGGCGCGGCGCTGCTGGAACTTCTCCCGGATCTCGGCGACCGAGGGCACCACCTCGGGGCCGACGCCGTCCATGACGAAGTCGGCGTGGCCTTCGAGCAGGGACATGACGGCGGTGAGCCGGCCGAGGACCTCGCGCTGCTCGGGGGTCTGGACGAGCTCGACGAGGGAGCGGCCCTCGTCTCCGCGCTCGGCCTCGGGGCGGGCGCCGGCGAAGGACTGGGCGGCCTCGCGCAGGCGCTCCAGGATGGCCGCGGGCTCCATTTCGGTGGCGGCGAGGAAGGTCTGGATCTCGCCCTCCAGGTGGTCGCGGAGCCACGGGACGGCGGTGAACTGCGTCCGGTGGGTCTCCTCGTGGAGGCAGACCCACAGCCGGAAGTCGTGCGGGTGCACGTCCAGCTCGCGTTCGACGTGGACGACGTTGGGGGCGACGAGCAGGAGCCGGCCGCCGTCCGTGCGGCCGCCCGGCAGGTCCCGCCCGACGGGGGCGAAGGTCTCGTACTGGCCGAGGACCCGGGAGGCCAGGAAGCTCAGCAGCATGCCCAGCTCCACGCCGGTGACCTTGCCGCCGACGGCGCCGAGGACGGCGCCGCCGGGCGTGCCGGCCCGGCGGTCCTGCATCTTGCCGAGCAGGGGGGCGAGGAGCTCGCGGAACCCGGCCACGTTGGCGCGGACCCAGCCGGCCCGGTCGACGACGAGGACGGGGGTGTCCGGGACGTCGGCGCCGTCACCGATCATCCGGGTGAACGTGCGGACGTGGCGCTCGGAGGTCCTGGCATGCCTGCGCAGTTCCTCCACCACCGCCCGGGCCTCGTCGCGGCTGACCTCCGGACCCGGCCGCACCAGCCGGACCGCGGTCGCGACCGCGAGGTTCCAGTCGACCATCTCGGCACCACCGATGCTCGTCATGCGTCAACGGTACGTGGACCGGCCCCTTTGCGGATCCCCTGCGGATGCACCGGGCGGGCCCGGCGGGGCCCGGCTACCGCTGGGCGGCGGCGGCCACGGCGGCGGCGAGCCTGTCGAGGCCCTTCTCCGCGGCCGGGCCGTCGGCGGCGTCCGCGGTGAGGAAGGCGAAGGCGAGCAGCCGCCCGGAGCCGTCGACGACGGTGCCGGACAGGGAGTTCACTCCGGTCAGGGTGCCCGTCTTGGCCCGTACCAGGCCGGCGGCCGGGGAGGTGCCGGCGTTGCGGGCGCGCAGGGTCCCGGTGAAGCCGGCGACGGGGAGCCCGGTGAGGACCGGACGCAGCTCCGGGTGCTGCGGGTCGGCGGCGCGGGCCAGGAGCCCGGTCAGCAGGCCGCTGCTGACCTTGTCGGCGCGGTTCAGCCCGCTGCCGTCGGCGAAGCGGGAGCCGGCGGTGTCGAGGCCCAGGGAGGCGAGGCGGGCGGTGACGGCCTTCTCGGCGCCCTCGAAGCTCGCGGGCTGTCCGGAGGCGAGGGCGGTCTGGCGGGCGAGGGCCTCGGCGATGTCGTTGTCGCTGTTGGTCAGCATGCGCTCGACCAGGCCGGCGACGGGCGTGGACAGGGTGGCGGCGAGGGGCTGGGCGCCGGCGGCGGCCTTGGCCTTCTCGGGCTCGCCGGTGACCGTGACGCCGCGTTCCCCGAGCAGGGCGGCGAAGGAGCGGGCGGCCTCCCGGGCGGGGTCCTCGACCCGGTCGACGGGCCCGGAGGCCGATTCGTCGGGGCGGCCCTCGTCGGCGGCGAGGGAGGTCACCAGGGCGATGTTCGGGTTGACGCCGATCGGGTGGCGGGCAGGGCCGGTGTAGAGGGTGTCGTCGTAGCCGAGGGCCACCGAGTCGGTACCGGCGGCCTTGAGGGCCTGGGCGGTGTCGGCGGCGAGAGCGACGAGGCTGCCGCCGGATCCGGCGGGGCTCTTCTTGCGGGCGGTGAGCGAGGGGTCGCCGCCGCCCACCAGCACGATCTGCCCGGGTCCGGCGCCGGGGACCACGGTGGTGCGGATGCGGTGCTCGGGGCCGAGGGCGGCCAGCGCCGCCGCCGCGGTGGCGATCTTGACGGTGGAGGCCGGGGTCATCGGCTCGCGCGCACCGGACTCGAAGAGGACCCGGCCGGTGCCGACGTCGACGACCGAGGCGGTGCGGGCGGGGCCGAGCGCCGGGTCGGCCAGGAGCGGCCGCAGCGCGTCGGCGAGGCCGGCGTCGCCGACCGCGGCGGTGCCGGCGGCGTTCCCGGCCCTGGGCGCGCCGCCGGGGCCGATGCCCGCGAGCACTCCGGGGGCGCTGGGCGCGGCGGGCGCCGGGGGCGCGGCGTGATCTGCGCCACCCAGCAGGCTCCAGGAGGCGGCCCTGTCCCGCTCGGCCTTACGCTGGCCGGAGTCCCATGGACCGGCAGCGGCCACCGCTGCCACCGACAGAGCCAGACCGGCGACGGTCGACCCCGCGATGAGCTGCCACGTCTTGACCAAGGGCACCTCGGACCAGCCCCTTTCGCGATCACGGATATGCGTGAGGGACACTTAACCACTGCGTCTTGCCGCGAGCATGGCACCCCACCGGCTGGGGGCACCTCCCAGCGGTAGCTCGGGGAGGCTGGGCCGGACGCGCTATCACTCGAGCAACGAAGCTGATCATGGAGGAGCAGGACGTGGAGTTCGACGTCACCATCGAGATCCCCAAGGGTTCGCGGAACAAGTACGAGGTGGACCACGAGACCGGCCGGATCCGTCTGGACCGTCGCCTGTTCACCTCCACCAGCTACCCGACGGACTACGGCTTCGTCGAGAACACCCTCGGCGAGGACGGCGACCCGCTGGACGCGCTGGTCATCCTGGACGAGCCGACCTTCCCGGGCTGCCTGATCAAGTGCCGCGCCATCGGCATGTTCCGCATGACGGACGAGGCCGGCGGCGACGACAAGCTGCTGTGCGTGCCGGCGTCCGACCCGCGCGTGGAGCACCTGCGGGACATCCACCACATCTCCGAGTTCGACCGCCTGGAGATCCAGCACTTCTTCGAGGTCTACAAGGACCTGGAGCCGGGCAAGTCGGTCGAGGGCGCCAACTGGGTCGGCCGCGCCGAGGCCGAGGCCGAGATCGAGCGCTCCTACAAGCGCCTGCAGGAGCAGGGCGGCCACTGAGCCCCCACGGCGGCCGCCACCGGGCCCGGTGAGAGCCGCCGGACCACGGTGACGGCCGCCGGGCTCCTGTGACACCACGGGCGGCACCTCCTTCCTCGAAGGGGGTGCCGCCCGCTGTCGTTTCCCGGGACGCAGCCCACTGGTTTCGCCGTGGACGAATCCGTTCCGCATACTGATACCCGGGCTGGCCGGGGACGGGAGGACGCGTGGCGGAGGCCGAGGGACCCGAGGGCGCGGAGGACCGGAAGCCGGACTCCGACGAGGCGCACAGCGCCTTCTCCCCGCCGCCCGGGACGGAACCGGAGTTCGCCGGGGACGAGCAGCCGACCTCGGAGTTCACCGTGCCCGAGGGGCTTCCCCTGCCGCAGGAGGAGCCCGCCGAGGGGTCCGCCGAGGGGTCCGCGTTCGCGCCCCCGTCCACGTACGGCGCTCAGCAGTCCCCGCCTGCGTACGCCTCCGGCGCCGGCTTCCCCGTGTCCTGGATGACGGAGTCCCCCTGGCAGGACCGGATGCGCACGATGCTGCGCATGCCGGTCGACGTGCGGCCCGTCCCCGAACCGGTGCAGAAGCCGGCCGAGACGGGGCCCGCCGTGGGCCGGGTGCTCGACCTGACCCTGCGCATCGGAGAGCTGATGCTGGCGGGCGGTGAGGGCGCCGAGGACGTGGAGGCCGCGATGTTCGCGGTGGCCCGCAGCTACGGGCTGGACCGCTGCGAGCCGACGGTCACCTTCACCATGCTGTCGATCACCCACCACCCGTCGCTCGTCGGCAACCCGGTGTCGGCGAACCGGACGGTCCGCCGCCGCGGCACCGACTACACGCGGCTGGCGGCGGTCTACCGGCTGGTGGCCGACATCAGCACGCCCGAGGTCGACGTCTCGCTGGAGGAGGCCTACCGGCGGCTCGCCGTGATCCGGCGCAACCGGCACCCGTATCCGACGTGGGTCCTCACGGCCGCCGCCGGGCTGCTCGCCGGCGCCGCCTCCATCCTGGTCGGCGGCGGCGTCATCGTCTTCTTCGCAGCCGCGATCGGGGCGATGCTCGGCGACCGGCTGGCCTGGCTGTGCGCCGGGCGCGGACTGCCGGAGTTCTACCAGTTCGTGGTCGCGGCGATGCCGCCCGCCGCGTTCGGGGTGGCGCTCAAGCTCCTGGAGATCGAGGACATCCAGGCCTCGGCCGTGATCACCGGCGGACTGTTCGCCCTGCTGCCCGGGCGGCCCCTGGTCGCGGCCGTGCAGGACGGCCTGACGGGTTTCTACATCACCGCCTCGGCCCGGCTGCTGGAGGTCATGTACCTCTTCATCGGCATCATCATGGGCGTGCTGGTCGTGCTGTACCTGGGGCTCCAGCTGGGCGCCGCACCCCGGCCGGAGGAGGTCCTCCAGATCACGCAGCGGCCGCTGATCCAGATCGCGGCGTCCATGGTTCTGGTGTTCACGTTCGCGATCCTGCTCCAGCAGGAACGTTCCACCGTGTGGATCGTGACGCTGAACGGCGGCGTCGCCTGGGCCACCTTCGGGGCCCTGCACTACGCGGGCGGCATCCCGCCCGTGCCCTCGACGGCCGTCGCCGCCGGGCTCGTCGGCCTGTTCGGCCAGCTCTTCTCCCGCTACCGCTCCGCCTCCGCCCTGCCGTACGTGACCGCCGCCATCGGCCCGCTGCTGCCGGGCTCCGCGACGTACTACGGGCTGCTGCTCATCGCCGAGAACCAGCTCAACAAGGGCCTCGGCTCGCTGACCAACGCCGCGGCCATCGCGCTCGCCATCGCGATCGGGGTCAACCTCGGGGCGGAGACCTCGCGGCTGTTCATGCGGATCCCGCAGGCCGCGAGCGCCGCCCGCCGCCGCGCCGCGGCGAAGCGGACCCGCGGCTTCTGACATCGGCCGGCGGCGTACGGCGCCGCCTGCGGGCCTGAGGGAACACGGCTGCGCCCCGGTGGGACCGTCGGGTCCTCCGGGGCGCAGGAGAGTCGTCCGCGGGCCGCGGAAGGGCTGTTACCGCTTGGCGTGGCGGCGGCGCTCGCCGGCGGCGGGCGCGGCCGCCGGGCCGCCGGCCGCCGGGCCGCCGGCCGCCTTGGCCTCCTTGCGGGCCTTGAGCACCTCGAAGACCACCGGGATCAGGGAGAGCAGCACGATCCCGACGAGGATCGCCTCGATGTTGGTCTTGATGAAATCGATCTGGCCGAGCCAGAAGCCGGCGACCGTGATGCCGGTGCCCCAGGCGACGCCGCCGATCACGTTGTACGTCAGGAAGGTGCGGTACTGCATCGAGCCGGCGCCCGCGACCATCGGCGCGAAGGTGCGGATGATCGGCACGAAGCGGGCGAGCACGATGGCCTTCGGGCCGTGCTTCTCCATGAACTCGTGCGCCTTGTCCAGGTTCTCCCGCTTGAAGAGCTTGGAGTTCGGCCGGTTGAAGAGCTTCGGGCCGAAGAACTTTCCGATCATGTAGCCGACCTGGTCGCCCAGGATCGCGGCGGCCGTGATCAGGGTGCACACCAGCCACAGCGGCTGCTTGATGTATTCGCCGTTGGCGACGAGCAGGCCCGCCGTGAAGAGCAGGGAGTCGCCGGGCAGGAAAGCGAACAGGCCCGATTCGGCGAAGACGATGACCAGGATGCCGATCAGCCCGAAGTGGGAGATCAAATAGTCCGGGGACATCCACTCAGGGGCGAGCGCAAGCGTGTACACGGGTGCGGGTATCTCCAGGATCGGGTGCGTCCGCGCGGGCGGGGATGCGGCGGACTGGGGGGAGTGTCTCAATTTTCAACGGATACGGCCACCTCCGGGTTCCAGGTCCCCGGAGGCGGCCGTACGCCTCATGTCCCCCTGCCGCGCCGCGGCTGCGCCACGACTACGCCACGGTTACGCCCTGCGTGCCGCGTTGGCGAGGATGGCGTCCCTCAGGAACACCGCCAGCCCGGTCCGCACGGCGTCGTAGAAGGCCGTGAACCGCTCGTCGGAGACGTACATCTCGCCGAGGCAGGTGTGCATCTCGTACGGGCAGGTGTAGTGGTTCCGCTCGATCCAGGCGCGGTGTTCCTCGGCGAGGTCCATGGCCTCCCCGGAGTCGGCGGCCGCCCCCGAGTCCAGCAGTGCGGCCAGACGCCGGTGCAGGTCGTCCCCCTCGGCCTGGATCCGCAGCCAGTCCTCCTTGGTGTAGGAGGCAGCCCGGCGCGCGGACTCCTTGTACGCGTCGGTGTGGCCCCAGCGCTGCTCGGCCTCCTCGGCGTACCGGTCGGGGTCGTCGTCTCCGAAGACCTCGAACTTCTCCTCGGGCGTGAGGTTGATGCCCATCTTCCTCGCCTCCATGGCGTGCTCCACGGCCTTGGCCATCTGCTGGAGCCGGGCGATCCGGTCGGACAGGAGGGTGTGCTGCCGGCGCAGGTGCTCCCTCGGGTCCGCGTCCGGGTCGTCCAGCAGGACCGCGACCTCGTCGAGGGGGAAGCCGAGCTCCCGGTAGAACAGGATCTGCTGCAGCCGGTCCATGTCGGCGTCGTCGTACCGCCGGTGGCCCGCGTGGCTGCGGCTGCTCGGGGAGAGCAGGCCGATCTCGTCGTAGTGGTGCAGCGTGCGCACCGTGACTCCGGCGAATCCGGCGACCTGGCCCACGGAGTAGCTCATGCTTCCGCCCTTCTCTCGTACGCCCCCGACTCTCCCGCCTCACGCCGCGTGAGGTGCAAGCCCTTGCCGTCCCCTGCCGTCCGGGGCCGTGGCGGACGCTACGCCGGCGGCCAGGTACCGCCCTGCGCCAGGGCCACCAGCTCGAAGGCGGTCTTCCCGTCCAGGGACTCCCGGATGATGTCGGCGTGCCCCGCGTGCCGGGCGTGCTCCTCGACCAGGTGGAGCATCAGCCAGCGCATCGAGACCCGCGTGTCCTTGGGGAACCAGGGCACCTCGGGCAGCGGGAAGGTGTCGTCCAGGCTGGGCACCTCGCGGATGAACTTCTCCAGCTCGGCCGCGACCGCGTCCCAGAAGGCGAGCACCTCGGGGAGGGTCTCGTCCCCGACGAGCCGGAAGCTGTCGCCCCAGGTCTCCTCGTTGCGCTGCCGCTCGTTGGGCTGCTGCTGCGCCATCCGCAGCCAGTTCAGCTCCACCTCGGCGGCGTGCTTGAGCAGACCCGACAGGGACAGCCCGCTCGCGCTGGGACGGCTCGCCGCCTGCTCCTCCGTGAGGCCGTGCGCCGCGCGGCGCAGCGCGCCGCGCTGGGCGTCGACGTAGGACACGAGCGCGCTGCGCTCGTCGCCGGGAGCCTCTGCGGGTACGAACGTGGGCATGGGGACCTCCGCGTTTTCCGGGTGCCGTGTGTGTCGTTCCGACACCCACCACGCTACGGATCAATGAGGTCAGGGACTGTCCTAAACGCGCAATGGATCGCTCAGGGCGCGCCGTTGTCCGGGCGGACCGCCGGGAGCTCGGTCATCGGCTTGGGCAGGAGGGCCTTGGACAGGTCCTGGGCGCCCTTCTCGTCGAGCCCGTACATCGCCTCGTAGATCTTGCGGACGGCCGGTCCGGAGGCGCCGGAGCCGGTGCCGCCCTGGGAGATCGTCATCACGATCGCGTAGTCCTCGGTGTACGAGGCGAACCAGGAGGTGGTCTGCTTGCCCTGGACCTCGGCGGTGCCCGTCTTGGCGTGCATCGGGATCTGCTTCTGCGGCCAGCCGCCGAACCGCCAGGCGGCGCTGCCGGAGGTGACCACCGAGGCGAGGGCCCGGTCGATGTCGTCGCGCAGTTCGGCGTCCATCGGCAGGCGGGCCTGCTCCTTCGGGGCGATCTCCTTGACCGAGGTGCCGTCGGGGCTGACGATCGCCTTGCCGATGGTGGGCTGGTGCAGGGTGCCGCCGTTGGCGATGGCCGCGTAGACGGAGGCCATCTGGATCGGGGTGACGAGGGTGTCGCCCTGGCCGATGGAGTAGTTGATGGCGTCGCCCTCGCGCAGCTGGTTGCCCTGGCGGCAGTTCTCGTACGCGATCTTCTCGGCGAAGCTGCCGTCCTTCTTGCCGTCCCGGCACCAGGCGGCCTTGTTGGCCTCGAAGAAGTCCTTCTTCCACTGGCGGTCGGGGACCCGGCCGGCGACCTCGTTGGGCAGGTCGACGCCGGTCGGCTTGCCGAGGCCGAACTCGTGGGCCGTCTTCAGGAACCAGTCCTTGGGGTCCTTAGTCGGGTTGATCCCGCCGTCCTTCTTCCACTCCCTGTCGGCGAGGGCGTAGTAGACCGTGTCGCAGGAGACCTCCAGGGCGCGGCCGAGGTTGATGTCGCCGTAGCCCTGGGACTCGAAGTTGGTGAAGGTCTGCCCTCCGACGGAGTAGGAGCTGGGGCAGGGGTAGCGGCCGTCGAAGGGGTAGCCCGCGTTGACCGCGGCCGTCGAGGAGACGACCTTGAAGATCGAGCCGGGGGCGGCCTGGCCCTGGATCGCCCGGTTGAGCAGCGGGTAGTTGGAGTCCTTCGCGGTGAGGGAGGCGTAGTCCTTGGCGGAGATCCCGCCGACCCACATCCCCGGGTCGTACGTCGGGCTGGAGGCCATCGCGACGATCCGGCCGGTCTTGGACTCCATGACGACGACGGCGCCCGAGTCGGCCTCGTAGTTCCGGCGCGTGTTCTTGTCGTACGTCTTGCGGGCCTCGGCCATCGCGTAGGCCAGCTCGCGCTCGGCGACGGCCTGCACGCGCGAGTCGATCGAGGTGACGACGTTGGAGCCGGCGGTGGGCTTGTCGGCCTGGGCCAGCCCGATGACCCGGCCGAGGTTGTCGACCTCGTAGCGGGTGACGCCCGCCTTGCCGCGCAGCTCCTTGTCGTACGTGCGCTCCAGGCCGGAGCGGCCCACCTGGTCGGAGCGCAGGTACGGGGAGTCGGTCTTCTTCGCCTTGGCGATCTCCGCGTCGGTGACGGGCGAGAGGTAGCCCAGCACCTGGGAGGTGTTGGCCTGGTCCGGGGCGGGGTAGCGGCGCAGGGCGGTGGGCTCGGCGGTGATGCCGGGGAACCGCTCGGCGTGCTCCCGTATCTCCAGGACCTGGTCGGTGGTCGCCTCGGCGGTGATGGGTATCGGCTGGTACGGCGAACCGTTCCAGCAGGGCTTGGGGGTCTTGGCGTCACAGAGCCGGACGCTGTTGACGACGTTCTCCGGCGGCATGCCGAGGACGCCCGCGAGGCGGGTGAGGACGTCCTTGCCCCTGTCCTTCATCTTGCTCAGCTCGGTGCGGCTGGCGGAGACCACCATGCGGGTCTCGTTGTCGGCGAGGGGGACCCCGCGGGCGTCGAGGATCGAGCCGCGCACGGCGGGCTGGACGACCTGCTGGACGTGGTTGTTCTTCGCCTCGTCCGTGTACTCCTGGCCGTTGCGGATCTGGAGGTACCACAGGCGGCCGCCGAGGGTGAGCAGCAGCGAGAAGACGACCACCTGGATGACCACCAGGCGGTTCTGGACCCGGGGCGTCCGCCCCGTCTCCGGAATGTTGCTCAACTCGAAACTCCCCCGAAGCGCTGCCCGCCGCCCACCCGGCCGGGTCCCGGTCCCGCCGAGTCTAGAGCGGGCCGCTCTCAGAGCGGGAAGGTGCTCCTGCCGTGCTGGACCGAGATCCACTTCTGGGTGGTGAAGGCCTCGACCGTGGCCTCGCCGTTGAGCCGGCCGAGCCCGGAGGCCTTCTCCCCGCCGAACGCGGCCAGCGGCTCGTCGCCGATGGTGGAGTCGTTGACGTGGATCATCCCGGTCTCGATGCGCTGGGCGAAGCGGACGCCGCGCTCGACGTCCCGGGTGTGGACGGCGCCGGAGAGCCCGTACGGGGTCGCGTTGGCCAGGGCCACGGCTTCCTCCTCCCCGTCGAAGACCATCAGCAGGGCGACGGGGCCGAAGATCTCCTGTCCGAGCAGCGGGGAGTCCTCGGGGATCCCGGTCAGCACGGTGGGTTCGACCAGGTTGCCGCGCGTGGCACCGCGTACGAGGGCGCGGGCGCCGGATTCCACGGCGCGGTCCACGAGGGCGGTGAGCGCCTCGGCCTGGAAGGAGTTGATCAGGGGGCCGATGTGGGTGTCGGCCTCGCGGGGGTCGCCGGTCTTCAGGCCCCGCACCCGGGCGGTGAACTTCTCGGTGAACTCCTCGGCGACGGAGGCGTCGACCAGGATCCGGTTGGCGGCCATGCAGACCTGGCCCTGATAGACGAAGCGGCTGAAGACGGCCGCGTCGACGGCGTAGTCGATGTCCGCGTCGTCGAGGACGACCAGGGCGCTGTTGCCGCTGAGCTCCAGGACGGTCCGCTTGAAGTGGCGGGCGGCGACCGCGCCGACGTGCCGGCCGACGCGGTCGGAGCCGGCGAAGGAGATCACCTTGGGCACCGGGTGGGTCAGGAGGGCGTCGCCGATCTCGGCGATGTCGGTGACCAGCACGCTGAGGAGGCCGGGCGGCAGACCGGCGTCCTCGAAGAGCTTCGCGATGACCCCGCCGCCGATCACGGGTGCGTTCTGGTTCGGCTTGACCACGACGGCGTTGCCCAGGGCCAGGGCGGGGGCGACGGACTTCAGGGTGACCAGGAAGGGGAAGTTGAAGGGGCTGATCACGGTGACGACCCCGACGGGGAGCCGCTGGACGCGGCTCTCCTTGCCCTCGACCGGCGAGATCAGGATCCGGCCCTCGGGGCGGACGGCCAGCTGCATGGCCTCGCGGACGAACTCCTTGGCGAGGTGGATCTCGTACTCGGCCTTGGAGCGGGTGCCGCCGAGCTCGTCGATCATCGCCTCGACGAGTTCCTTCTCGCGCTCCTCCGTGATCCGCAGGACGCGCTCCAGGACGGCCCGTCTGACGTACGGGCTGGTGGCGGCCCAGTCTCTCTGTGCGCGCTCGGCGGCGCGGTAGGCCTGGTCCACCTGCTCGACGGTGGCCACGGTGATGGCCGCGAGCTTCTCCCCGTTGTACGGGTTGACGTCGATGATGTCCCACGAACCGGTGCCGGCCTGCCATGTGCCGTCGATGTACTGGTGAGCCAGGTCGTCGAATATGGACATGCCATCCCTTACTGCCAGCGCGCACCCGTGCGCTGCACCGTCAGACCGATCGGTCATGCACTGATCAGACGTCATACTACGTGCGAATCAAGACAGTTGGAGGAGCCCGCGCAGGAGATCACGGGTCTGGCCGGGGTCGGGGCAGTCCTCCTGGAGCCGGGTCATCGCCCGCTCGTACTGCGCGACCTCCTCCTCTTTGTCGAGGTAGAGCGCGCTGGTGAGCTGCTCCAGGTAGACGATGTCCTGGAGGTCGGACTCGGGGAAGCGCAGCAGGGTGAAGGCGCCGCTCTCGCCGGAGTGGCCGCCGAAGGAGAACGGCATCACCTGGAGCTGCACGTTGGGCCGCTGGGAGACCTCTATGAGGTGCTCCAGCTGGCCGCGCATGACGTCGCGGCCCCCGTACGGGCGGCGCAGGGCGGCCTCGTCCAGGACGGCGTGGAAGACCGGGGCGCTCTCGGAGACGAGCACCTTCTGGCGCTCCAGGCGCAGCGCGACGCGGCGGTCGATCTCGGCCTGGGAGGCGCCGGGCATGCCGCGGCTGACGACGGCCTGGGCGTACGCCTCGGTCTGCAACAGGCCGTGGATGAACTGGACTTCGTAGATCCGGATGAGCGAGGCGGCGCCCTCCAGGCCGATGTAGGTCTGGAACCAGCCGGGCAGCACGTCACCGTAACTGTGCCACCATCCGGCCGCGTTGGCCTCGCGGACGAGACCGAGGAGCGACTCGCGCTCCGCGCCGTCCGTGACCCCGTAGAGCGTGAGGAGGTCCTCGACGTCTCGTGCCTTGAAACTCACCCTTCCCAACTCCAAGCGGCTGATCTTCGATTCGGATGCGCGGATCGAGTAGCCGGCCGCCTCACGGGTGATGCCCCGGGATTCTCGGAGTCGCCTGAGCTGTGAGCCCAGGAGGATGCGGCGCACCACGGAACCGCCTGCTTCTGCGGTCACTGTCCTGCCCTCCCCATCGCCATGGATACGCGTGGTCTGCGCGTGTGCTGCGTCGCTGGGCCCCCGAACCCCAGGCCACGCAGTCTGCCACCAAAACGCATCGGCCCGTACTCGTTCTGTAACGGAATCCGTTCCACCGTAAAAGAAGTCCGTAAGCGTGCGTAGGAAGAAATGAGCAAGAACCATCACGGGAGGGGACGGGTCGGGCGCGTGCACGTGCATCTGCCCTTGCATCCAGCTCCTGCATTCGGAACGATGGTGCCGCGCACCTGCGTGCTCTTCGCGCCGGCGCCGGACCCACCCCGCAGTTCTTTCTGGACGCAAGCCGCCGCCACGTCCGCGAATCCCGGGAGTGCCTCGCATGGGGACGAATGGATCGACCGTGCTCGAGCCGTTACGGCAGGGGCTGCCCCCGGTCGACCCCACGGCTGTGTCCGGGTCCGCCTCCTGCTCCTTGCCCGCCCGCTTCGAAGCGGTCCGCGGAGCCCGTTCGTTCACCCGGTCGACCCTGTCCCAGTGGGGCCTCGACGACCGCTTCGACGACGTGGCCCTGGTCGTCTCCGAACTGGTCACCAACGCGCTTCGGCACGCCCTGCCCGGGGATCCGCGGCCGGCGGCGGCCGCGAGCGGCGAGCCGGAGGCGGCCGTGCGGCTGCACCTGATGCGGTGGAGCTCGCGGCTGGTGTGCGCGGTGCGCGACCCCAGTGAGGACCGGCCGGGCGGATCGTTCGAACCGGAGCACACCCGGAAGAACTGCGACCTGGAGTCCGGGCGCGGGCTGTTCCTGGTGGACGCCTACAGCGACAGCTGGGGCTGGCACCCCCTCGCGGGGCGGCTGACCGGCAAGGTCGTGTGGGCGCTGTTCATGCTCCCCGGCTGACCGCCGGCGGCGGCGCGGGAGCCGGAACGGGTCCGGGGAACGGGTCCGGGGAACGGGAACAGAGCCCGGGAACAGAGCCCGGGAAGGGGAACGGGGCACGTAAACGGCACAGCCGGCCGGAATCGATCATGCCGATCGGTTCCGGCCGGTGCACGTGCACGGCTTGATCGGTGGCACGGTTCCTGGGTGGTACGAGTCCGCTCCCGAGTCCGCCCCTCAGCCGATCAGGTGGTCGAACTCGCCGTCCTTGACGCCCAACAGCAGCGCCTCGATCTCGGCCGGCGTGTAGACGAGTGCCGGACCGTCGGGAAAACGGGAATTGCGCACGGCGACAGCGCCACCCGGCAGCTTGGCGAACTCCACACAGGACCCTTGCGAGTTGCTGTGTCTGCTCTTCTGCCAGGTCACGCCGACGAGTTCTGCAGCTGCCATCCCGTTGTACGCGTGGTCCACAGGAAGCCCCCGATAGTGCAGATGTCAACTCCACCGGATCATAGCCGTGTTCACCGGTAGCTGCATGGGCAGATGCACGTGCACGCGGAGGGTGCTCCCTTGATCACGTTCTGGGGCTACCGGGGGAGCGAACGGTCCGGCCGCTGCCTGCCGTTGCCCATGTGCGCCCGGTCGGCGGCGGCCGTGCCGTCGTTCCAGCCCGCCAGGTCCGTGGCCCCCCGCAGGCGGGTGGTCGTGGTGCGGGGGAACATCTCGTCCGCGCGGGCGGTGACGGCGACGTCGCGGGCCACCAGGGCGGGCAGGTTGTCCGGGGCCTGCGCCGCGGTGTGCTCGGCGGTCTCGGCGAGCCGGCGGCCGAGGCGGCTGGCGTAGGCGAGCAGGAACGACTGCCGGAACGTTTTTGTCCGCTTGCGCCCGCCGGCGCGCTGTTCGGCCTCGGCGCGGGTCATGGCGGCCGTGCCCTGGACGAGCAGCGAGGTGTACAGCAGCTCCACCGCCTCCAGGTCGCTCTCGAAGCCCACCACCGTGGAGAACTCGAAGGCGCCGTTCCACACCGCCCGGCACCGGTTCGCGGTGGCCACCGCGTCCAGCAGCACCGCCTTGGCCTCCTCGTACGGCGGCTCGACCCCGATCCGGCACGCCGCGGGCGTCCGGGCGGGCCCCTTGCCTCCGGCCGCGAGCAGCGCCTCGTCGACGGTGTGCCGGGCCATCAGCTCCTGGGCCTTGGCGCTGAGCGCCTCCGCCTCCTCCGGGTACGTGGTCGCCTCCGCCTTCGCGAGCAGGGCGCGAATACGGCCGAGCATGCGCGGCTCGATGTGCGCGTGCTCCAGGGCGTCGGCGGCCGCGTCACCGGGAAGCGGGCCCACCGGCTCGATGGACGGCAGCCGGATCAGCAGGCGGAACACCTCCAGGAAGGCCGTCGCCAGCGCGAACCGGTCCGTCCTCTCCCGCTGCGCGAGCCGCTCCCCGTAGCGGGTGTCGTCCGTCCACCACGCCTCGGCGTCCGTCCACCGCTCGGGCAGTCGGGCATAGCGCCGCGCCTCGCCCGCGATCAGGTCCCCGGTGATCCGCAGGTGCCGCTCGCCGAGATCCCGGCGCACCAGCCGCAGCACGTCCGCGGGGCGCCAGCCGCGCTCCCAGGCCTGCCGTGCGTACGCCTCCCCGCGCGCCAGCAGCTCCCGCCCGGCATCGGCCCAGCGGCCGGGATCGGCGGCGAGCAACGAGGCCCCCGTATCCAGCCCGGCATCGTCCTGACCGTAGAGCGCGGCCTCACAGGCCCGATCAACAACATCCCTCACCCCCTCAGCCTCCCACGCCCGCCACCACCGCAACTCCAGCCCCGCGATTCCAGCCGCCGACGCCGGAAGACGGCGGCCCGGCAAACCCAGCCCCGCCGCCGTTTGACGTGCGGGGTCCGGGGGCTGTCTCTTAT
>NZ_JACBGN010000550.1 GCF_013401435.1 Streptomyces sp. BR123
CCCCACCACCGCCCGCCCCATCACCGCGCTCACCGGCACCGCGCCCGTCGCCGTCCTCGCCCTCCTCCTGGCCTTGCTGGCCCTGCTCGCGGCCGCGCCCGCCGCCCGCGCACACGAGGAGCGCCCCGTGACCTTCCCGGACGGCTCCGGATCCGTACCGCAGTACCGCGCGACCGAGCCCGACCTGCTCGTCTGCAAAACCGACCGGCCCGCCTTCGAGCGCCGGATCGCCGCGTTTCCCGAAGCCCTGCGGCAGCGCAACCTCACCCTGTACGAGCGCTGCGAGAAGACCGGCTACCGGCACCTGCAGGAAGCCGTCGACGCCGTGGACCGGCCCGGCATGAACATCGCGATCCTCCCCGGCCTGTACGAGGAGGAGCCGTCCCTGCCGCGGCCGGCGGGGGAGTGCGCCGCCCTGAAGGCCCCCGACTCCGCGCTCGGCTACCAGATCCTGTCGTACGAGCAGCAGGCGCGGTGCCCGCACAACCAGAACCTCGTCGCCATCCTCGGCAAGAAGAACCTGCAGATCGAGGGCACCGGCGCGACACGGCTGGACGTGATCGTCGACGCGAGGTACCAGAAGCTCAACGCCATCCGCGCCGACAAGTCCGACGGCATCTACTTCCGCAACTTCACCGCCCAGCGCACCACCTTCAACTCCCTGTACGTCCTCGCCGCCGACGGGTTCGTCATCGACGACGTACTGACCCGCTGGAACGACGAGTACGGCTTCCTGACCTTCGCCAGCGACCACGGGCTGTACAAGAACTGCGAGTCGTACGGGAACGGCGACTCCGGTATCTACCCCGGCAGCGCCTCCGACATCAACGACGGCCGCGGCTACGACGTCCCCCGCTACTCCATCGAGATCACCGGCTGCCGCAGCCACCACAACATGGTCGGCTACTCCGGCACCGCCGGGGACTCCGTATGGGTGCACGACAACGAGTTCGACCAGAACATGGGCGGCGCCTCGATGGACAGCGCCTTCCCCGGGCACCCCGGACTCCCGCAGAACCACGCCAGGTTCGAGCGGAACCTGATCCACGACAACAACCAGGACTACTACCGGCACGTCGCCGACGGCACCTGCGCCAAACCGCCCGTCGAGCGCGGCTACGAGCAGGGCGTGGTCTGCCCGCAGATCTCCATGCCGCCGGGCACCGGCATCATCACCGCGGGCGGCAACTGGAACATCTACGAGCACAACTGGGTGTACGGGCACCGGCGCGCCGGCTTCTTCCTCTCGGCCGTGCCCGCGTTCATCCGGGGCGAGGAGGAATGGTCCAAGCAGGCCGACACCTCGCACCACAACCGGTACGCCGCCAACATCCTCGGCAGGGACAAGTCCGGCGCCGTCCGCCCCAACGGCATGGACGTGTGGTGGGACGGCCAGGGCCGCGGCAACTGCTGGCAGCCCGGCCCCGACGGCTCCACCCCGGGCAGGCTCCCGGAATGCGGGGAGCGCCGGGGCGCCGTGTCCGGTGGCTCGCACCGGCTGGTCGGCGAACCGGTGAAACTCGCCCAACTGCTCGTCTGCGCCGACTACAACGTGCAGGCCAGGCGCCTCCCGGCCGGCTGCGACTGGTACGGGGCGCGCGGCCCGGCCCGCGTGGAGACCCAGATCGCGCTGGCCGCGGCGCTGGTGCTGCTGCTGGTCGGCGGGGTGCTGTGGTGGCGCCGCCTGCGGCACTCCCGCCTGGGCACGGCCGCCTCGTTGCTCGGCCTGGCCGGGCTGGCCCTCGACGTGGCCGGCTCCACCATGCCGCTCACCCCCACCGCCGTCCCGGCCGTCGCCCTGCTCCTGCTCGGCCTGTGGTGGACGGGCGTCGGCTTCGCCCTGCGCGCCGACCGCCCCTGGCTGGCGCGCCTCACCCTGCTCCTGGCGGGGCTGACCCTGCTCGACGCCTTCGACAAGGCCGTCCTGATGATTCCCTGGACCCCGGTCAGCCCCGCCTGGGCCCGTGCCCTGGCCGCCGCCGTGTGGATCCTCTGGGCCGCAGCGGCTTCCACCCGCCGCCCGACCCACCCC
>NZ_JACBGN010000551.1 GCF_013401435.1 Streptomyces sp. BR123
CCGCCCGCCCGTCCCGGCTGGTGCGCAGGAGCCGGGGGGCCCGGCCGGCCGCCGCCTCGAAGTGGACCCGTACCAGCAGGTCGGCGGCCTCGGTTGCCCGCTCGACCAGGTCCGGCCGGTCGAAGTACGCGCCGCACTCGGCGAGGGCGGCCACGGCCAGGCCGTTCCACGCGGCGACGACCTTGTCGTCCCGGCCGGGCGCGGGGCGCCCGGCGCGCGCCGCGAGCAGCCGCTCCCGGATGGCGGCGATCCGCCCGGAGTCCACCACCGGCCCGTCCTGCGGCAGCTGCAGCACCGACGCGCCGTGCTCGAAGGTCCCCTCCTGCGTCACCCCGAAGTAGGCCGCCGCCAGCGCCCCGTCCTCCGCGCCGAGGACCCCGTCCAACTGAGCAGGGGTCCAGGCGTAGTACGCCCCCTCCGCCGAACGGCCGGTGTCCGGGTCCTCGCTGTCGGCGTCGAGCGCCGAGGCGAAGCCGCCCTCGGGGGTGCGCAGATCCCGGACCATGAAGTCGGCGGTCTCCAGCGCGACCCGCCGCGCCAGATCCGACCCGGTGGCCCGCCACAGATGGGCGTACACCCGGCACAGCAGCGCGTTGTCATAGAGCATCTTCTCGAAGTGCGGGACGACCCACTCCCGGTCCACGGAGTAGCGCGCGAACCCGCCGCCGAGCTGGTCGTAGATCCCGCCGCGGGCCATCGCCTCGCAGGTGTCGGCGGCCATCTGCAGCGCTCCCTCGGCGCCCGTGCGGGCGTGGTGGCGCAGCAGGAACTCCAGCACCATCGACGGCGGGAACTTCGGCGCGCCGCCGAATCCGCCGCGCACGGCGTCGTACTCGCGGGTCAGGCCGAGCAGTGCCCGCGCCTGCTCCTCCGGGCCGGGGGCGCCGGCCCGGCCGTAGTCCAGCTGTCGGCCGACCAGGTCCCGCACGATCCGCTGCGCGACGTCGGAGACCTCCTCGCGCCGCCCCGCCCAGGCCGTGCGCACCCCCTCCAGCACCTGCGTGAAGGAGGGCATTCCGTGCCGGGCCTCGGGCGGGAAGTAGGTGCCGAAGTAGAAGGGCTCGGCGTCGGGGGTGAGGAACACGGTCATCGGCCAGCCGCCCTGCCCGGTCGCGGCCTGCACGGCCTCCATGTAGACGGCGTCGACGTCGGGCCGCTCCTCGCGGTCCACCTTGATGTTGACGAAGTGCTCGTTCATGTACGCGGCGGCCGACTCGTCCTCGAAGGACTCGTGCGCCATCACATGGCACCAGTGGCAGCTGCTGTACCCGACGCTGAGCAGCACCGGAAGATCGCGCTCGCGCGCCTCGGCGAAGGCCTCCGGCGACCAGGGCCACCAGTCGACGGGATTGTCGGCGTGCTGGAGGAGATACGGCGAGGTCTCGTTCGCGAGGCGGTTCGGCATGGTGCCATCCTTGCGCACCGGGCGCGGCCGCGCTCCGCGGACGGCGGTCCGGTGTGCGCAGGCGCCGGGGTCAGGCGCGGTTGCACATGTGGATGGACATGGTGCCGGACATGTCGAAATGGCGGATCCGCAGGTCGGTGCCGTTGTAGGCGACCTCCAGGCGGCCGAACACGTCTTGGGCGCCCATCGGGAACCAGGGGAGCATGATCCCCAGGTTGTCCTTCACCGTCTCGGGCACCTTGTCCGCGGAGGAGGTCGAGACGTCGGGGTCCGTGAGCTCCTTCGGGCCGGTGAGGACCTGGAGGTCCAGCCGGCCGCGGTGCATGGACCAGCGGCCGGTCCAGGTGCCGGCGATGCCGGACCAGACGATCGTCCAGGTGCCGTCCTCGCGGACCGAGGCCCGGCCGGTGTCCTTGCGGCCTCCGATGCCGCCGCCGGGCAGGGTCGAGCGGATCGTCCAGGCGCCCTTGACGAACTCGGCGAAGGCCCGGCCCACCACCCCCGTGGCGGCGGGCGCGGGCGAAGCCGAGGCTGGGGCCGAGGGGGAGGGCGACGCCGAGAGGGAGGGCGACGCCGACGCCGAGGGGGATCCCGTGGCGGAGGGTGAGGCGGGGGTGGTG
>NZ_JACBGN010000552.1 GCF_013401435.1 Streptomyces sp. BR123
GGGGTGAAGGCGAGGAGGGGGATGGGTGAGCGGTAGCGGGAGAGGCGGCGGACGGTGTCGCCGCTCTGGGTGAAGGCGACGAGGAACTTGGCGCCGAGGAAGTCGCCGATTTCGGCGGCTGCGCGGGCGACGGCTCCGGCTTGGGTGCGGGGTTTGTTGGTTTCGGTGAGCGGGGGGAGGCCGTTGGTGAGGATGTCCTGTTCGGCGGCTTCGACGATGCGGGACATGGTGGTGACGGTTTCGACGGGGTATTTGCCGACGCTGGTTTCGCCGGAGAGCATGACGGCGTCGGTGCCGTCGATGACGGCGTTGGCGACGTCGGAGGCTTCGGCGCGGGTGGGTCGGGAGTTGTCGATCATCGAGTCGAGCATCTGGGTGGCGACGATGACCGGTTTGGCGTTGCGCTTGGCGAGTTTGATGGCTCGTTTTTGGACGATGGGGACGTGTTCGAGGGGCATTTCGACGCCGAGGTCGCCGCGGGCGACCATGATTCCGTCGAAGGCGGCGACGATGTCGTCGATGTTGTCGACGGCTTGGGGTTTTTCGATTTTGGCGATGACGGGGAGGCGTCGGCCTTCCTCGTCCATGATGCGGTGGACGTCTTCGATGTCGCGGCCGGTGCGGACGAAGGAGAGGGCGATGACGTCGGCGCCGGTGCGCAGTGCCCAGCGGAGGTCTTCGGTGTCCTTGTCGGAGAGGGCGGGGACGGAGACGGCGACTCCGGGGAGGTTGAGTCCCTTGTGGTCGGAGACCATGCCGCCTTCGATGACGTCGGTGCGGATGTGGGGGCCGTCGATCGCGGTGACTTCGAGGGTGACGCGGCCGTCGTCGACGAGGATGCGTTCGCCGGGGGTGACGTCGGCGGCGAGGCCGCTGTAGGTGGTGCTGCAGGTGTGGCGGTTGCCGGGGGTGCGTTCGGTGGTGATGGTGAAGGTGTCGCCGCGTTCAAGGAATACGGGTCCTTCGGCGAAGCGTCCGAGGCGGATCTTCGGGCCTTGAAGGTCGGCGAGGATGCCGACGCTGCGGCCGGTTTCGTCGGAGGCCTTGCGTACGCGGAGGTAGCGCGCCTCGTGTTCGGCGTAGGTGCCGTGGCTGAGGTTGAGGCGGGCGATGTCCATTCCGGCTTCGACCAGGGTTTTGATGTGGTCGTAGGAGTCCGTGGCGGGGCCCAGGGTGCAGACGATTTTTGCTCGGCGCATGAGGGGAGCGTATGCCCTACCGGGTGGTAGGTAGTGGGGTCCTGGTGTCGGCTCAACGACCTTTGGTTGAAGGGTTGTTGACACTTGTTGAATGTGCGTGGGGGTGCTCTGATGAGCACCCCCACAGTCGGTTTCAGAGCCGGGGCGGGGTCATGGTGAAGCGGGCGTTGACCTGGGCGCGGACGGTCTGGCGCTGGGGTTCGAGGTCGAGGGGCGGGGCGGCGGTTTCCTCGGTGCCGGCGAAGGCCATGGAGCGGACGCCTCCGGCGGGGGCGGCGTTGAAGGGGAGGGCGTTTTCTGCGCCTTCGTCGGCGAGTTCGACGAGGGCGGTGAGGTCGGCGCCGAGGGCGGAGGCGTATTCGCGGGCGCGCTGGACGGCTTCGAGGACGGCCTGGCGGCGGGCTTCGCCGTGGGCGGGTGAGGTGGGTCGCAGGGACCACCAGGGGCCGTCGACGTGGGTGAGTTCGAGGTCGGCGAGGCGGGTGGTGAGTTCGCCGAGGGCGGTGAAGTCGCTGAGTTCGGCGGTGATGTGGACGCGGCCGTGGTAGGCGCGGACGCGTTCGCCGCGGCCGTGGCGGGTGAGTTCCGGGGTGATGGAGAAGGCGCCGGTTTCGGTTTTCTCGACGGCTTCGCCGTAGGTCTTGACGAGTTCGAGGACGGCGTTGTTGCGGCGGGTGAGGTCTTCGAGGGCGGTGCGCCTGTCGGTGCCGCGGGCGCTGACGGTGATCCCGATGCGGGCGATTTCGGGGTCGACTTCGAGGAGGGCTTCGCCGCGGACGGCGACGCGGGGGGTGTCGGGGGTGCCGTAGCTGTCCCTTAT
>NZ_JACBGN010000553.1 GCF_013401435.1 Streptomyces sp. BR123
CCCGGCCGACCCCCCGGACCGCACACACTCCCCAACCCGAAGCGGCAGCGCACCGGATGGCGGCGCGCCGTTCCCACCTGGCGCATGCTCCTGGGCTGCGTCCTGCTGCTGCTCCTGCTCATCGGCGGCGCCCTCATCGCGGGCTACCTGCTCGTCGACATCCCGCCCGCCAATGCCGCCGCCACCGCCCAGTCCAACGTCTACCTCTACTCCGACGGCTCCCAACTCGCCCGCGACGGCGAGATCAACCGCGTGAACGTCCCGCTCTCCCAGATCCCCCGCACGGTGCAGGAAGCCGTACTCGCCGCCGAGGACCGGGACTTCCACTCCGAGCGCGCCGTCGACCCCAAGGCGATGGTCCGCGCCGCCTGGAACACCCTCACCGGCAAGGGCAAGCAGTCCGGCTCCACCATCACCCAGCAGTACGTCAAGAACTACTACCTGGGCCAGGAACAGACCATCAAGCGCAAGGTCAAGGAGTTCTTCATCGCGATCAAACTCGGCCGCGAGAAGTCGAAGGACTACATCCTGGAGGGCTACCTCAACACCAGCTACTTCGGCCGCAACGCCTACGGCATCCAGGCGGCCGCCCAGGCCTACTACGGCAAGGACGTCGGCAGGCTCACCACCGCCGAGGGCGCCTACCTCGCCACCCTCCTCAACTCCCCCAGCACCTTCGACGTCGTCACCCACCCCCGCAGCCGCGACCGCGCCCTCGCCCGCTGGAACTACGTCCTCGACGGCATGGTCAAGAAGAAGTGGCTCACCGAGACCGAGCGCGCCGCCATCCGCTTCCCCGAACCGGGCAAGGTCCGCGCCGCCCCCGGCCTCTCCGGCCAGCGCGGCTACCTCGTCGAGGCCGTCAAGGACTACATCACCGAGCACAACATCCTCGACGAGAACACCCTCGCCGAAGGCGGCTACCGCATCACCACCACCATCGACCGCCGCCACCAGAACGACCTCGTCGACGCCGTCGACGACCAGATGGTCAGCAAACTCGACCCCGAACAGCGCCCCGTGGACCGCTTCGTCCGCGCCGGCGGCACCTCCATCGACCCGGCCACCGGCAAGGTCGTCGCCATGTACGGCGGCATCGACTACACCAGGCAGTACGTCAACAACGCGACGAGGCACGACTACCAGGTGGCCTCCACCTTCAAACCGTTCGTGTTCGCTGCCGCCGTCGAGAACGACTCCCGCACCCAGGACGGCCGCCTGATCACCCCCGCCACCCTCTACAACGGCGACAACAAGCGGCGCGTCGTCGGCACCCGCGTCCCCTACGCACCGGAGAACGAGGGCCAGATCAGCTACGGCCTCATCCCCGTCACCACCGCCACCGACCTGTCCGTCAACACCGTCTTCGCGCAGATGGTCGTCGACGTCGGCACCGTCAAGGCCAAGCAGACCGCGATCGCCCTCGGCATCCCCGAGAGCACCCCCAACCTCACCGCCACCCCGGCCATGGCCCTCGGCACCATGCAGGCCAGCGTCCTCGACATGACACAGGCGTACGCGACCCTCGCCGACCACGGGCAGTACACCCCGTACACCTTCCTGGAGAAGATCGCCAAGGGGGACGACACCGTCCCCCTCCCCGACCGCACCCCGCGCCGGGCCGTCAGCCGCGAAGCCGCCGACACCACCACCTCCATGCTGATCGGCGTCGTCGACAACGGCACCGGCACCGCCGCCCTCGCCGCCGGCCACCCCGCCGCCGGAAAGACCGGCACCGCCGAGCTCGACCGCGCCGCCTGGTTCGCCGCGTACACCCCGAACCTGGTCACCGTCGTGGCCATGATGGGCCAGGACCCCGACACCGGCACCCCGGAATCCCTGTACGGGGCACTCGGCCAGGCCCGCATCGGAGGCGGCGGCTACCCGGCCCGGATCTGGGCCCAGTACACGAAGACGGCCCTGGAGGCGACCGACCCCGTCGACTTCGATCTGGAACTCCAGCCCGGCGCCGCCGCCACCCCGCCGCCC
>NZ_JACBGN010000554.1 GCF_013401435.1 Streptomyces sp. BR123
CGGTGCGTACGGGCGCCCGCCCCGCACGGCTCACCGGGCGCCCGTACGCACCGTGACTGCAGGGCCGCGTACGGTGCCGGGCCGCGGGGGCCGGCGGGAGGATGTCTCAGACGGTCTTCCAGGGGCCGAAGGCGTTGGCGACGCCGTCCAGGGCGGGGGCCAGTTCGGGGTGGTGCCGCAGCAGTACGCTGACCATGCCGTTGCGGTCGATCCACTCCAGGCCCTCGGCGGTGTACACCTCGGGCCGGTAGTCGGTGGTGAAGAAGCGGTCGCTCTTGAGCCGTCGGCTGGCCATCAGGATGAAGATCCGGAAGAGGGAGTCGCTGAAGCCGAAGCCCTCGGGCCGGGGCTCCACCAGATTGCCGACCAGGGTGTCGACCCGGTCGAGCCGGCCCTCGTACAGGTCCCTGATCAGAGGTGTGTCGTCCGGGTGGCCGCCCGTCAGCTCCTCGAAGGAGGTGACGGGCCGCTTGCGCAGCATCTGCCGGTAGGCGTTGTAGCGGGGGATGCCGCGCTCGCGGTCGCGGAGGATGTCGACGGTGCCGAGGTCCATGTGCTCGCCGGACAGCCGCACCAGGTTGCGCAGCGCGTCGGGGTGGTTGTGCAGGACGAGGGCGCCGGGATGCGCGGTGCCGAAGGTGTAGAGCAGGTCGCTCATCCCGAACTCGTCGACGGCCGCGCGGGTGCTGCGGCCCTGCATCTCGTCGAAGCCGATGGTGCGGCGCAGCCGGCCGCCACGGTGGTCGTGGACGGCGAGCTCGTCGGGGATCAGGGGGTGCAGGCGGTACGCGGAGACGAACTCCTCCGTCATCGAGTACGGGGCGGCGTGGTGCTCGGTGGGTGAGCCGGGGATGCCGCTGAGCATCTCGCCCGAGCCGATCCGGCCGAACTGCTTGCTCACCCAGCGGGGCAGCACGCCGTACCAGTTGGCGTTCATCGCGTAGTGCAGCGCGGGCGTGTCGAGGATGCCGGGCGTCCACTCCACCGTGTGGATCTTCGCGATGAGGGCGCTGTTGACCAGCCGCGCGGTGTGGAAGATCCGCTCGTCGTCCCAGGTGGGGTGGTGGGAGCGGACCATGTCGCAGATCGCGTTGTGCTCCTTGGTGAACAGGTGGTGCAGCAGCGACAGGCCCGCCCAGTAGTCGTGGTTCATCCCGGTCCAGTCCAGGCAGTCGCGGCCCGGGCGGGGGTCGGCGGGCAGCCGGCCGTCCTCGCCGAGGGTGAGCTTGCCGTGCTCGCCGGTGCGCAGGGAGCGGCAGCGCTCCTCGTCGCTGCCGTACAGCTGGGAGCCGTCCCACCAGTGCGTGACCGTGTTCTCGTACGTGGGCGGGGCGTCGGGGGTGGTGTGGGCGACCCGGTCGGGCTGGGTGCGGTTGATCTGCATGGGGCAGGTGCCGCCGTGGGCCTCCCAGTCGTCGTCCGGGGCCAGGGGCACGGTGAACGGGTCGACCGACGTGTTGTCGCCGTGGTTGGCCCAGCCGTGCATCTGGAACTGGATCCAGGCCGCGGCGAGGAGGTTCAGCGTGGTGGCCGGCAGGAAGGAGCGGCGGGCGAGCAGCTGCCGGCTGATCTCCCGGGGGCTGGGGGTCATCAGCTCCGCGTCCGATTCCGGGTACGCCATGTCCAGCGGGGCGTTGCGGTCGAGGCGGGTGCCGACCCGGCCCATGTCCTCGTCGTGCGGGTCGTAGCCGGAGCCGTCGTACGACCGGTAGGGCTGCAGTTGGCCGGTGGCCCGGCGGGGGCGCTCGCCGCCCGCGCCGAAGGTGTCGTACAGGTTCTTGCGGCGCAGGTCCTCGCGGAGGGTCCGCAGGTTCAGCAGGGCCAGCGGCAGCGGGAGCTCGTGCCATTCCCAGCGGCTGTTGATCCCGGCGAATGCGGCCGAGCCGAGGCGCTCCAGCAGTCCGGCGGGCCCGTAGGGCGCGGTCACCCAGCTGCCGGGCTGCGGCGGCGTCTCGGGCCGTGTGGGGGCGGTGGGGGCGGT
>NZ_JACBGN010000555.1 GCF_013401435.1 Streptomyces sp. BR123
CCTTGAGGCTGCCTGGGTGGGACGGGCCGTGGGCTGCGTGCTCGGCAAGCCCGTGGAGAAGCTCCCGCTGGAGGGGATCCGGGCGCTGGCCCGGGCGGCCGGGAACTGGCCGCTGGACGACTGGTTCACCGCCCGCGGCGTGCCGCCCGCCCTGCTGGCCGCGTACCCGTGGAACCGCCGCTCCGCCACCACCTCCCTCGCCGAGAACATCGACGGCGCACCCGAGGACGACGACCTCGACTACCCGCTGCTGAACCTGCTGCTCCTGCGCCGCCACGGCCGCCGCTTCACCACCGCCGACGTCGGCCGGCTCTGGCTGGACGAGCTCCCGGCCGGCCGGGCCTTCACCGCCGAGCGCATCGCGTACCGGAACCTGCTGCTCGGGCTGGAGCCCCCGGCGACCGCCACCCACCACAACCCGTTCCGGGAATGGATCGGCGCCCTCATCCGCGCCGACGTGCACGGCTGGACCAACCCCGGCGACCCGCGGGCCGCCGCCGAGCAGGCCTGGCGGGACGCCTCGCTCAGCCACACCGGCAACGGCCTGTACGCCGCCCTGTTCGCCGCGGCGGCGATCGCGGAGGCGGCGTCCGGCCGGGCCGACGTCCACACCGCACTGCGGGCCGGGCTGGCCGTCGTACCACCGGGCGCGCGCCTCGCCGAGGCCGTCCGCCACGCGATCCGGGCGGCGCGCGGGGAACGGGACTTCGACCGCGTCGTGGACCGGCTGCACGCCCGCTACGGTCATTACCACTGGGTCCACTCCGTCCCCAACACCGCCCTCGTCGCCGCCGCCCTGACCCACGCCGACGGCGACTTCACCCGCTCGGTGTGCCGTGCCGTCTCCGGCGGCTGGGACACCGACTCCAACGGGGCGACCGCCGGCTCGATCGCCGCCCTGGTGGCCGGCCGGGTCCCGGACCGCTGGGCCGCACCCCTGAAGAACCGCCTGGCCACCACCATCGCCGGCTTCGACGGCATCGGCTTCGACACCCTCGCCCGGCTCACCGCACAGGAGGCAGCACGCTCATGACGGCCATCGCCGTGCTCGGCAGTACGAACATGGACCTCGTCGCCTACGTACCCAAGGCCCCCCGCCTGGGGGAGACCGTCACCGGCCGCGCGTTCCGCACCGTCCCCGGCGGCAAGGGCGCCAACCAGGCCGTCGCCGCCGCCCGGTCGGGGGCGCAGGTGGTGATGATCGGCGCGGTCGGCGCCGACGAGTTCGGCGTACGGCTGCGCTCCGCACTCACCGCGGCCGGGGTCGACACGGCGGGCCTGCGCACCGTGGAGGGCGCCAGCGGCACCGCGCACATCACGGTCGACGACGAGGGCGGCAACAGCATCATCGTCATCCCGGGTGCCAATGCCCGTGTGACGGGCCTGGAGGAGGGCGACGAGGCCCGGATCGCCGCCGCCGGGGCGCTGCTGCTCCAGCTGGAGGTGCCGCTGTCCGCGGTCGGTGCGGCCGCCCGGGCGGCCCGCGCGCACGGTGTGCGGACGGTGCTGACGCCCGCCCCGGCGCAGCCGCTGCCGGCGGAGCTGCTGGCCTCGGTGGACCTGCTGGTGCCGAACGAGCACGAGGCCGCGGCACTGACCGGTCTGACGGACCCCCGCCAGGCGGCCGCGGCGCTGCTGGAGCGGGTCCCGGAGGTGGTGGTCACGCTGGGCGCGGCGGGCGCGCTGTACGCGGCGCGGGGACGGGAGCCGTACGCGGTGCCCGCGCCGCGCGTGCGGGCGGTGGACTCCACGGCGGCCGGGGACACGTTCGCCGGGGCGCTGGCGGTGGCGCTGGGCGAGGGCCGGCCGGTGCGGGAGGCACTGGCCTGGGCGGTGACGGCGGCGTCCCTGTCGGTGCAGCGGCCCGGGGCCCAGGACTCGATGCCGGTGCGGGCCGAGACCGACGCGGCCTTCGCCGCCGGCGCCGGATCATGACCCCGCCCCCGGACCGAACGGCGTCCCCC
>NZ_JACBGN010000556.1 GCF_013401435.1 Streptomyces sp. BR123
GGGCTGGGGGCCGAGGACCGGGGCGCCCTCCGGCTCAGCCCTTGACGCAGATGACCTGCTTGAGCTTGGCGACGACCGCGACCAGGTCGGTCTGCTGGTCGATGACCTGATCGATCGACTTGTACGCGCCCGGGATCTCGTCGACCACGCCCGCGTCCTTGCGGCACTCCACGCCCCTGGTCTGTTCCGCCAGGTCCCGCGCGGAGAACCGCTTCTTCGCCGCGGTGCGGCTCATCTTCCGACCCGCTCCGTGCGAGGCCGAGTTGAAGGACTTCTCGTTGCCGAGGCCCTTCACGATGTACGAGCCCGTGCCCATCGAGCCCGGGATGATCCCGTAGTCGCCGCTGCCGGCGCGGATCGCGCCCTTGCGGGTGACCAGCAGGTCCATGCCGTCGTACCGCTCCTCCGCCACGTAGTTGTGGTGGCAGCTGATCTCCCGGTCGAAGGAGACCTTCGCCTTGCGGAACTCCTTGCGGAAGACCTCCTTGAGGAGGCTCATCATCACGGCCCGGTTGTACTTGGCGTACTCCTGCGCCCAGAAGAGGTCGTTGCGGTACGCATCCATCTCGGGGGTGGCCGCGAGGAAGACCGCGAGGTCCCGGTCGACCAGGTTCTGGTTGTGGTCGAGGCCGCGGGCCACGTTGATGTGGAAGTCGGCCAGCTCGTTGCCGATGTTCCGGGAGCCGGAGTGCAGCATGAGCCAGACGGAGCCGGAGGTGTCGATGCACACCTCGCAGAAGTGGTTGCCGCTGCCCAGGGTGCCCATCTGCCGCAGCGCCCGGTCCCGGCGGTACTTCACGGCGTCCGTGACGTAGTCGAAGCGCTCCCACAGGTCCCCGAAGCCCGCGTCCCGGAAACCGTACAGGCGCGTCGGGTCGAGGGCCTCCCTGTGCATGCCCGCACCCACCGGGATCGCCCGCTCGATCTTGGAGCGGAGAGCCGACAGGTCCCCGGGGAGGTCGCCCGCCGTGAGGGAGGTCCTGACCGCGGACATGCCGCAGCCGATGTCCACGCCGACCGCCGCCGGACAGACCGCGTCCTTCATGGCGATCACGGAGCCGACGGTGGCGCCCTTGCCGTAGTGGACGTCCGGCATGACGGCCAGACCCTTGATCCAGGGGAGGGTCGCGACGTTCTCCAACTGCCGCATCGCGCTCTGCTCGACCGACGCCGGATCGGCCCACAGCCGGATCGGAACCTTCGCGCCCGGAACCTCTACATACGACATAACGTCTTAATCCCCCGAAACCCACGGAAAAATCAGATTGGGCAAAAACCCTCGCTTCTGGCCCCACAACGGACAGGGGACCGGCGCCGGTACCGGCGTGTGCGATAGACATTGTGTCCAGCCGCGTCCAGAGCGCGGCAACGCATTTTCCTGACCGCCGGGCGGCCGGCCGGTCGAAGGGAGCCAGTGGACGTGCAGCGCAAAGCGGTACGGCGAGTCCTGCCGGGCATCGCGATGCTCACCGCACTCGTCGCCGGGGTGACCGGCCTGACCGGGTGCACCAGCGGGAAGAGTGGCGGCGATACCGCCGACGCGAAGGCCGGCAGCAGCTCCCCCGCGCCCGCGCCCGCCGGCAAGTACCGCAGCCTGCCCGCCCCCTGCAAGGCAGCCGACGGCAAGCGCCTGAAGGCCATGCTGCCGGCCGCGGCCACCCTCACCGAGGACCAGCGCACCCAGCTGTACGCGGGCACCGCGGACACCTCCTACGACGCCGACCGGCACGTCGGCTGCCGGTGGACGGCGCAGACCCCGGAGGAGACCCGGCTGCTGGCGGTCCGCTTCGAGCGGGTCGTCTCGTACGACCGGACCACGAACAGCGACGACGACAAGGCCAAGCAGGTCTACGTCCGCCGCCTCACCGACGCGCACCTGCCCTTCCCGGGCCCCGCCACGCCCCCCACCGGCACCGCCGCGAGCGGTCCTGCCCCCGCGGCGGTGCCGGTGGGGGGCGTGG
>NZ_JACBGN010000557.1 GCF_013401435.1 Streptomyces sp. BR123
GGGGTGCTGCCGGTGGGGGCGACCTGGAGGGTCTTGAGGGCGAACTCCATGACCTTCTTGTAGATGGGTCCGCAGATCTGACCGCCGAAGTAGCTGCCCTTGGTGGGGTTCTGGATGGCGCAGTAGACGGTGACGCGGGGGTTGTCGGCGGGGGCGAACCCGGCGAAGGAGGCGGTGTAGCCCTTGTAGCGGCCGGTGGCCGGATCCACCCGGTTGGACGTGCCCGTCTTGCCGCCGACGCGGTAGCCGGGGATGCGGGCCTTGGTGCCGGTGCCCTCCTGGTCGTCCACGACGGACTCCAGCATCTCGGAGAGCGTCTTGGCGGTCTCCTTGCTGATCACACGGGTCTGCTCGGGGGCCGGTGCGGGGGTGAAGCGTCCGTCGGGGCCCTTGGTGCCGCGGACCAGGGTGGGCTCGATCCGGACGCCCCCGTTGGCGACGGTGGAGTACACGGAGGCCGCCTGCATGGCGTTGAGCGACAGGCCCTGGCCGAAGGGGATCGTGTACTGCTGGGAGGTCGACCAGGCCTCGGGGCGGGCGAGGATGCCGCGGGACTCGCCCGGGTAGTTCAGCCCGGTCGGCTGCCCGATGCCGAATTTGGTCAGGTAGGAGTGGAGCACCCGGTTGGCCTCGGGCTGGGTGGCGCCGAGCTGGCCGGTGGCCAGGATCGTGCCGATGTTGGAGGACTTGGCGAGGACCCCGTTGAGGGTCAGGTACCAGGTCGGGTGGTCGATGTCGTCCTTGAACAGCCGGTCGCCGCGGTGGAGCCGGTTGGGGACCTCGACGCGGGTGTCCGGGGCGGCCTTCTTCTCCTCGAGCACGGCGGCCATCGAGATGACCTTGGCGGTGGAGCCGGGCTCGTAGACGTCCTGGAGGGCCGCGTTGCCCATGGCGGCGGAGCTGGCCCGGCTGAGGTCGTTGGGGTCGAAGCCGGGCGCGTTGGCCATGGCCAGTACCTCGCCGGTGCGGGTGTCCTGGACGATGACGTAGCCGCGGTCGGCCTCGGACTTCTGGACCTGCTCGGTGATGGCGCTCTGCGCCGCCCACTGGATGTCCCGGTCGATGGTCAGCTCGACGTCCTCGCCGGGCACGGCCGGCTTCTCGCTGGACCCTGCGGTGGGGACGCGGCGGCCGCCGGACTGGGCGTAGGTGACCGTGCCGTCCTTGCCGGACAGCTTCCGGTCGAGGGCGGACTCCAGACCGCCGGCGCCCTTGCCCTCGGCGTTGACGTAGCCCAGTATCCCGGCGGCCAGGTCCCCGCCCGGGTACACGCGCTTGCTGCTGTCCTCGTTGAACACGCCGGCCAGGACGTTGGCGCCGGGGCCGTTGTTCCGCTTGTCGGCGGTGGCCTTCTCGGCGAAGACCCGCTTGAGGTCCTTGATCTGGTTCCAGACCTGGGGGGTCTGGCGGCGGGCGAGGACGACGTAGCGGGTGTTCTTGGTCTTCAGCCGGGCCGTGAGGTCTTCGGCGTCGGCGTTCAGGATGGGCGCGAGGAGGGCGGCGGCCTGCTCGGGTGCGTCGGGGGCCTTGCTCTCCTGCGGGGTGAACATCTGGGGGTCGGCGGTGATGTCGTACGCGTCGACGCTGATGGCGAGGGCGACGCCCTTGCGGTCGGTGATCTCGCCGCGCTCGGCGGCCAGGGTGACGCTGGTGAAGCGGTTCTCGGAGGCCTTGGCGGAGTAGGCGGCGGCGTCCACGGCCTGCACCTGCAGCAGCCGTACGACGAAGACCAGCATCACGAGCGTCAGCCCGACGCCGACCAGGCGCAGCCGGGGCCGCGGGCTGCCGAGCCGGATCGTGTGCGGGGCGCGGGCGGCGGGGGGCCTCCGAGAACCGCTTCACCAGCGTCACCCTGGCCGCCGAGCGCGGCGAGATCACCGACCGCAAGGGCGT
>NZ_JACBGN010000558.1 GCF_013401435.1 Streptomyces sp. BR123
CCCCCGCCCCGAGCCCGAGAGACGGAATCGACCATGGTCCGCGCCGCCATCCTGCCCGCCGTAGGAGCCCCGCTGGAGATACGGGAGATCGTGCTGCCCGATCCCGGCCCGGGCCAGGTCCGGCTGAGGCTCGCCGCAGCAGGGGTCTGCCACTCCGACCTCTCCCTCACCAACGGCACCATGCGGGTACCCGTCCCCGCCGTCCTCGGCCACGAGGGCGCGGGCACGGTCCTCGCCGTGGGCGAGGGGGTCACCCATGTCGCCCCGGGCGACGACGTGGTGCTCAACTGGTCCCCGTCCTGCGGGGAGTGCCACCACTGCTCGATCGGCGAGGTCTGGCTCTGCGCGAAGGCCCTCACCGGGGTCGGGGCCGTCTATGCCCAGGACGCCTCGGGCACGCCGCTGCACCCGGGGCTCAACGTGGCCGCGTTCGCCGAGGAGACCGTCGTCGCGGCCAACTGCGTGCTGCCCGCGCCCGCCGGGATCCCGCTCGCCGAGGCCGCCCTGCTCGGCTGCGCGGTGCTCACCGGATACGGCGCCGTCCACCACAGCGCCCGGGTGCGGGCCGGCGAGTCCGTCGCCGTCTTCGGTGTCGGCGGGGTCGGCCTCGCCGCCCTGCAGGCCGCGCGGATCGCCGGGGCGGGCCCGGTCGTGGCCGTCGACGTCTCCCCGGCCAAGGAGGAACTGGCCCGCGCAGCCGGTGCCACCGCGTTCGTCCTCGCCTCCGACGCCACCGCCAAGGAGATCCGCGGGCTCACAGGCGGGCAGGGCGCGGACGTCGCCGTGGAGTGCGTCGGCCGGGCGGAGTCCATCCGCGCGGCCTGGGAGTCCACCCGCCGCGGCGGCCGCACCACCGTCGTCGGCATCGGCGGCAAGGAGCAGCAGGTCGCCTTCCACGCCCTGGAGATATTCCACTTCGCCCGCACCCTGGCCGGCTGCGTCTACGGGAACAGCGACCCGGCCCGCGACCTGCCGGTGCTGGCCGAGCACGTCCGCGCCGGCCGCCTGGACCTGGGCTCGATGGTCACCGACCGGATCACCCTCGACGGCATCCCCGGCGCCTTCGACGCGATGCTGGCCGGCAAGGGCGGCCGCTCTCTCGTCGTCTTCTAGACCGCCGGCGTGTTCCGGCCCGGCCGCGCGTCAGTCGTCCTGTCGCGCGGCCAGGGCCTCGAACTGCAGGGCCAGGCCGTCCAGCAGGGCGGTCAGGCCCGTTTCGAACGCGCCCTCGTCCACCTCGCGCTGCCGCTCGGCCAGGAGGTGGGCCCGGCTCAGGTGCGGGTAGTCCGCCGGGTCGTACGCGGCCTCGTCGTCCACGAAACCCCGGGCGAAGGACCCCACCGCCGAGCCCAGGATGAAGTACCGCATCAGCGCGCCGATCCGCGTCGCCTGCGCGGGCGGCCACCCGGCCGCCGTCATGGCCCCGAACACCGCGTCCGCCAGCCGCAGCCCCGCCGGGCGCCGCCCGGGGCCGCGCGCCAGCACGGGCACGATGTTGGGGTGGTCGGCCAGCGCGTCCCGGTACGAGTGCGCCCACGCGCGCAGTGCCTCCCGCCAGTCCGGGCGGGCCCCGGCCCGGCCCTCGAACATCGACAGGTCGACCCGTGCGCTCACCGCGTCCGCCACCGCGTCCAGGATCTCGTCCTTGGTGCGGAAGTGGTTGTACAGGGAGGGTCCGCTGACGCCGAGTGCGGCCGCCAGCCGCCGCGTGGAGACCGCCTCCAGCCCCTCCGCGTCCACCAGTTCGCCCGCCGCCTCGACGATGCGTTCTCGGCTGAGCAGGGGCTTGCGCGGTCTGGCCATGCGCCACATGGTAGGCCTGCCGGCGCTTCGACTACCGCTGCTAGTTGAAGTCGGGCTCGCGGCCTGCCGCGCTCCCGTGCTT
>NZ_JACBGN010000559.1 GCF_013401435.1 Streptomyces sp. BR123
GTTCGTTGCTTCAGAACTAACACAGTGGACGCGAGCAACTGAGGACAAGCCCTCGGCCTATTAGTACCAGTCAGCTCCACCCGTTACCGGGCTTCCACATCTGGCCTATCAACCCAGTCGTCTACTGGGAGCCTTACCCTCTCAAGGAGGTGGGAATACTCATCTTGAAGCAGGCTTCCCGCTTAGATGCTTTCAGCGGTTATCCCTCCCGAACGTAGCCAACCAGCCATGCCCTTGGCAGGACAACTGGCACACCAGAGGTTCGTCCGTCCCGGTCCTCTCGTACTAGGGACAGCCCTTCTCAATATTCCTACGCGCACAGCGGATAGGGACCGAACTGTCTCACGACGTTCTAAACCCAGCTCGCGTACCGCTTTAATGGGCGAACAGCCCAACCCTTGGGACCGACTCCAGCCCCAGGATGCGACGAGCCGACATCGAGGTGCCAAACCATCCCGTCGATATGGACTCTTGGGGAAGATCAGCCTGTTATCCCCGGGGTACCTTTTATCCGTTGAGCGACGGCGCTTCCACAAGCCACCGCCGGATCACTAGTCCCGACTTTCGTCCCTGCTCGACCCGTCGGTCTCACAGTCAAGCTCCCTTGTGCACTTACACTCAACACCTGATTGCCAACCAGGCTGAGGGAACCTTTGGGCGCCTCCGTTACCCTTTGGGAGGCAACCGCCCCAGTTAAACTACCCATCAGACACTGTCCCTGATCCGGATCACGGACCGAGGTTAGACATCCAGCACGACCAGAGTGGTATTTCAACGGCGACTCCACAACCACTGGCGTGGCTGCTTCAAAGTCTCCCACCTATCCTACACAAGCCGAACCGAACACCAATATCAAACTGTAGTAAAGGTCCCGGGGTCTTTCCGTCCTGCTGCGCGAAACGAGCATCTTTACTCGTAGTGCAATTTCACCGGGCCTATGGTTGAGACAGTCGAGAAGTCGTTACGCCATTCGTGCAGGTCGGAACTTACCCGACAAGGAATTTCGCTACCTTAGGATGGTTATAGTTACCACCGCCGTTTACTGGCGCTTAAGTTCTCAGCTTCGCCCCACCGAAATGGAGCTAACCGGTCCCCTTAACGTTCCAGCACCGGGCAGGCGTCAGTCCGTATACATCGCCTTACGGCTTCGCACGGACCTGTGTTTTTAGTAAACAGTCGCTTCTCGCTGGTCTCTGCGGCCACCCCCAGCTCACGGAGTAAATCCGATCACCAGGCGTGGCCCCCCTTCTCCCGAAGTTACGGGGGCATTTTGCCGAGTTCCTTAACCATAGTTCACCCGAACGCCTCGGTATTCTCTACCTGACCACCTGAGTCGGTTTAGGGTACGGGCCGCCATGAAACTCGCTAGAGGCTTTTCTCGACAGCATAGGATCATCCACTTCGCCACAATCGGCTCGGCATCAGGTCTCAACCTTCATGAGGGACGGATTTGCCTACCCCTCGGCCTACACCCTTACCCCGGGACAACCACCGCCCGGGCTGGACTACCTTCCTGCGTCACCCCATCGCTTACCTACTACCATCTTGGGTCAGCGGCTCCACCACTCCCCTTCACCCGAAGGATCCAGGACGGCTTCACGGCCTTAGCATTAATGGATTCGATATTGGGCGTTTCAAAGCGGGTACCGGAATATCAACCGGTTGTCCATCGACTACGCCTGTCGGCCTCGCCTTAGGTCCCGACTTACCCTGGGCAGATCAGCTTGACCCAGGAACCCTTAGTCAATCGGCGCAAGAGTTTCTCACTCTTGTATCGCTACTCATGCCTGCATTCTCACTCGTGAACCGTCCACAACTACCTTCCGGCGCTGCTTCACCCGGCACACGACGCTCCCCTACCCATCACAACACCCGTTGGGGCTT
>NZ_JACBGN010000055.1 GCF_013401435.1 Streptomyces sp. BR123
GGCCAGGGAAAAGGGTAAGGGGCACTGCCCCCCGCTTCGTAAGGCCGACGCGGCCGGAAAAGCGTCATGAAACGGCCACAACACCCTCCGTGCCCACCCGCTGGCGGAGCGTCGCGTTCCGCTGCTTCCGGAACACCGGGCCCCGGCCGGGGGTCCCTGCGCGCTCCTTCCTGCTGCCGTGCGCCCGCGCTGCCGGGGACCCGATTGCGGCTCCGGCTCCCCCCGAAGGGCGAATGTGAGGGATCATGTCGGCATGACCGAGGTGTCCTCCCTCACAGGGCGGCTGCTCGTGGCCACCCCCTCCCTCGCGGATCCGAACTTCGACCGCGCGGTGGTGCTGCTGCTCGACCACGACGAGCAGGGCTCGCTCGGCGTGGTCCTCAACCGGCCGACCCCCGTGGTGGTCGGTGACATCCTCCTGCCCTGGGCGGCCCTGGCCGGCGATCCCGGGGTCGTCTTCCAGGGCGGCCCGGTCGGCCTGGACTCGGCGCTCGGGGTGGCGGTCATCCCGGGTGACGAGGGGCCGCTCGGGTGGCGCCGGGTGCACGGGGCGATCGGCCTGGTCGACCTGGAGGCGCCGCCGGAGCTGCTGGCCTCCGCGCTCGGATCGCTGCGGATCTTCGCCGGCTACTCCGGCTGGGGCCCCGGCCAGCTGGAGGACGAGCTCGGCGAGGGCGCCTGGTACGTCGTGGAGTCGGAGCCGGGCGACATCTCCTTCCCCGACCCGGCCCGGTTGTGGCGGGCGGTGCTGCGCCGGCAGCGCAGCGAGCTCGCGATGGTCGCCACGTACCCCGACGACCCGTCGCTGAACTGACCCGCGCCGCGATCGGTACCCTGGCTTGCATGAGCACTCTTGAGCCCGAGCGCGGGACTGGTACGGGGACCCTCGTAGAGCCGACGCCGCAGGTGTCCCACGGCGACGGCGACCACGAGCGCTTCGCCCACTACGTCCAGAAGGACAAGATCATGGCGAGCGCCCTCGACGGGACCCCCGTCGTGGCGCTCTGCGGCAAGGTGTGGGTGCCGGGCCGCGACCCGAAGAAGTACCCGGTCTGCCCCATGTGCAAGGAAATCTACGACTCCATGGGCTCCGGCGGGGACAAGGACAAGGGCGGCAAGGACAAGTAGCCGCAGGCCGGCACGGTCGGCCGGCCCCTCGGGGCCGCGCCGCCCGGAGCCGCCCGCCCCGAGGGGCCGGGCGGGCCCGGACACGGCTTGGCGGAACCGGGGCCCCGGGGGTGCGCACGTGCGCACCCCCGGGGCCTTCGCGCGTACTAGGGTCGGCGGCGTCACGAGCGCCCCGCGCCCCCGTGTGCCGTGCAGGGCGCCCCGCCGCGCCGCCGTGAAGGGCCGCCGCATGGACCTGATCCCCGCACCCCGCACCGCCGACCTGCGCGAGGACGCGCCCCCGTACGTCTTCGGGCCCCGGCCCTTCCTGGACGCCGGACCCGGAACCGAGGGCACGGCCCGCTGGCTGCGCCGCGAACTGGGCGCCGCCACCGGCTGGGACCTGCTGCCCGCGGCGCCGGGCGGCGGCGCAGGAGGAGGCCCCGGCGGCGGAACCGCTCCGGGCGGCGGAACCGCTCCGGGCGGTGGTGCGGCTCCGGGCGGCGGGGCGGACGGAATCCGGCTGCGCATCGACGAGGGGCTCGCCGCGCGCCTCGGGCCCGAGGGCTACGTGCTCACCGTCGGAGTCTCGGGCGCGCATCTCGCCGGCGCCTCCCCGGCCGGCGTCTTCTGGGCCGCCCAGACCCTGCGCCAGCTGCTCGGCCCCGACGCGTACCGGCGGGCCGCGCCGCCCGTCGCCGCCGGGCGGGTGTGGGTCCTGCCGCGGGGGACCGTCGAGGACGGCCCCCGCTTCGGTTGGCGCGGCATGCTGCTGGACGTGGCCCGGCACTTCACGCCGAAGAGCGGCGTCCTGCGCTGGCTCGACCTGCTGGCCGCCCACAAGCTCAACGTGCTGCACCTGCACCTGACGGACGACCAGGGCTGGCGGCTGGAGATCAAGCGCCACCCGCGCCTCACCGGGACCGGCGCCTGGCGCCCGCGCAGCCGCCGGGGCCACCGCGCCTCGCCGCTGTGGAACGACACCCCCCACGGCGGCTTCTACACCCAGGACGACATCCGCGAGATCGTCGCCTACGCCGCCGAACGGCACATCCGGGTGGTCCCGGAGATCGACCTGCCGGGCCATTCGCAGGCCGCCATCGCCGCGTACCCCGACCTGGGGAACACCGACGTCGTCGACACCGCCGCGCTGGGCGTCGGGGACGACTGGGGGATCAGCGAGAACGTCCTCGCGCCGACCGAGGCCGTGCTGCGGTTCTACGAGGGCGTGTTCGAGGAGCTGCTGGAGCTGTTCCCGCCGGAGGTCTCCCCGTTCGTGCACGTGGGCGGCGACGAGTGCCCGAAGGCGCAGTGGCGGGCCTCGCCGACCGCGCAGCGGCGGATCCGCGAGCTGGGCGTGGACGGCGAGGACGGGCTGCAGTCCTGGTTCATCCGGCACTTCGACGGCTGGCTGGCCCGGCGCGGGCGCAGGCTGATCGGCTGGGACGAGATCCTGGAGGGCGGGCTCGCACCCGGGGCGGCGGTCTCCTCGTGGCGCGGCTACGCGGGCGGGATCGCCGCCGCCGAGGCCGGACACGACGTCGTGATGTGCCCCGAGCAGCACGTGTACCTGGACCACCGTCAGGCGGCGGGCCCCGACGAGCCGGTGCCGATCGGGTACGTGCGCACGTCGGAAGACGTGTACCGGTTCGAGCCGGTGCCGCCCCAGCTGTCGGGGGCGGCCGCGGAGCGGGTCCTCGGCGCGCAGGCCAACATGTGGACCGAGGTGACGGAGGACCAGGGCCGCATCGACTACCAGGTGTTCCCGCGGCTCGCGGCGTTCGCCGAGGTGGTGTGGTCGGAGCTGCCCGAACCGGGCGAACGGGACCACGCCGGCTTCGAGGCCCGGATGGCCGGACACCGGCGCCGCCTTGACGTGCTGGGCGTCGAGCACCGGCCGCCCGGCGGGCCGTTGCCGTGGCAACGGCGCCCGGGGGTGCTCGGACGTCCGATCGAAGGGGAGCCGCCGAACGTGTGACCCGGGGCGGCGGACGGGGCGCAGGGGCCCGGCCGCCGCCCGCCGCGCGCCCCTGTGCCCCGCGGGGTGCGCGGGGCACGTGCGGGGCCGTACGGGGCCGTGCGAGGCGTTCCGGAGCCGGTTCTCCGGAGCGCCCGGAGCGCTTTCGCTACCCCGGGGAATTCTCCGGAGATCTCTGGAACTCCTGGGGAATCCGGGGCGTCCTACGTGCTTGGGGGTTGTCGGGAACTCTTGCTCGATCCAGGTGTATGAGGTGCACATCGGTGTGAAGCGATGCGCATCGGTGCGAAACGCCGCGCGGGACTGGATTCGGTTGATTCACCTGATGCGGGCGAGTCGGTCGATACGGGGGAATCCGGACGGCCGGGAGCTCGAAGGGGCGCCCGGCGGACCCTCGCGCCGGGCGGTGGGGAAGATGTGCCAGAGTTGCCACGTCCCGGCAGTGAGCACGTACCGTACGGCGGACAGGCGTGAGCGCTGTTACCGGGACATCGGGAAGGGGCAGCTGGGTTGACCACGCACGCACCGCACACACCGCAGGCGGCGCAGTCCGTGATGCTGCCGGCCTCGCTCGACGAGGCCGTGGCGGCACTCGCCGCCATGCCCGCAGCCGTGCCCGTGGCCGGCGGCACCGACCTCATGGCGGCCGTCAATGCCGGGCTGCTGCGGCCGGCCGGCCTGGTGAGCCTCGGCCGGATCAACGAGATCCGAGGCTGGCAGTACCAGGAGGACGGCCACGCCCTGCTCGGCGCGGGCCTCACCCACGCCCGGATGGGCCGCCCCGACTTCGCCGCGCTGATGCCGGGCCTGGCCGCCGCCGCGCGGGCCGCCGGGCCGCCGCAGATCCGCAACGCCGGCACCCTCGGCGGGAACATCGCCAGCGCCGCGCCGACGGGCGACGCACTGCCCGTGCTGGCCGCGCTGGAGGCCACCCTCATCATCGTCGGCCCGATCGGGCAGCGCGAGATCCCGGTCTCGTACCTGCTGGCCGGCCGCGAGATGCTGCGGCCCGGCGAGCTGATCGGCTTCGTGCGGGTGCCGCTGCTGCACGCCCCGCAGGTGTTCCTGAAGGCCACCGGGCGTACGGGCCCGGGTCGCGCCGTGGCGTCCGTGGGGCTCGTACTGGACCCGGCGCGCCGGGGTGTGCGCTGTGCGATCGGCGCGGTCGCCCCCATGCCGCTGCGGCCGCTGGAGGCCGAGCAGTGGGTGGCCTCACTGATCGACTGGGACGGGGAGCGGAACCTGGCCCCCGAGGCGCTGGAGGCCTTCGGCGACTACGTCGCGGCCGCCTGCGTCCCCGACCAGGGGGAACCGGTTGCTCCCGGTGTACTGCATCTGCGGCGGACGGTGGCCGTGCTGGCACGGAGGGCCCTGGGGAGGGCGCTGACCTCATGAGTGAGAACGAGAACGTGAGCGGAACGACGGGGGACGCGGGCGGCCAGGCCGCCCCGGCGTGGGGCTGGCAGCCGGTGCCGCAGAGCGGCGAGTTCAACGACGCCGCCGACGCGACGGCCTTCGTGAGCCTGCCCCCGGGCATGCTGGACGCCCTCGGGAAGGGGGAGCCGCTGGCGGCGCCCGGGCACGGGTACGTCCCCCCGCCGATGATCGTTCCGCTGGGGTCCGCCGGTACGGATCCGTCGGCCACGGGCACGTGGGCGACCCCGGCGCAGTGGCCCGACGCGGGCGGCCACGCGGCCGAGGCGGGCCCGGCGGCTCCGGTCGGCGGGCCGATCCCGGCCTCGATCCCGATCCCCGCGGCGGTCGCGGCGGAGTTCGCCGACGCCGTGCCGGGGCAGGAGCAGGCCGGCCCGCGGGACGGCGAGGATCCCGGCGAGACGGCGGAGTGGCACTTCCCCGACGCGCTGCGGGCGGACGAGCCGGTGACCACCGGCCAGTGGACCCTGCCGGAACTCCACGACCAGAGCGGCGAGTTCCGGACCGGCAGCGCGCCGGGCGCCGACTGGAGCCAGGCCCCGGCGACCCTGCCGGGCGGGGCCCCCGCCCCGTGGGCGACGCATCCGGGCTTCGAGACCCCGCACGCGGACGCCCTGCCGAGCCAGGACGCCCTGCCGAGCCCGGACGCCCCGCTGAGCTCGGGCGTCCTGCCCGCCGCGCAGTCGGACAACGGCGGCGCGGGCCCGTCCGGCGCCGGCCAGCGGCTCCTCGGCGGCCCCGGCGTCGGCACCCCCGGCCCGCCCCCGCGCGTGCTGGGCGGGCCCGGTGTGGGCACCCCACTGCCGGAGGGCGAGCCGGCGCACCCCGCCCCGTACGACATCGAGGCCGCGCACGGCCCCGCGGCGGCCGCGGCCGGCCCGCACACGCCCCCGGACGCCTACCCGCGCGCACACGAGCAGCACGACCACGGCCGGCAGCCCGGACAGCAGGAGCAGGGCCGGCAGCACGGGCAGCACGGGCAGCACGGGCGAAGCGAGTACGGCCACGTCGCCTACGAGACCGAGCACGGGCACACGCACGGCCACGGGATCCCGCTCGGGGACGGTCCCGGGCACACGCACGGGCGCGGCATCGCGCTCGGGGACGGGCACGGCCTCGGGCAGTACGAGCAGGCGCAGCACGAGCCGGCGCAGCACGGCGGCGTGCACGCCGAGGCGCCTGCCGGCATGCCCGCCGAGGCCCCCGGACTGCACGCGGGCGCCGAGCACGACACCCACCACGCGGCACCGGCCGAAGCCCCGGCCGTGGCGGTCGCCGTCACCGAGGCGGCGCCCGCACCGGCAGCCCAGACCGGGCCCCAGGCGGAAGCGCAGCCGGCCGAGTACACCCTCGCCGGCGGCTCCGCCGAGCAGGCGGAGGCAGGCGGCCACGGCTTCCCGGCATCCGCCCACGGCGCCGGTCCGGAGCCCCAGCCGCAGCGCCACACCCAGCCCCAGCCTGGTCCCGAGCCGGGCCCGGCAGTGGGCCATGGCCACGGCGCGGCGGCGGAGCCCGGACACGAGCCGGGCCACGAGCCGGGCCACGAGCCCGGGCACGAGCCGGGCCACGAGCCCGGGCACGAGCCGGGCCAGGCGCCGGCCGGGTCGGCGGACGGGCACGGCTTCGCCGAAGCCGCCGCAGGGGCCCCCGGCGGAGCCGCCGGCGGGGTGGTGCCGGGCGCGGACTCCTCGGACGGCGCCGTGCCACCACCGGACGCGAGCATCGGGGAAGGGATCCCGCTGGCGGGGCCCTCGTACGAGGAAGAGCAGGCGGCCGCCGCGGCCGTCGCCCATCACGAGCACCCGCTGGCTTCGTACGTGCTGCGCGTCAACGGCGCCGACCGCCCGGTCACCGGCGCGTGGATCGGCGAGTCGCTGCTGTACGTGCTGCGCGAGCGCCTCGGCCTGGCCGGCGCCAAGGACGGCTGCTCGCAGGGCGAGTGCGGGGCCTGCGCGGTGCAGGTCGACGGGCGGCTCGTGGCGTCCTGCCTGGTGCCGGCCGCGACGGCCGCGGGCAGCGAGGTCCGGACGGTCGAGGGTCTCGCGACCGGCGGGGAACTCTCCGACGTGCAACAGGCGTTGTGCAGGTCGGGTGCGGTGCAGTGCGGGTTCTGCGTGCCGGGGATGGCCATGACCATCCACGACCTGCTGGAGGGCAACCACGCCCCCAGCGACCTGGAGACCCGCCAGGCGCTGTGCGGGAACCTGTGCCGCTGCTCCGGCTACAAGGGCGTCCTGGAGGCGGTCCGCGAGGTCGTCGCCGAGCGCGCGGAGGCCGAAGTGGCAGCGGCAGGGGCGGCAGGCCCGGCCGGAGGCGGCGGTGCGGCAGCCGAGGCTCCGCGCATCCCGCACCAGGCACTGCCCGGCGAGGGCGGGTTCCACCACAACGGAGGCATGGCGTGAGCGGGCAGGACGCGGCCACGGCCACGGCGACGACGACCGTGACGTTCACCACGAGCGTTGCGGCCGGCGCCGCGGGCTCGGCCGGCGGCCCGGCCGAGCCGACGGAACCAGCAGTTCCGCGCGGTATCGGGGCCTCCGTGCCCGCCGCCGACGCGCGCGCCAAGACCGAGGGCACCTTCCCGTACGCCGCCGACCTGTGGGCCGAGGGGTTGCTGTGGGCCGCCGTGCTGCGGTCCCCGCACGCGCACGCCCGCATCCTGTCCATCGACACCTCGGCCGCCTGCGAGATGCCCGGCGTCCGCGCCGTCGTCACGCACGCCGACGTCCCCGGCGCGACCACCCACGGCCGCCGGATCGCCGACCGGCCCGTGTTCGCGCACGACGTCGTACGGCACCACGGCGAACCGATCGCCGCCGTCGCCGCCGACCACCCCGACACGGCGCGCCTCGCGGCCGCCGCCATCACCGTCGAGTACGAGCTCCTCGACGCGGTCACCGACCCCGAGCAGGCCTTCGGCGCCCCGCCCCTGCACCCCGACGGCAACCTGATCCGGCACATCCCGCTCCGCTACGGCGACCCGGAGGCCACGGGCGAGGTCGTCGTCGAGGGCCTGTACCGGATCGGCCGGCAGGACCCGGCGCCCATCGGCGCCGAGGCCGGGCTCGCCGTCCCCCGGCCCGACGGCGGCGTGGAGCTCTACACCGCCTCCACCGACCCGCACCTCGACCGCGACCTGGCCGCCGCCTGCTTCGGCCTCGAACCGGACCGCGTCCGCGTCGTCGTCACCGGCGTGCCCGGCGCGACGGCCGACCGCGAGGACGCCGCCTTCCAGCTCCCCCTCGGCCTGCTGGCCCTGCGCACCGGCTGCCCGGTCAAGCTGGCCGCCACCCGCGAGGAGTCCTTCCTCGGCCACACCCACCGCCACCCGACGCTGCTCCGCTACCGGCACCACGCCGACGCGGAGGGCCGCCTCGTCAAGGTCGAGGCCCAGATCCTGATGGACGCCGGCGCGTACGCGGACGCCTCCGCCGAGTCCCTCGCGGCGGCCGTGGCGTTCGCCTGCGGCCCGTACGTGGTCCCGCACGCCTTCGTGGAGGGCTGGGCGGTCCGCACGAACAACCCCCCGTCGGGCCATGTGCGCGGCGAGGGCGCCATGCAGGTCTGCGCCGCGTACGAGGGCCAGATGGACAAGCTGGCCGCTGCCCTCGGCATCGACGGCGCGGAACTGCGCATGCGCAACGTCCTGGCCACCGGCGACCTGCTGCCCACCGGCCAGACGGTGACCTGCCCGGCCCCGGTCGCCGAACTCCTGCGCGCGGTCCGCGACCACGAACTCCCCTCCCTCCCGAAGGACACCCCGGAGGAGGAGTGGCTGCTTCCGGGCGGCCCGGACGGCGCGGGCGAGCCGGGCGCGGTGCGGCGCGGCGTCGGGTACGGCATCGGCATGGTCCACATGCTCGGCGCGGAAGGCGCCGACGAGGTCTCCACGGCCACGGTGAAGGTCGTCAACGGCGTGGCGACGGTGATCTGCGCGGCCGTCGACACCGGCCAGGGCTTCGCCACGCTCGCGCGCCAGATCGTCCAGGAAGTCCTGGGCGTGGACGAGGTGATCACCGCCCCGGTCGACACGGACCAGCCGTCGGCGGGCCCGTCGGCACACGGCCGGCACACGTGGGTGTCGGGCGGTGCCGTGGAACGCGCGGCGAAGATGGTCCGCACCCAGCTGCTCCAGCCGATGGCCCACAACCTCGGCATGTCCACGGAGCTGCTCCAGATCCAGGACGGCCGCATCACGTCCTACGACGGCGCCTTCTCGATGCCGGTGGTCGAGGCGATGATGGGCAAGGAACTCTGGGCCACGGCCCAGTGCCGCCCCCACCCCACGGAGCCCCTGGGCGCCGACGGCCAGGGCGACGCCTTCGTAGGCCTCGCCTTCTGCGCGATCCGGGCGGTGGTGGACGTGGACATCGAGCTCGGCACGGTCCGCGTGGTCGAGCTGGCGGTCGCCCAGGACGTCGGCCGGATCCTCAACCCGGCCCAGCTGGCGGCCCGTATCGAGGCGGGCGTCACGCAGGGCGTGGGTGCGGCCCTGACGGAGAACCTCCGCACGGTGTCCGGCCTTGTCCGCCACCCCGACCTGACGGGCTATGCCCTGCCGACGTCGCTGGACGCCCCGTCGGTCCGCATCGTCAAGCTGGTCGAAGAGCGCGACGTCGTGGCCCCGTTCGGCGCGAAGGCGGCCAGCGCCGTCCCGGTCGTCACGGCCCCCGCGGCCGTGGCATCCGCGGTCAGGGCGGCCACGGGCCGCCCCGTGAACCGACTCCCGATCAGGCCCTCCGCGGCGGTGGCGGCCACCAACTCGTAGCCGTGTGACCCGCATTGCACGTGCAACCCCGAGGTTGGGGCTGTCGCTGCCGGTCGCTAGAGTGATCGAGTAGGACTGTTCTTGCACGCGCGTGAGCGCAAGCGAACGGGGAACCGGGGAGCGGCGGTGCCGGCCGCGAACCGAACGGGGAAAACGGGGATACGGGGAGGCCGCCGTGGCAGAGAACGCGTTGGACTGGGTGCTCGGGGGCGGTGCAGCCAACGAGACAGCAGCCGCGATTCGCGCACAGGCCCAGGCCCTTGCGGTCGACTACGAGACGCTGACCGGCTACAAGAAGAAGGTCGACGAGCTCCTGACGAAGCTGAAGGGCTCGGAGGCGTACGACAAGAAGCTGGCCGACGGCACCCTCCCCGAGGGCACCCTCGGCAAGGGCTTCGCCGAGGCGGAAACCCTCTTCAAGACGTACAACACGGTCCACGAGCAGCTCGAAAACCTCTCCAAGGGCCTGGCCGCCCAGATCGAAGGCCTGGGCATCGCGATCCTGACGTCCGGCAAGGGCTACGCGGGCGTCGACGAGGAGACGCAGGCGCGTATGCGCGCGATTGTCCGGCAGGCCAAGAAGGACTACGTCGAGGATCGCGACCCGCTCGCGCAGGAGAAGAAGGCACAGTCGCAGCACGGCTCGAACAGCAACGGCGGAACGGATGGGGGGGCCGTCTGATGGCTACGAACTTCGAGGGTTTCACGCATCAGCAGCTGCTGGCGATGGTCGCTTCGATCGACTCTGAGACGGTCAAGTCCCGCGCGACGCAGCTGACCACCGCGACGACCACGATCAGGGAGATCGGCAACGCCCTCAAGACGACCAAGGTCACGGGCTGGGAAGGCCAGGCGGCCCAGGCCTTCGCGAACTGGGCGGACCAGGCTGGCAGTGCGACGCTGCGCCTGGCTGACCTCAGCGAGGCGGGCGGCAAGTGGATGACCGAAGCTGCTCAGATCATGGTCGAGGTCAAGAAGAACATCCCCCCGTACGACCAGTCGGCAGCCGACAACCTCAAAACCTCCAAGGACTACCGTAACGACCCGGACGCTCAGCAGATGGGCCGAGAGGCCTGGTCGAAGCTGAGCGGCGATCACACGAAGGCCGTGGACGCGCTGACGAAGCTGGCCGGGGCGTACGAGCAGTCGTCGACGCAGATCGGCAAGGTCGAGATCCCGACCTTCCCGACGCCGCCGGGTGATTTCCACCCCGTAGGTGTAAACACGGAATCGCAGGACCTCTCGCGTTCCGGGGGTGGATACGGGGGAGGCTCGGGTGGTGGCTCGTACGTATCCTCGTCGCCGCGCGGCAGTGGGCCGTCCGGAAACTCCGACGGGCTGGGCCGACCGGATATCAACCTGCCGCCGACGACCGGGCCCGCGCCCGTGCCGCTGCCGGACAAGGACGTGGATGTGGACCTCGACCATGTCGCAGTCCTGCCTGACAAGACTGTCCCGCCGGTCACCAGCCTGCCCAATCTCCCGGCTCCCGGTCCCAACGGTCCCAACCCGGTCGTACCCATGCCGCCGGTCGGGCTTCCGCCCCTCGGCAAGGGCCCGACGCTGCCCGGCGGTGGCGGTCCCATCAGCAAAATCCCGTCCATCCCGTCTCCGCCGACCCCTGGTGGCAAGATCGGTGGGCTTCCTCCGCTGCTGCCGCGTGAAACCGGCATCGTCGGTGGCCGTCAGGTGACCGCGGGCGGCCCCACCCCGGGTATCCCACGCGGAACGGTCATCGGGACGGAAGGCCCGATGAGCGGTGGCCGCGCCGGAGGCGGCGTCGGCGGCATGCACCCTGGCATGGGTGGCCCTCACGTCGGTGGCCCGGGCGGTTCCGCGATGGGGCGCCGACTGGCCATGGAGCCGGGCGGTGTCGTCGGTGGGCGCCAGCCCGGCGTGATCGGCCGAACCCCCGCCGGGGGGCAGCCGTTCACGCAGGGCGGTGCGGGTCTCGTCCGCCACGAGGCCGGCACCGGTGCGGCTCGCGGCGCGGTGGGCCACCCTGGCGCGGGTGCGCACGCTTCGGGTAACCGGCGTGACCAGCAGTCGGGTGAGCGCCCGGACTACCTGGCCGAGGACGAAGAGACCTGGCGGAGCAACGGCCGTGTTGTCCCGCCGGTGATCGACTGATCAGAACGGATGTTGTACGGGATGCGCATGCGTAAGGCGGCCTCGGCCCTGGTGGGCCTCCTGCTGGCCGGGGTCGCCGCGACCCCGGCCCATGCAGAGACCATCCGGTCCAAGCAATGGCATCTCGACGCCATGAAGGTCGACGACATCTGGAAGACCAGCACGGGCAAAGGCGTAACCGTCGCTGTCATCGACAGTGGAGTCGAGCGCATCCCCGAACTTGAAGGCCAGGTGCTTCCAGGTAAGGATTTCGCGACGGAGTATTCGGGAGATGAGCGCTCGGACTATGGCAAACACGGCACCAACATGGCTGCACTGATCGCCGGCTCTGGGAAGCATCCGAGCGGTGACGGGGCATTCGGTCTTGCTCCGGGTGCCAAGATCCTTCCGATTCGTGTGCCGCACGAGTTCAACAAGACGAGGTCGATCTGGACGGAGGCGATTCGGTTCGCGGCGGACTCCGAAGCCAAGATCATCAACATCTCCATGGCCACGGAACAAGATGATCCTGGGCGGCTTGATGCTGTGAAGTACGCCTTGTCCAAGGGGAAGCTGATTTTTGCTGGCGTGGGCAATGATGGCGACACCCTGAACAAGGTTATGTACCCTGCGGCGACCCCTGGTGTGGTGGGCGTCGGTGCTGTGGGGCCAGATGGGGTTGCGACCAAGGAGTCGCAGCACGGTCCGCAGGTCGACCTGTCTGCACCCGGCATAGACATCGTGACGGCGTGTGGCGGCAAGACCGGTCTATGCAAGACCGCTGGCACCAGTGACGCCACCGCCCTCGCTTCCGCTTCGGCCGCCTTGCTTTGGTCGGCGCACCCGGAGTGGACCAACAACCAGGTGCTCCGGGTCCTGCTGAACACTGCCGGCGGTCCGACGAACGGCGCGCAGCGCAACGATTACGTCGGTTACGGCGTCGTCCGCCCGAAGATTGCGCTTCCCACGCCCGGTGACCCCGGCCCCGCGGATGTCTTCCCGCTGCCGGACCTGGCTGCCGCGGATGCGAAGAATTCGCCCACACCGTCGGCCGGCGGTGACAGCAAGAAGCCGCAGTCCGGTGCGTCCGCCGCGCCGCAGGCCGAGGCCAAGGAAAGCGGCGGCAGCAACATGACCTGGATCGCGCTCGGGCTCGGCGCGTGCGTGCTCGTCGGCGGCGCCGTGACAGCGGTCGTCATACGGCGCAGGAGCAGCTGACGTGCCATCCTTCTCGCCCGATCCGGCCCGATGGGGCGGAAGGAGCGGAGCGCGCGGCACCAGGACCCCGTCGGCGTCCGGGGTGTGCATGCGCAAGGCGACCGCGGCCCTGGTGGGTCTCCTGCTGGCCGGGGTCGCAGCGACCCCGGCCCACGCGGAGACCGTCCGGTCCCAGCAGTGGCATCTCGACGCCATGAAGGCCGACGACATCTGGAAGATCAGCACGGGCAAGGGTGTTACCGTCGCCGTCATCGACAGCGGCGTTGACCGCGTCCCCGAGCTTGAGGGCCAAGTTCTTCCAGGTAAGGACTTTGCGACGGATTACTCGGGGGACGAGCGCACGGACTACGAGAAGCACGGCACCACCATGGCCGCGCTGATCGCTGGCTCGGGGAAGCACCCGAGCGGTGATGGGGCGTTCGGTCTTGCTCCGGGTGTCAAGATCCTTCCGATTCGCGTGCCGCACCAGCTCAACAAGACGAAGCCGATCTGGAATGATGCGATCCGGTTCGCGGCGGACTCTGAAGCCAAGATCATCAACATCTCCATGGGCGCAGAACAGGATGATCCTGGGCGTCTCGATGCAGTGAAGTACGCCTTGTCCAAGGGAAAGCTGATCTTTGCCTCTGTTGGTAACGACGGCAATACCACGAACGCGGTCATGTACCCGGCGGCAACGCCGGGAGTGGTGGGCGTCGGTGCCGTCGGAGCTGACGGAGGCGCAACCGCGGAGTCGCAGCACGGTCCGCAGGTCGACATGTCTGCCCCCGGGATGGACATCGTGACGGCGTGCGCCGGCAAGACTGGCGTCTGCAAGAACCATGGCACCAGTGACGCCACCGCCCTCGTCTCCGCCTCGGCGGCGCTGCTCTGGTCGGCGCACCCGGAGTGGACCAACAACCAGGTGCTTCGTGTCCTCCTGAACACCGCCGGCAAGGGCGATGACGGCAAGGAGCGCAACGACTACCTGGGCTACGGCATCGTCCGCCCGAAGATCGCGCTGCCTACCCCCGGCGATCCTGGCCCCGCGGATGTCTTCCCGCTGCCGGACCTGGCTGCCGCGGATGCGAAGAACTCGCCCGCTCCGTCGGCTGGCGGCGATGGCAAGAAGCCGCCGTCCGGTGCCCCGGCGCCCCAGGCCAAGGAATCCGACGGCGGCAGCGGCATGACCTGGATCGCGCTCGGGTTGGGTGCCTGTGTGCTCGTCGGCAGTGCGGTTACGGCGGTCCTCATGCGTCGCAGGAGCAGCTGACGCCGAAGGCCGTCCAGGGGTGCGCCTGCCCTGGACGGCCTTCGGGAGAAGCCGTGACCCGAATCGAACCGGCGTAACTCGCGTTGCAGGCGGTCCCCCCATGTCCTTTGGGCGCGGGGGGATCGCCGATTCCGAGGCCGCATGGGGAAGCCCCGGCATCCGCCAGGGGAACGGCAGACAGGCGGGGCCGAGGGCCCGAGAGGCTAGGGACGGTGGTTCCTCAGGGCCCGCAGGGCGGGCATGAAGCGGGGCAGGTAGCCCGGACAGGGGTGCTGCTGCGGGACGGCCCAGGAGTGCCAGCAGGACAGGCACCATCTCACCCGTGAGTGTTCCGGGTCGGGTGTTGGGTCACCGCCGCAGCGTGGGCACTCCTGCAAGGCGCCTCCTAGGCCGACAGGTCGAACTCGCCCAGCTTGGCACCGGCGAGGAACGCGGTCCACTCGTCCGGGGTGAATTCGACGGCCCCGCCAGTGACGCTGTTCCGGACGGCGACCACGCCCGGGATGTTGGTGGCCACCTCGACACAGCGGGGGTTGGTGTTCTCGTACTGGCAGGCGCTGGACGTACGGAACTCGAACGCGGATCCGGGGACTTTGCTCATGGTGCTTGATCCCTTCGACGTGATTCCGGGGAAGCGGTCCCCGCACCGTCGTACAACCCGCCCCGTGAGGGACGGGGGTCCGTGGCCCTCTACAGGGGCTCGCCGGGCAGCCGCGTCAAGCCCTCGGGGTGCCCGTATCGCTTGTGGATCAGCATGTCCTCAGCCACCGCGAACAGGCTGGCGTGGCTGCGCTGGTCGATTGCCGCCCGCCCTTTGTCCCGGAGGGAGCGCACTGGTCGCACGTTGCCGGATCAACGTTGGCGGGCCGCCGTTCCATCAGGCGGCGCAGCTCTCTCATGGACATTGATTCACCACCGGATCGGTTCGAGCGTGCCGCCCGAACAGGTCGGACACGGCACCTTGTACGTGTAGTCGCAGGTGCGGCACCCCTCGAAACCGCAGCACTCGGGGCACCAAATGCCCCCATGGCCGGCACAGAGACCGCAGTACGTCGCGGCCCCGGGAGGGGTGGGATTCCCTTGCGCGGACTCGAACCGGGGTCGCCCTGCCTTGCAGGAGCCCATCCGCGGGCGTGGGGCACGGTGCTCTTCCTGGCTGAGCTGTAAGGGGCGCGGGCTTTCGGTTGGCCGCGCCGCTACGCGTTCAGGCCTCGGGCTAGGGGAGCGGCCACCGGGGCCACCCGGGCGGCGAACCCGAGCCAGCTGACCAAATCCATGTGCTTGTTCACCGCCGCCTCACCTCACGGGCATGGACGATGAGTTCGCGGCTTCCGGTGTCGGGGCGGATGAACGCCACCGGCACGGGCCTCCGGTTGGCCGGCATGTCGGCAGGTTTCTCCCATACAGGTCGTAGTCGGCCAGGACGCCCGACCGGCCCCGGGAGTCAACCACCCTCTGGCCCATATCGGCAGCGCTGATCACCGCCGTGCCCCCTCGGGGGCGCAGGACATGTGCCAGTAGGCGACGATCGGGTCACCGTCCGCCCGCCCGAGCATCCCCCGGCGGGCCGGGCGGTCGAGCCGGATGGGCTTCAGGCACGCGGGGCACGTCTCCCGCTTCTTCGTGTACGTCACGTACTCGAAGGTGTCCTTCTGCGGTGGTGCCATCGATGTTCACCGTCTCTCGAAGCGCCGTTGTCCTGGTACTAGACAACTCCTCAGCGGGGGAGCGAACTTGCACAGAACTTGCACAGCGTGTGTGTGGTCGGGTGCAGGGCGTGTGACCATGAGCGTGGACGTTGCGAACAGAGGGAACGGCCATGGTCGTTCTCGGGAAGATGGGCCCATGAGCGCGACTGAGCTTCCCCCCGGCGCACACCTGGCCACGCTGCGGAAGGCGCGCGGCCTGTCTCAATCGCAGTTGGCCCGCCAAGCGAACATCTCTGTATCGCTGTTGTCGAAGATCGAAGTGGGCGATCGAACCCTCAGCCCCGCCGTTGCGGCAGAGCTGGGCAAGGCCATGGGCCTGACCATGGCGCAGGTGTTCGGGGAGGCGCCTGCTGGGCGGGCGACCGAGGCAAGCCTGTCTGAGCTACGGGACGCGATCAGGGACTACGACCTGCCAGAGGGCCGACCGATCGTGGAGGACGCGTTCACGGCCGCCATGGATGGCGCGCAGAAACTCCGCGAAGAGGTCAAGGTCGACAAGCTACTCACGGCGCTCCCTGGGCTGCTCAGGGACGCCACGGAGCACGCCCACGCGGCTAACACCCCCCAGGCGTGGATGCGGCTGGCCGATGTCTATAGCTCTGTCTACTGGCTCGCGGCCCGGCACCGCTGGATGGACATGGCGGAACTGGCCGTGACACGCCAGCGGTGGGCTGTGGAGCAGAAGCGCAACCCTCTAGGGGTGGCCGTAGCTGCCCGGGACAGGGCAGGCACCTACCTGAATTTCGGGGATGTGGAGCGCGGTCTCACCCTCGTCGATCGGTCCATCGGGCAAGCGCAGGCGAGCCTTTCCGGGGAAGAGAGGGAGGTTGCTGTCTGCATCCTCAACCTGCGGGGGATGACGTTGGCCGGCCGCCTCCCCGACAAGCGGGAAGCCAAGCGTGAAGCGCAGCGGCACATCCGATCGGCCATGGCGATCTCGGACGGCCTGTCCGGCGAGCTGAAGGTGCACGGGCTGACCGTGGGCCCGCAGAACACGTTCACGCACGTCCTGGCAACGAACGTGGATCTCGGCAGACCCCATGACGCACTTGCCCTCACAGACGATCTCGCGGGTGCCCTGACTGGGCTTCCTCCCACCCGGGTGGCGCCCACCTACATCAACGCGGCCCGTGCGCAGCTGGACGTAGGGAAACTGGGATGCAGCCCTGGACAACCTCACGCTTGCCTTCGGCGCGGCCCCGCAGATGGCGCGAATTCACCCCATGGGGCGAGAAGTCCTGAGGGTGCTCGCCTCCCTGCACCGCAGGAGTAACGACAAGCTGACCCGACTGACCCGCCTGTCAGGGATGAACCTGTAACCGGGCTGCTCGGAGCCTTACCCTGCGGCTTCCGGCATGACGATCAAGGTACTGTTCCCCTCTGGTGTAGATCACCTGAAAGGGGGGCGGACCGGCATGGTACTGGCCGCAGAGATAGCCGCATACCGGGCAGGCGAAGGGGTTCCGGGCCGCTTGGTGGGCGAGTTCCGGCGGACCGCGCTGCTCGTTCCGCTTACTGACGGGTCGGACGGGGGGCTGATGTCTGCCGTGTCCGGGGGGATCCGCTGGTTCTACGCGTTCACCGACGAGGAGGCGCTGTCCCGGTTCGCGCTGGCGCGCGGTGAAGCGGGCCGGGAGTGGCCGTATCTGGCCATTCTCGGTGCCCGGCTGGTTGATGTGGTGGTGCCGCAGGTGGGCGGGCCGGCCGGAGTAGCCGTGAACGTGGCGGACGAGGACGGGTCGATGCTGTTCCCGCCGGTGGCGGGCATCGTTCCCGATGCCTGTGCCGTCGACACCGCCGACGCCCACGCCGAGGCTGACGCCGGGGTGGTGGCCTGATGGCGGCGGACAAGGATCTGGAGGTTTCGCCGCAGGCGGTCGCGGCGATCCAGTCCGGTTTGCGGGCGGCGATTGCGGAGTTGCGGGAGTCCGGTGATGCGGCCGGTGCCTCGCAGGGTGCGGGTTTCGAGAACCTGTCGATGACGGGGATGGAGACGGGGCACGCGGGGCTGGCCACGGACTTCGAGGACTTCTGCGAGCGGTGGGAGTGGGGCGTGCGCGCCCTGATCCAGGATGCGTCCACGCTGGCCGGGAACCTGGGGATCGCGGCGGGGACGGTGTGGGAGGAGGACCAGTACATCCACGGCGCGTTCAAGGTCGGGGTCAACGCTGCGTGGGGGAATCCGCATGCCAGTGAGGACGAGATCGAGAAGAAGGCCTGGGGGGACGTCCTCAGCTGGGACCTCTACAAGCCGGACTACAGCGTGCAGTCCTTCGAGAAGAGCGCGAAGGACATCAAGCAGAACTGGTCGGACACCACGGACACGGTGACCTCGACGGGGCGGATCGGATCGTTGAAGGACCTGCTGGAACAGGCCGGCGGCGGCGACGGGGACAAGGACTGACATGGGCTGGCGGGATCTCATACCGGATTCGGCAGAAGACTGGGTCGAGGACAGGGCAGAGGACCTTGGCGAGCTGATCGAGCTGGGCGGCGACAACGTCGCCGGCGTCGCCGACGACATGGGGTGGGAGAGCGCGGGCGACTGGGTCCGCGACAAGAGCCGCTCGGCGGCCAACCAGCTCGGCGCGGACGTCGCCGAGCTCGAGCTCGGCCAGACCGAGGACCCCAAGAGGCTCATCTACGGCAGCCCCGCGAAGATCCGCGAACAGGTCGGGCACCTGAACGACTTCAAGGAGTCCTTCACCTCCGTCGGCAACGGCCTGAAGAACCTGGCCGAGCCGGACGGACTCAAAGGCGCGGCCGCGACCGCGTTCCGGGAGGCGGTGGCCAAGGAGCCGCCGCGCTGGTTCAAGGCAGCGAAGGCCTTCGGCGACGCCGCCCAGGCCATGAGCCAGTTCGCCGAGACCGTCGAATGGGCCCAGAACAAGGCGAAAGAAGCCCTCGACGACTACAACGCGGCGAAGAAGGCCTCACAGGACGCCTACAACGCCCACAAGAAACTCGTCGACGCATACCGCGACGCGGCCGAGGCGAAGAAGGAACACCTCCCGCCCCGCCCCGCCGACACATACGACGACCCGGGCAAGGCCATGGCCACCGCCGCCCAGGACAAACTCGACAACGCCCGCAAACAGCGCAACGACGTCGCCGAAACCGTCCGAACCGCCGTCCGGACCGCCCGCGACGCAGCCCCGCCCAAACCCTCCTACGCCGAGCAGCTCGCCGACGGCATGGACTATGTCGACCTCGCCAAGACCCACCTCGCCGGCGGTGTCATCAAGGGCGCCGCCGGCATGGTCAGCTTCGCGCGGAGCCTGAACCCGGCCGACCCGTACAACATCACCCACCCCGCCGAGTACGTGACGAGCCTGAACTCCACCGCGGCGGGCCTGGTCACGATGGCCAACGACCCGTGGGGCGCGGGCAAGAAGATGCTCGACGACTTCATGAAGGACTCCAACGAGGGCATCGGCAAGTTCCTTTTCGAACTGGGCGGCTCCAAGGGCGCCGGCGCCGCGAAGAAGGCCGCCACCGCCGCCAAGCACCTGGAAGACACCAAAGGCCCCGCCCGCCAGGGCCTGGACAACGACGGTCCCGACGCTCACAGCACCCCGGACAGTGGGACGACCACAGGCGACACCGACCCGATCGATCTGGCAACCGGCCGGATGTTCCTGCCTCAGACCGACATCGTGCTCCCCGGCACCCTGCCTCTGGCCTTCGTCCGGCGCGCGGAATCTGGGTACACGGCCGGCCGCTGGTTCGGCCCGTCTTGGGCGTCAACGATCGACCAGCACCTTGAGATAGACGCCGCGGGCGTCGTGCTGGTCTCCGAGGACGGGTTGCTCGTTGCCTATCCGCATCCTGCTCCCGGAGTCCCGGTTATGCCCGGGACTGGGCCGCTCCGCCCGCTGGAGCGCATGCCGGATGGTGATTGGGTGCTGACGGACCCGGCTTCCGGGCACGTACGCCGCTTCAGCCCGCCGGCGGACGGAGCCGAGGACGGCATTGCGCCGATCGCCCAGATCGAAGACCGCAATGGCAACCTGATCACTTTCGAGTACGACGACCAGGGCGTCCCGCTCGGGATATCCCACTCTGGCGGCTACCGTCTCCGCTTCGACACCGCCGACGGCCGCGTCACCGCCCTCCACCTGGCCGACGGCCCGCGGATCCTCGCGTACGGCTATACCGACGGAAACCTCACTGAGGTCACCAATTCCTCCAGCCTGCCGCTCCGCTTGACCTATGACGACCGCGGACGCATCACCTCCTGGACCGACACCAACAACAGTCGCTACGACTACACCTACGACGATCAGAACCGGTGTGTTGCGCAGGGCGGCAGCGAGGGCCACCTCGCATTGACGCTCTCATACGACGCACGGGAGCCGAAGACCGGCAACCGGATCACCGCCGTCACCACCCCCGAGGGGCACACCCGCCGCTACCTGATCGATGACCGGTACCGGGTCGTCGCCGAGATCGACCCGCTGGGCGCGGTCACCCGCTACCAGTACGACAGCCGCGGCCGCGTGATCAGCCGTACCGATCCGCTGGGCGCTACCTGTCTCCAGGAGTACGACGAAGCGGGGCGGATCACCCGCGCGATACGTCCCGACGGCCGCACCGCCGGCATCGAGTACGACGAGCTTGGCCTGCCGGTACGCGTGGCCAATGCCGACGGCACGATCATCCGCCAGACTTACGACGAGCGCGGCAACCGCACGTCGCTTACCACCTCGGCGGGTGCCGTCACCACGTTCGGCTACGACGAACGCGGCCACGTCGTCACAGTGACCAATCCGCTGGGCGCCGTCACCCGCTACACAACCGACGCGGCCGGTCTGCCACTCACCATCACGGACCCCCTCGGCGCCACCTCCCGATGCGAGCGGGACGCGTTCGGGCGCCCAGTGCGCGTGACCGACCCGCTCGGCGGGGTGACGACCGTGGAGTGGACTCCGGAGGGGCTCCCCGCCCGCCGGGTGGACCCGGACGGCGCCGAGTCGGTGTGGAGTTACGACGGCGAGGGCAACTGCACCGCCTTCACCGACCCGGCGGGTGGGGTGACCCGTTTCGAGTACACCCACTTCGACCTCCTCGCCGCCCGGACCGGGCCCGACGGCGTACGGCACGAGTACACCTACGACGCGTTGCTGCGGCTGACGGGCGTACGCAACCCCCAGGGACTGACCTGGGAGTACAAGTACGACGCGGCGGGGCGGCTGACATCGGAGACCGATTTCGACGGCCTGACCCTGAGCTACTCCTACGACCCGACCGGACGGCTACGCTCCCGCACAAACGGTCTGGGTGAGGAGATCGCGTACGAGCGGGACGTGCTCGGCCGAATCATCCGCAAGACCTCCCCCGCCGGTACGGCGACGTTCGAGTTCGACGTCTTCGACCTGCCGGCGGCGGCGGTCTCCTCCGACGGCACCACGCTGGTCCGCATCCGCGACCGGCACGGCCGACTGGTCGAGGAGCAAGTCGACGGCCGCACGGTCCGCTACGCGTACGACGAGCTAAGCCGACCGGTCACCATGACCACCCCCACCGGGGCGGAGACCCGCTGGAGGTACGACGCGGGCGGCCACTGCACCGAGATCACCGCCTCGGGCCGGACCCTGACCTTCGAGCGAGACGCCGCCGGCCGTGAACTGACGCGCCGCATCGGCGACACCACCGAACTCCACCAAACCTTCGACGCGGCTGGCCGGCTCACCACCCGACACATCACCGGCCCGGACCAGCGGACCCTGCTGCGCCGCGGCTACAGCTACCGTGCCGACGGCAATCTGCTGGCCATCGACGACGAGGCCACGGGGCCGCGGACCTTCACCCTGGACTCCGCCTCCCGGGTTACCGCCGTGGACGCCGCTTCCTGGTCGGAGCGCTATGCCTACGACGAGGCGGGCAACCAGACCTCGGCCGCCTGGCCGGAGCAGCTGGGCGCGGAAGCCATCGGCGACCGCGCCTACACTGGAACGCGGATCACCCGGGCGGGCCGTGTCCGCTATGAGCACGACGCCCAAGGCCGCGTGATCCTGCGGCAGAAGACCCGCCTCTCCCGGAAGCCGGACACCTGGCACTACACCTGGGACGCGGACGACCGGCTCACAGAGGTAACCACCCCGGACGGGACGCGCTGGCGCTACCGCTACGACGCGCTGGGCCGCCGTGCCGCGAAGCAGCGCCTTGCCTCGAGCGATGCCTCACATGAGACATCGGCGAAGTCGGACGAGGTCGTGGAGGAGACCGTCTTCACATGGGACGGTCCAACCCTCATCGAGCAAACGACACGCTCGGCAGGGAACCCGCACGAGGTCACGCTCACCTGGACGCACTCCTGCCTGCACCCGCTCACGCAGGCGGAGTCCATACGCCAGGTACAGCAAGGGGCGAGGGAATCGAAGGCGTCGCAGGAGGAGATCGACAGCCGGTTCTTCGCCATCGTCACCGACCTGGTCGGAACCCCGACCGAGCTCATCGACGAACAGGGCGAGGTCGCCTGGCGCACCCGTTCGACGGTATGGGGCAAGACAAGCTGGAACCGGGACGCATCCGCCTACACCCCGCTGCGCTTCCCAGGCCAGTACCACGATCCAGAAACCGGCCTCCACCACAACTACTTCCGCACCTACGACCCGGAAACCGCCCGCTACCTGACGAGCGACCCACTGGGCCTCGCGCCGGCCCCGAACCCGGTCGCCTACGTCACCAACCCGCACGTGTGGGTGGACCCGCTGGGCCTCAGTGGCTGCCCAAAGAAGGACCAGGAACAGAAAGCCCTGCCCCCGTCCAAGCGTGGTGACACCGTCCCGCACCTGGAGGGGTCGACTATCGTCGCGCGCTTCGCCAAGCCGGGCGAGGAGTTCAACATGGTGATCTCCCGCGGTCAGACCGATCCGGGCGGATTCGGTACGTTCGACGACGTCCCCAACCAGCAGTACGTTCGCGACCAGATGGCCGTCCGCACCGACTGGAAGCCCGACGTCTCGCTCCTGCAGCGCTACCGCATCTCCGACGGTGACCCGATCCTCGTCCAGGAGAGCATCATCGGACCTCAGATGGACGAGAAGCTGGGCCGTCTGCCCGGTGGTGGGACTCAAATAGAGATCATGGAATTCACAGACCGAGCCCGGTTGATACCAGTCGGCCCACCTAAGGAGATTCCCAAGTGACAGCAGAAGAGCCCGATGTCGTGGTCACCTGGACCCGGGGTGACACCACCATCCGTTGGAGTGGCCCCGCCGGGGATGTCGAGAAGAAGTATGAGCTGCCACCACGGATCGTCCTGGCGTGGCGGGAGTACGACGAGACGCTGGTGCTGGTGGTGGAAGCGATCAACAGCGCGCCCTTCACCCCATCGGACAACGCGGTGGTCTACCAGGCTGACGGCTCGGAGCGGTTCCGACTGCGCCCACCGCGCAACCTGTTGCCGGACCCAAACGACGTGCACGGCTTCTACACCGCCTTCCCACAGGACGGGAGGCCACTCCTGGTCATGGTCACCCGCAACGCGGGCGACTTCCAGGGCCGCATCGACCTGGAGACCGGCGAGATCGTGGACACCAACCACTGGCGCTGAGTCGGAGGAAGAGCCAAGTGGCGAGGGCGGTGGGGCCGGACAGACGTCTCTGCCTGGCCCGCTGTGGTCACCCCCACGCCCGTTGTTAAGCGGCTTCGTCGCAGTGCCGGCAGTCATGGGCATCCCCGGTTCGGGGTGCCAGGCTGGCCGCTCTACGTCCGATCTCAAGCGCGCAGGCGGTTGACCTGGCACCGTGGCAACGGTGCCGCCAACCGCTCTGCTCCGCTCGTCTCCGCTGGTCAGACCAGCTTCAGAAGCCGTGACCGGAATCGAACCGGTGTTGCTCGATTTGCAATCGAGTCCCTCAACCACTCGGGCACACGGCCTTGTTTGGCTTCGGGTACGACCGTATGGGGGGCGGGGGCGGCCCCGGAAGGGAGCCCCCGGGGGTGCAATGAGACCGCCATGCTGTGTTCACAGGCCGGGGCCTGCGGCTCTCGGCCTAGGTCCTGCGGATGAGGGGGGTTCCGTCTGACGGACAGGGGCGGAAGTGGGGTGTGCCGCTTACGCTGAGGCGATGAGCGTCCTTGAGCCCCGTGTCTCGCAGACCGGTACATCCCCCGTCCCGCCTCCTGACCAGGGCGGGATTCTCGGGTCCGCGTACCGGACGCTCAGCATCGGGATGATCTCCTGCATCTTCCTGATCGCCTTCGAGGCCACCGCCGTCGGCACCGCCATGCCCGTCGCCGCGCGCGAGCTCGACGGGATCGGGGTCTATGCCTTTGCGTTTTCTGCTTACTTCACCACCAGTCTCTTCGGGATGGTGCTGTCCGGGCAGTGGTGTGACCGCCGCGGGCCGCTGCGGGCGCTGACCGCGGGGATCGGGGCGTTCGCCGCCGGGCTGGTCCTGGCCGGGACCGCGACGGCCATGTGGGTGTTCGTGCTGGGCCGGGCGGTGCAGGGCTTCGGCGGGGGGCTCGTCATCGTCGCCCTGTACGTGGTGGTGAGCCGGGCCTACGAGGAGCGGCTGCGGCCCGCGATCATGGCTGCCTTCGCCGCGAGCTGGGTGGTCCCGTCGATCGTCGGGCCGCTGGCCGCGGGGACGGTCACCGAGCACCTCGGCTGGCGGTGGGTGTTCCTCGGGATTCCGGTGCTGGTCGTCGTACCGCTCGCGGTCGCGCTGCCCGCGATACGGCGGACCGCGGCCGGGCCGGTCGATCCGGACGCGCCGCCCGTCGCGTTCGACCGGCGCCGGATCCGGCTGGCGTTCGGGATCTCCCTCGGGGCGGGGCTGCTCCAGTACGCCGCCCAGGACCTGCGGTGGTGGTCGCTGCTGCCGGGGGCCGTCGGGGCGGGCCTGCTGGTGCCCGCCGTGCTGGGGCTGCTGCCGCGCGGGACGTACCTGGCGCGGCGCGGGCTGCCGTCGGTGGTCCTGCTGCGCGGGGTCGCGGCGGGCTCGTTCATCGCGGCCGAGAGCTTCGTGCCGCTGATGCTGGTCACTCAGCGGGGGCTGAGCCCGACGCTGGCCGGGTTCTCGCTGGCGCTGGGCGGGCTGACCTGGGCGGGCGGTTCGTGGATCCAGTCCACGGGCCGGGTGGCGCCGTACCGGGAGCGGCTGATGGTGCTCGGGATGGTGCTGGTGGCGTTCGCGATCGCCGCGGCGCCGGCGGTGCTGGTGCCGTGGGTGCCGGTGTGGTCGCTGGCCCTGACCTGGGGCATCGGCTGTCTCGGCATGGGGCTCGTGATCGGGTCGACGAGCGTGCTGCTGCTGAAGCTGTCGGCGCCGGAGGAGGCGGGGGCGAACTCCGCCGCGCTGCAGATCTCCGACGCCCTGGCGAACGTGGTGCTGCTGGCCGCGGGCGGGGCCGCGTTCGCCGCGCTGGGCGGGGGCGCGGTGGGGGCCGCCGCCCACGCGGCCGGGGAGGCGGCCAGCGCCGCCGCCTCGCATCCCGCCGCCTTCGCCGTCGTCTTCCTGCCGATGGCCGCGGTCGCGCTGGTCGGCGCCTGGGTCGCCACCCGCCTGCACGAGCGCCCGGCCACGGAAATCGGCTGATCGGCCAGCGCCGCGTCGCTACGCTGCGTGCATGAACGAGCTGATCGTCCGGCTCTCCGCCGCCGAGTGCGCGGAGCTCGCCGACCTCGCCGACGCCACCGGCTCCACGCCCGAGGAGCATGCCGCCGCAGCCGTACGCGAGCACCTGCGCCGGGAGCGCGAGCAGGTCGGCGCTGCGGCGGCCCGGCTGGCCCGGCAGCACGCCCCGCTCCTGAAGCGGCTCGGCGCATGACCGCGAACCACACCATCACCGCTCCTGTGCGGCACCTCACCCTCGCCGAGGTGCTCGACCTGGCCCGGCACGCCTGCCTGGCCCAGGACCAGCCCGTCGAGTTGCGCGCCCCCGGCCTGCTGGAGTCGGCGGTGCACCGGCCGCGGGCCCGCATGTTCGGGACGCCGGCGTACGAGGACCCGTACGAGCAGGCTGCCGCGCTGCTCCACGGCATCGCGACGAACCATCCCCTGGTCGACGGGAACAAGCGCACCGCCTGGCTCGCGGCCGCGACGTTCCTCGCCGTGAACGGCATCGACCCGGCGGCCGTCGACCAGGACGCCGCGTACGGCCTGGTCGTCGACGTGGCGTCCGGGGCCGAGGCCGAGGTGCCGGTGATCGCTTCCCGGCTGCGGGAGTTGCGGCCGGTGTGACACTCGCCGCACCGCCCGAGGTCACGGGCCTGTCCCTCCGCGAGGGGCGGGCCGGCCCCGGTAGGGTGGCCCGGTTGTCCTTCGAACGAACGCCGTCGAGAGCCCGAACCGGAGACCGTGACTACTACCGCCTCCCACCACCTCTCACCCGCCTTCCCCGGCCGCGCGCCGTGGGGTACCGCCAGCAAACTGCGTGCCTGGCAACAGGGCGCGCTGGACAAGTACATCCAGACCCAGCCGCGTGACTTCCTCGCCGTCGCCACCCCAGGCGCCGGCAAGACCACCTTCGCGCTGACCCTCGCCTCCTGGCTGCTGCACCACCACGTGGTGCAGCAGGTGACCGTGGTCGCGCCGACCGAGCACCTGAAGAAGCAGTGGGCGGAGGCCGCCGCCCGCATAGGCATCCGGCTCGACCCCGAGTACTCGGCGGGCCCGCTGAGCCGCGAGTACCACGGGGTCGCCGTCACCTACGCCGGTGTCGGCGTCCGACCGATGCTGCACCGCAACCGCTGCGAGCAGCGCAAGACCCTCGTCATCCTCGACGAGATCCACCACGCCGGCGACTCCCGCTCCTGGGGCGAAGCCTGCCTGGAGGCCTTCGACCCGGCGACCCGCCGCCTGGCCCTGACCGGCACCCCGTTCCGGTCCGACACGAACCCGATCCCCTTCGTCACGTACGAGGAGGGCAACGACGGGATCCGCCGCTCGTCCGCGGACTACACGTACGGCTACGGCCACGCGCTCGGCGACGGCGTCGTCCGGCCGGTCATCTTCCTCTCCTACAGCGGCAACATGCGCTGGCGCACCAAGGCCGGCGACGAGATCGCCGCCAAGCTCGGCGAGCCGATGACCAAGGACGCGATCAGCCAGGCCTGGCGGACCGCGCTCGACCCGCGCGGCGACTGGATGCCGAACGTGCTGCGCGCCGCCGACCAGCGGCTGACCGAGGTCCGCAAGGGCATCCCGGACGCGGGCGGCCTCGTCATCGCCGCCGACCAGGACTCGGCCCGGGCGTACGCCAAGCTGATCCGCGAGATCACCGGCACCAAGGCCACCCTCGTGCTCTCCGACGACGCGGGTGCCTCGAAGAACATCGACACCTTCAGCGGGAACACCGACCGGTGGATGGTCGCGGTCCGCATGGTGTCGGAGGGCGTCGACGTGCCCCGTCTCGCGGTGGGCGTGTACGCGACGACGATCTCGACGCCGCTGTTCTTCGCGCAGGCCGTCGGCCGGTTCGTGCGTTCGCGCAGGCGCGGCGAGACCGCCTCCGTGTTCCTTCCGACGATCCCGTACCTGCTCGGCTTCGCCAACGAGATGGAGGTCGAGCGCGACCACGTCCTGGACCGGCCGAAGAAGGCGGGCGAGGACGACGACCCGTACGCCCAGTCCGAGAAGGAGATGGAGGAGGCCAACCGGCAGGAGGACGAGGACACCGGCGAGGACGAGCAGATGTCCTTCGAGGCGCTGGAGTCCGACGCCGTCTTCGACCGGGTCCTGTACGACGGCGCCGAGTTCGGCATGCAGGCGCACCCCGGCAGCGAGGAGGAGCAGGACTACCTCGGCATCCCGGGCCTGCTGGAGCCGGACCAAGTGCAGCTGCTGCTGCAGAAGCGGCAGTCGCGGCAGATCGCGCACAGCCGGCGCAAGCCGGACGCGGATGCCGACCTGCTGGAGCTGCCGGCCGAGCGCCGCCCGGTGGTCTCGCACAAGGAACTGCTGGAGCTGCGCCGGTCGCTGAACACGATGGTGGGCGCGTACGTCCACCAGAGCGGCAAGCCGCACGGGGTGATCCACACCGAGCTGCGCCGGGTGTGCGGCGGCCCGCCGAGCGCGGAGGCGACGGCCGGGCAGCTGCAGGAGCGGATCAAGAAGGTCCAGGAGTGGGCCACCCGCATGCGCTGACCGCGCAGGCGACGTGGAGGCGACGCGTAGGGGCGACGTGCAGGGCGGGCCGGCGGTGGGGAGCACCGTACGGGCCCGCCCTGCTTCGGAATTGGTGGTTCCGGTGGGTGGGGGCGACGGACGCCGCCTCCGCGTTCCTCGTGTGGCGGCACAGGCGTATTGGGGCGCAGGGGAGCGCACAACGGCGTGTTCCGCGCTCATGAAACGGCATAAAAGGCCCGTCCGCGCCCGGATTCTGGACGAGGACTTCCGCTGAGCGGACCCGCTCGCTACTGTCCCCGCATCGAACGCCCCGTGGCAGCGCCGCCGCGGGAGCGCAGCCGGTGCCATGGCCGCTACCGGCGGCCTCTCCGTGCGTGTCGCCGTGGGACCGGCGCCGCTCCACCCCGAGAGTCACCGCCGCTCACCACGAGGGAGAGGCTTCGTGACCGCGGAAACCTCACAGACTCTCGACCGAGGTCTCAGAGTCCTCAAACTGCTCGCCGACACCGACCACGGTCTGACCGTCACCGAGCTGTCCAACCGTCTCGGCGTCAACCGCACCGTGGTCTACCGCCTGTTGGCCACCCTGGAGCAGCACGCCCTGGTCCGCCGTGACCTCGGCGGCCGGGCCCGCGTCGGGCTCGGCGTCCTGCGGCTGGGCCGGCAGGTGCACCCGCTGGTGCGCGAGGCGGCGCTGCCCGCGCTGCGCGCCCTCGCCGAGGACATAGGAGCCACCGCGCACCTGACGCTCGTCGACGGGACGGAGGCGCTCGCCGTGGCCGTCGTGGAGCCCACCTGGACCGACTACCACGTGGCCTACCGGGCCGGGTTCCGCCACCCCCTGGACCGCGGGGCCGCCGGCCGGGCCATCCTCGCCGCCCGCCAGGGCACCCTCATCGAGCCCGGGTACACGCTGACCCACGGGGAACTCGAAGCCGGTGCCAGCGGCGCCGCCGCCCCGCTCGTCGGGATCAGCGGGCTGGAGGGCAGCGTGGGCGTCGTCATGCTGTCCGACGCCGTGCCCGAGCGGGTCGGGCCGCGGGTCGTGGACGCCGCCCGCGAGGTCGCCGACGCCCTGCGCTGACCCGCGCCGCCGGCCCCGTACGAACTTCGGCCGCCGGCCCCGTACGGACCCCGGCCGCAGGTCCGTACGGACCCGGCCGCAGGCCCTGGGCGAGGCCGGCCACCGACCGCGTGCGAAGCCTGCCGCCGGCCGCGTGCGAAGTCGGCCACCGGTTCCGTACGGCGCCCCGAACGGCTGCGCCCCGGGCCGCCGGGGCGCAGCCGTGCCCGGGCCGCCCGATAGATTGGCCGTGTGCTCTCTCGCCTCTCACGTCTCTCGCGTCCCGCCGCCCTGGCCGTCTGCGCCGTGCCCGTGCTGGGCCTGTTCGCCGTGGCGGCCTTCGCACCGCTGCCCTTCGTGATCGCCCAGCCGGGGCTCACGGCGGACGTGCTCGGCGCCCACGAGGGCAAGCCGGTCATCGTCATCGGCGGCGCCCCGACCCGGCCGACCGAGGGCCAGCTGCGCATGACCACGATCCAGGCCACCGGGCCGTCGACGACCGTGCGCCTGCCCCGGCTCCTCGACGACTGGTTCGACAGCAGCCGCTCCGTCATGCCCAAGGAGGCCGTCTACCCCTCCGGCGGCAGCGACGAGGAGATCGAGAAGCACAACCTGGAACAGATGGCCGCGTCGCAGGAGGACGCCACCCAGGCGGCCCTCGGCTTCCTGAAGAAGGACCCGAAGGACGTCAAGGTCGACCTCAACCTCGCCGACGTCGGCGGCCCCAGCGCCGGCCTGCTGTTCTCCCTCGGCATCGTCGACAAGCTCGACGGCGACGGCAGCGGCGGCGACCTCACCGGCGGCCGCACCGTTGCCGGCACCGGCACCATCACCGAGGACGGCAAGGTCGGCGCGGTCGGCGGGGTGGCCCTCAAGACGCAGGCCGCCCGCCGCGACGGGGCGAGCGTGTTCCTCGTCCCGGAGGCGGAGTGCTCGGACGCGGCGTCCGAGCTGCCCGAGGGGCTGCAGCTGATCCCGGTCAGCTCCTTGTCGGACGCGGTGAACGCGCTGCGGGCGCTGAACCGGGGGGAGCCGGCTCCGTCCTGCTGACCGGCTCCCGCTCCATGGACCGCCAGGACGGGAAGACCAGCGGGGAGAGCGTCGCCAGCAGGTAGATCCCGCCGAACACGAGCAGCGCCCGGACCGTCCCGAACCCGTCGACGAGCAGGCCCGCGGCGAGCCCGCCCAGCGGCATCGTCAGCTCGCAGCCGGCGGTGGACACGCCCGCGACGCGGCTGCGCAGCGCGTCGGGGACCTTCTCGTAGACCACGGTGGTCAGGATCGGGTTGAGCATGCCCGCGCCCAGCCCGGACAGGGCCATCGTCACCGCGAGCGGCAGGGTGGTGTCGGTGAGGGCGGCGACCGCGTAGCGGGGCGCCCCGCAGAGCAGGAAGGCGGCCGCGAACACCGCCCGGCGCGGGAACCGCTCGCCCCACGCCCCGTACAGCAGGGCGCCGAGCAGTGCGAACCCGCCGAAGAGGGCGACGAGCAGGCCGACCGCGGTGGCCCCGCCGAGGGCGTCGCGGCCGTGGACGGGCAGCAGCACCGCAGACCAGCCCTGGTCCAGGCCGTTGGTCGTCATCACCATCACGGTGACGCCCAGCAGCAGCCGCGTTCGGCTCAGGAAGGCCCAGCCCTCGGCCAGTTCGGCCCGGTAGCGGGCGAACGAGATCTTCTCCGGGCGCGGCTGCGGCTCGGCCGCCGGGATGCCCCGGAGGAACACGGCGACCAGCAGGGCGGACACCGCGAAGCTGGCCGCGTCCACCAGCAGGGCGGCCTCGGCGCCGACCACTGCGATGAGGACGCCGGCCGCCGCGGCCCCGATCATCCTGGCCCCGCGGAAGACCGCGTCGTACAGGCTCGCGGCCCGGGCCACGGTGGTGCCGGCGTGCGCGGCGAGGTCGGGCAGCAGGACGTGGCGGGCGGTCAGGCCCGGGGTGTGCACGAGGCCGCTGACGGCCATCAGCGCGCACAGCATCCAGAACTCCAGCAGGTCCGCGTAGTGCAGCAGCGGGATCGCGCCGACGGCGAGCGCACAGACGGCGTCGGAGGCCGCGGAGACCCGGCGCCGGCCGACCCGGTCGATGACCGGGCCTGCGACGAGGGCCGCGACGATGACGGGCAGAGTGGCGCAGAAGGCGACGACCCCGGCCCGGCCGGCGCTGCCGGTGGTCTGCAGCACGAACCAGGGGACACCGATGAGGGTGAGGGAACTCCCCGCCGTGGAGATGGTGTTGGCGGCGAGGACGGCGGCGAAGGGGCGGCTGCTCATCCGGCGGCCCGGGCGTGGCCGTGGCCGTGGCCGGGCTGCAGCAGCCGGTTCCCGGTGCGGACCAGGGCCTCGCCCAGCCGGTTGCGCAGGGCGCGGACCGGGGCGGGCCCTGCGGGGGCGGGGGCGGCCTCGCGGGCCAGGTGCCCGGCGGCGGCCTCGGCGGCCAGCTCGGCGGTACGGGCGGCGTGGGCCGGCAGGGCGGTCCCGGCCTGTATGCCGGCAGGGGTGAAGGCGTGCATGGCAGGACTCTCCTTCTGCGTGAGGGAGCGGTGGAAGGCATGGCTGACCGGCGCGCGACCTGCCGTTTCCAGGTGCGCGTTGCGCGTTGCGCGTTGCGTGTTGCGCGGTCGCGGTGTGCGGTGCGGGGAGTGCTGCGTGCTGTGCTGTTGTGCGGGGGTGCCCGGGGGTGGCTACTCGCTGCCGCTGCCGCTGCGCGGGAAGGCGTGGGTGTGGAAGCGGACCGTCTCGGACGTCTCGTCCTGCGGCGCGTCGCGGTAGCTGTTGATCAGGTCGTGCACCCGGCGGACGAGGTCGAGGCTCTGCTCGGGGGTCAGGTGCAGGGTGAAGTCGCTGATGTCCGAGGCCTGCCGCCACCCCTGGGACCAGGCGTCGGCGTTGCCGAGCCAGGTGTTCAGCTCCTGGGCGTGGATCGTCGCGATCTCGTGCAGGAAGAGGTCGGCTGCGTCGCGGGTGGTGGGGTCCTCGTCGTACATGAGCTGCTCGTCGAAGGCGGTGCCCTCGTGGGCGGCCTTCCACCAGCGCTCGCGGCCCTTGCCGTGCCCGGGCGCGTCCTCGACGAACCCGTGGGCGGCGAGCTGGCGCAGGTGGTAGCTGGTGGCGCCGCTGGACTCGCCGAACCGCTCCGCGAGCTGCGAGGCAGTGGCCGGGCCGTCCTGGCGCAGGGCGCCCAGCAGGCGGATGCGCAGGGGGTGGGCGAGGCCCCGCAGGGAGCGGGCGTCGAGGGTGCGGGTCTTGGGTTCCGGGGTTCGAGGGGCTTCCGGCTTCTCGGGCATGCCTCAACCGTAGGCGTGCAAAGAAACCTATGCAAGGATTTCTTTGCAACGCCTTCTTTGGAAAGCCCGCCTCCGGAGCGGGCCGCCGGTTCAACCCTCCTGTGCCGCCTGCTCCACGAGCGGGATGACCCGCAGCGGCACCGGGTTCTCCATCACGATTGCCGTCGACGCCCGTACGATCCCGTCGAACCCGACGACCCGGTCGATCACCCGCTGCAGATCGGCGTTGGAGCGCGCCACCAGCCGGCACAGCATGTCCCCGTGCCCGGTCGTCGTGTGCAGCTCCAGCACCTCCGGCACCCCGCTCAGGTGCGCCCGCACGTCGGCACCCTGGCCCTGCTTGATCTCCAGCGTGGCGAACGCGGTCACCGGGTACCCGAGGGCGGCCGGGTCCACCTGCGGCCCGAAACCGCGGATCACCCCGTTCGACTGCAGCCGGTCCAACCGTGCCTGCACGGTGCCGCGGGCCACCCCCAGCCGGCGCGAGGCCTCCAGGACCCCTATCCGCGGTTCGCGGGCGAGCAGGACGATGAGGCGACCGTCGAGTTCGTCGATTCCCATAGCTGCGGCTCCATGCTGCTCACGAGTGGTCATACTGCACAGATGTTTCAGCAATACTGCCGCCGCGCTGGCCAGTTTGTACAGCAGAACAGGAAACTATTGCGCAGCTTGTGGATCGGCGGGACTCTGCGCTCATGACTGAGTCTTTGGCGAACCTCGAAACCACCCCGCACACCGCGCGTGAGGCCGACCCCTTCCCGGTGAAGGGCATGGACGCGGTCGTCTTCGCCGTCGGCAACGCCAAGCAGGCCGCGCACTACTACTCGACCGCGTTCGGCATGAAGCTGGTGGCCTACTCCGGCCCGGAGAACGGCGTCCGTGAGACGGCGAGCTACGTCCTGACCAACGGCTCCGCCCGCTTCGTCATGACCTCGGTCATCAAGGCGAGCACCGACCACGGCCGCTTCCTCGCCGAGCACGTCGCCGCGCACGGCGACGGCGTCATCGACCTCGCCATCGAGGTCCCGGACGTCCGCGCCGCATACGCATACGCCGTCGAGCAGGGCGCCCGCGGCCTCGACGAGCCGTACGAGGTGTCCGACGAGCACGGCACGGTCGTCCTCGCCGCCATCGCCACCTACGGCCAGACCCGCCACACCCTGGTCGAGCGGAAGAACTACACCGGCCCCTACCTGCCCGGCTTCGTCGCCGTCGCCCCCATGGTCGAGCCGCCGGCCAAGCGCACCTTCCAGGCCATCGACCACTGCGTCGGCAACGTCGAGCTCGGCCGGATGGACGAGTGGGTCGGGTTCTACAACAAGGTCATGGGCTTCACGAACATGAAGGAGTTCGTGGGCGACGACATCGCGACCGAGTACTCGGCGCTGATGTCGAAGGTCGTCGCGGACGGCACCCTCAAGGTGAAGTTCCCGATCAACGAGCCGGCGATCGCGAAGAAGAAGTCGCAGATCGACGAGTACCTGGAGTTCTACGGCGGCGCCGGCGTCCAGCACATCGCGCTCGCCTCGAACGACATCGTCGCGACCGTCCGCTCGATGCGGGCGGCGGGCGTGCAGTTCCTCGACACGCCGGACTCGTACTACGACACCCTCGGCGAGTGGGTCGGCGAGACCCGCGTGCCGATCGACACCCTGCGCGAGCTGAAGATCCTCGCCGACCGCGACGAGGACGGCTACCTGCTCCAGATCTTCACCAAGCCGGTGCAGGACCGCCCGACCGTCTTCTTCGAGATCATCGAGCGCCACGGCTCGATGGGCTTCGGCAAGGGCAACTTCAAGGCCCTGTTCGAGGCGATCGAGCGCGAGCAGGCCAAGCGCGGCAACCTCTAGGACCCGCTGCCCCGGCCCGGCTGTGCCCCCGGCCGTGACCCGGCCCCGGTTCCGCACACGGCAGGCCCCCGCCCCCTCGGGCAGGGGCCTGTCCCGCGTCCGGGGCCGCGTCAGCCCGCCGCCGGGTCGGTCGGCTTCGGCCGCGCGGGCTCGGGCGCGGACTCCGCCGGCCCGGGCTTGCCGGGCTCCGCGGACCCCCGCGGCTCTGCCGACTCCCGGAGCTCCGCGGACCCCCTGGACTCCTGCGGCTCCGCGGGCTTGGCGGGCTCCGCGGGCTTGGCCGGCTCCCGCTTCGCCGCCGGCTTCGGTTTCGGCGGCGCCGCCGGCTTCGGCAGCTCCGGCGGCACCCACGGCACGGCCGGCTGCACGTTCTCCGGCCCGCCCGGCGGCGGCTGCCCGATCGCCGCCAGCGCCTCGACGGCCAGCGGGCCCCGCACCGGCGAGAACCGCGGGTTCGTCCGCACCGCCTCCTGCAGGTGCCGCCGCGCCGACGCGTGGTCGCCCAACGCCCACTCGATCACCCCGCGGTGGTAGGCGAAGTCCGCGCTCCGCAGCCCCCGGTCCGCCGCCTTCCGCGCGTACTCCAGCGCCGCCGCATCATCGCCCAGCCGGTGCAGCGCCCACCCCAGCGCATCGGCCACCTGCACGTTCTTGTGCCGCGCCCACTCCGCCGTCAGCCGCCGCACCGCCGCGCCGGGATCCCCGTGGTCCGCCTCGAACAGGCCGAGCACCACCGACTCGTTCACCCCGCCCCGCCCGTTCGCGGCCGCCGCCCGCAGCAGGTCGAGCGGCGCCTTCGCCTCGTCCCCGCGCCCCAGCGACTCCAGCAGCTCGACCAGCTCCAGCGCCAGCCGCGGCGACTGCGCCCGCCCCAGCGCCAGCCGGTAGTCCCGTACCGCCTCCCCGCCC
>NZ_JACBGN010000560.1 GCF_013401435.1 Streptomyces sp. BR123
GGGGCGGAGCGGGAGGAGAAGGACTGCGCGGGGTGAAGGCGTGACGGGGGTTCAGGAGCGGGCGCCGCGGGCGAGGGAGTTCAGCACGTCGCAGGCGAGGTTGCGGGCGAGGGGGACCTTGAAGGTGTTGTCGCGCAGCGGCTCCGCCCGGTCGAGCTCGGCCTCGACGGCCTCCCGAACGGCGCTCTCGGTCGGGACGGCGCCCCGCAGCCGCTCCTCCGCGGCCTCGGCGCGCCAGGGCCGGTGGGCGAGCCCGCCGAAGGCGAGCGCGACATGGCGCACGCGTCCTTCGGCGACGTCGAGCACCGCGGCGACGGAGGCGAGCGCGAAGGCGTACGAGGCGCGGTCGCGGGCCTTTCGGTAGCGGGAGGGAAGGCCGGCGCGCTCCGGCGGGAGCGTGACCGCAGTGACGATCTCGCCGGGCTCCACGACGGTGTCCACGTCCGGGCGGTCGCCCGGCAGCCGGTGGAACGCGGCAGCGGCTACGGTCCGGGCGCCGTCCGGGCCCTGGAGCTCGACGGCCGCGTCGAGCGCGGAGAGGGCCACGGCCATGTCGGAAGGGTGGGTGGCGATGCACTGCGCGGAGTGGCCGAGGACGGCGTGGCCGCGGTGGACCCCGTCACGGGCGCCGCAGCCGCTGCCGGGATCCCGTTTGTTGCAGGGCTTGGAGACGTCCTGGAAGTAGGGGCAGCGGGTGCGCTGGAGCAGGTTGCCGCCGGTGGTGGCGACGTTGCGCAGCTGGGCCGACGCTCCGGCCAGCAGGGCCTGCGACAGGGCGGGGTAGCGGGTGCGGACGAGAGGGTGGACGGCGAGGTCGCTGTTGCGGACTCCGGAGCCGATCCGCAGGCCGCCGTCCGCGGTCTCCTCGACGGAACGGAGCGGCAGCCCGGTGAGGTCGACGAGGGTGTCGGGGGCTTCGACACCGAGCTTCATGAGGTCGACGAGGTTGGTGCCGCCTCCGAGGTAGCGGGAGCCGGGCCTGGCGCCGTGGGCGGCGATGGCCTCGGGGAGGCCGGTGGCGCGCACGTAGGCGAACGGCTTCATGCGACCCCCCGCCCGCCGTGGCGGGCCGCCACGACGTCCCGGACGGCATCCACGATGCGGGGGTACGCGCCGCAGCGGCACAGGTTGCCGCTCATGCCCTCGGCGATCCCGGCGCGGCCGAGATCCGTGCCGTCGGGGTCGGCGGCGGCCTCGTCGAGCAGGCCGGCGGCGGAGCAGAGCTGGCCGGGTGTGCAGTAGCCGCACTGGAAGGCGTCCCGTGCCAGGAAGGCCTCCTGCAAGGGGTGGAGCCCCCGCGCGTCGTCGCCCAGTCCTTCCACGGTGGTGACCTCCGCGCCGTCGTGGGCGACTGCGAACAGCAGGCAGGCGTGGGCGCGCCGCCCGTCGACCAGGACGGTGCAGGCGCCGCACTGGCCGTGGTCACAGCCCTTCTTGGCGCCGGTCAGGCCGAGGTGCTCCCGCAGCAGGTCGAGGAGGGTGACCCGGTGGTCCACGTCGAGCTCGTACCGCTCGCCGTTCACGTGCAGCCCGACGCGGGAGCACGTCTCCTGGGTGTGATGTGCCACTACGGCCCCTTTGTCACTGAATGTCGATGTACCCCACTCCGCATAACCGGTCGGCGCGGATTTCACACCTCATGCGTGGGGCAGGCGGGTACGCCGGCGCCGGTGGCCCGAAGGGGGCGGGGGTCTCGGCGGAGAACGCGGTGGGGAACTCGGCCGGTCCACGTGAACACCGGCAGGCCCGCGCTGCGCACGTGCTCCGGGAGGCTGCCGGAGCGGCAGGACCGGCGCCCGCGCTCGTCCCGCCCGGCCCGGATGCGGGGGCGGTGGCTGTGGGGCGG
>NZ_JACBGN010000561.1 GCF_013401435.1 Streptomyces sp. BR123
CCCCACGCCCCGTACCCCTCAGGAGGATTGGCACACCATGCGAGACACGACCGGATCCGCACCCCGCATCGGCGTCTGGATGGTCGGCGCGCGAGGCTCGGTCGCCACGGCGGCCGTCGCCGGCGCGGCCGCCGTCGTCGCGGGTGCCGCCTCCCCCGTCGGATGCGTGACGGAGACCCCCGCGTTCCGCGGCGCGTCCCTCCCGGCCCTCGCCGACCTCGTGTTCGGCGGACACGACGTCGTCGGCACCCCGCTGTCGGCGCGGGCCCGCCGGCTCGCCGCGGCGGGCGTGCTGCCCGTCGCGGTCCTGCCCGCACTGGACGCCCCACTGGCCGCCGCCGAGCTGGAGATGCGCGACGGCTCGCTGCGGGACGGCGAGACCCAGGCCGAGGCCGCCGCCCGCCTCGCCGACGACATGGCCGCCTTCCGCGACCGGCACGGGCTGGAGCAGGTCGTCGTCGTCAACGTCTCCTCCACGGAGCCGCTGCCGGAGCCCGACCCCGCGTACCTGGACCTGGCCTCCTTCGAGGCGGCGCTCGCCGCCGGATCGCTCACCCTCCCGGCCAGCTCCCTGTACGCGTACGCCGCCTTCACCGCAGGCTGCTCCTACGTCAACTTCACCCCCTCCGCCGGGGCCTGTCTGCCCGCACTGGAGGAGCTGGCCCGGCTCCGCGGCGTCCCGCACGCCGGCCGCGACGGCAAGACCGGCGAAACCCTCGTCAAGAGCGCCCTCGCGCCGATGTTCACCCAGCGGGCACTGCGCCTGCGCTCCTGGTCCGGCACCAACCTGCTGGGCGGCGGCGACGGCGCGACCCTGGCCGACCCGGCGGCCGCCCGCTCCAAGGCCGAGTCCAAGCAGCGCAGCCTGGAGGAGACCGTCGGCCACGCCGTCCAGGGCCAGGTCCACATCGACAACGTCCCCGAGATGGGGGAGTGGAAGACCGCCTGGGACCACATCTCCTTCGAGGGCTTCCTCGGCATCCGGATGACCATGCAGTTCACCTGGCAGGGATGCGACTCGGCGCTGGCCGCCCCGCTGGTCCTGGACCTCGTCCGGCTGACGGCCCTCGCCGGCCGGCGCGGCGAGGCCGGCGCCCTGCCCGCCCTCGGCTTCTTCTTCAAGGACCCGGCCGGCTCCGCCGAGCACAACCTGACCCTGCAGTACGAGGCCCTCACCGCCTGGGCCGCCGGCCACGCCACCGCCGCCACGGCCTCCGCCGCCTCCGCCGCCCCGCCCGTAGCGGGAGCCCGCCCGTGAGCACCGCCCTCCGCGTCCCGCGCGCGCTCCGGGCCGCAGCCGCCCGCACGGCCCGTGCCGCCCGTGCCGCCCGCTCGGACGGGGGCGGCACGGCCGCGCCGCTGACCCTGCCGCCCTTCCCCGGCCGGGCGCTGCGGGCCCGCCGCACCCTGCGCGCCTACGCCGAACTGGTCCGGGCGCCCGCCGCCGCCACCGTCCCCGGCGACGTCCTCGCGGGGGCCCTGGCCGCCGGACGGGGCACCGGGCCGCGCACCCTCGGCCTCGCCGGCTCCTCCGTCTGCCTCTACTGGGCGGGCATGGCCCTCAACGACTGGGCCGACCGGGAGCTCGACGCCGCGGAACGCCCCGAACGCCCCCTGCCCTCGGGCCGGATCCGGCCCCGCGCAGCCCTCGCGGCCGCGGCCGGCCTGACCGTCGCCGGGCTCGGCATCGCCGCCCTCGCCGGCGGGCGCCGGACCGTACTGCGGCGCACCCTGCCGCTCGCCGCCGCCGTGTGGGCCTACGACCTCGGTGCCAAGCAGACCCCGCTGGGCCCGGCCGTGATGGCCGCCGCCCGGACCCTGGACGTCCTGCACGGCACCGGGC
>NZ_JACBGN010000562.1 GCF_013401435.1 Streptomyces sp. BR123
CGTCCGCCCCCTCCCCCACCGGGACGGGAACGAGGCCGGTCCCCTCCACCCGGTACCGGGCGTCGGGCGCGCCCGCGAGCCGCGCCGGATCGTGGTCGACGAAGACCACCGCCGCGCCGGCGGCCGTCCGCTCGGCGACGGCCCGGTCGAGCTCGGCGCGGGCCGGCGCGTCGAGGCCGGTCCAGGCCTCGTCGAGGACGAGCAGGCCGGGCTCGGCGAGCAGGGCCTGGGCGACGGCGACCTTCTGGCTGCTGCCCTTGGACAGTTCGGCGAGCGGGGTGCGGGCGTGCGCACCGGCCCCGAACCGCTCCAGCCAGTACGCGGCCCGGCGTCCGGCCCCGGCCCGCGGAAGCCCCTGCACCCGGCCCATGTGGGCGAGGTAGGACGCCGCGGTGAGCGGCAGGACCGCCGGAAAGCGTTCGGGTACGAAGCCGGTACGCCGCGGGCGGCCGGTGACCCGCCCCTCGGTCGGGGCGTCGATGCCGGCGATGATCCGCATCAGGGTCGACTTGCCGCCGCCGTTGCGGCCCTCGATGCGTACCAGCGTCCCCGGCGCCAGCTCCAGGGAGACGCCGCGCAGCACCCACGGCCGCCGGGGCCCGTGGCGGCGGCCGACGCCGGTCAGCTTCAGTGGGCGGCCGCCGCGGTCTCGGTGACCTCGCTGGGCCGGACGATGACGAAGCCGTCACCGGACAGCTTCAGCTGGACGGCCTCGCCGGAGCCGCCGCGCAGCATGGAGCCGACCGACTGGGAGCGGTGCAAGTGGGTGTCCAGCCGCGCGCTCCACCCGACCACCGCGTCCGTGTCCACGTACACCGGGGACTGTGCGGTGACGGGTATGACGATCGGATTGCCGTCGCAGACCACGGCGAGCTTGCCGGTGCCGGTGAAGACGCTGTTGAAGAGACCGCCGCCGGTCATGCCGGCACCCTTCACCATCTTGATCTCGTAGGCGAGGGTCGAGTCGAAGCAGAGCACGTTGCGCCCGTTGACGGTCAGGGCGTCGCCCGGCTCGAAGTCGACGATGAAGCAGTGGCCGGCCCGGTGGGCGAACCAGGCCTCGCCCTCGCCGCGTACGGTCATCAGCGGCAGGCCCTCGCCGGTCACGGCGCGCTTGAGCATGCCGCCCATGCCCTGGCCCTTGCGCTCGAACCGGAGGTTGCCGCGGAAGGCGACCATCGAGCCCTGCCGGGCGAGCATCTCGCCGTTCACGGCGTACTTCACCGACTTGGCGTTCTGCAGGGACATGCCGGGAGCGGCGGCGGGCCGGACGAGGTTCTCGGACGAGAAAAGGTCGCTCTTCATGGTCCTGATCCTCGCCCGGACGGCACCCCCGCGGCATCCTCCTGGAGGCGGAGGCTGGCATCCTTGGCAGGATGAGCAGCCAGGACGCGCACCACACTTCAGACGTACCCGCCGTGGGGGCAGACAGCCCGTTCCGGGAGGGGCGCATCGCCCGCGACGACGCCCCGCAGTTCGTGCTGCCCCTGGTCGTGCGGATCGAGAAGGCCGAACCGCCCGCCCGTACGGACGCGTTGGAGACGGCCGCCCGTGCGGTGCTGGTCCTGCTGTCGGACGAGCGGGCGCACGGCGAGGGCGAGTGGGCCCAGGCGGTGCGCGACTGGCAGGACGCGCGGATCCGCAAGGTGGTGCGGCGGGCGCGCGGCGCGGAGTGGCGCAAGGCCGGCACCCTCCCCGGCATCACGGTGCACGGCGCCTCGGCAGAGGTACGGGTCTTCCCGCCGATCCCCCTGGACGGCTGGCCCAAGGAGCTGGCCAAGCTCCAGGTCTCGGGCACCGACCTGGACGACCCTGAGCCTGTCTCTTATACACAGCT
>NZ_JACBGN010000564.1 GCF_013401435.1 Streptomyces sp. BR123
CGACCCGGCCGACCGACCCGGTCCGCCTGACCCGATCCGACCCCTCAGCCCGTTTCCCGGACCCCGTCCGGCGGAAACGGGCTTTTCGGCATGTCTACGCGCGTCGTAATTCGCGGCCCCATATCGAAAAACACCATTCGGAAAAGCCGCGCTTGGATCATCGGACACGAACCCCGACCCCGTGGAACGAATCATCCGCCCCCAGGAGAGAATTCCGGCCAGCGGGCCGGGTACGGACACCCCCGGCCCGAAGTGGTGCACAGGGCACTGACGGGAACGAGAGAAAACCAGGGGAAATGGAACCCGTGCAACGAAGAATTCTCCGCACGGCCGCGGTGGCGGTCGTGCTCGGCCTGCTGGTCCCGCTGTCCGGCTGCGGTGCCGACGGAGGCGCCGGCGCCGGCGCCACGCTGCGCCTGGTCGCCGCCGAATACGGCACCGGCCAGGCCACCAGCTCCAGGGCTTTCTGGGACAAGGTGACGAAGGATTTCACCGAAGCCCATCCCGGCATCAAGGTCGAGGTGCAGCTCCTGCCGTGGGCCGACATCGACCGCGAGGTCTCCCGCATGGTGGAGGCCGGAAAAGCCCCGGACGTCGCGCTCATGGGCTCGTATTCGGATTTCGCAGCCGAGGGCGAGCTGTATTCCGCGGACGAACTCCTCTCGATCACCGCCGAGGCGAACTTCCTCCCGCCGCTCGCCGAGGCCGGCACCGTCGGCAACACCCTCTACGGCCTGCCGTGGGTGGCGAGCAGCCGGCTCCTCTTCTACAACGAGGGCCTGTTCAAGCAGGCCGGCGTCGACACCCCGAAGAACTGGTCGGACCTGAAGTCCGCCGCCAAGGCGCTCAAGGACAAGGGGGTGAAGACGCCCTACGCGCTGCCGCTGGGCCCCGAGGAGGCGCACGCCGAGGCGATGATCTGGGAGCTGAGCAACGGCGGCGGCGGCGGCTACGCCGACAGCGGCGGCAACTACCACCTGGCCTCGGACCGGAACGTCCAGACGTTCCGCTGGATCAAGGACAACCTGGTCTCCCCCGGGCTGACCGGCCCCGTCCCGCCGTCGCAGCTCAACCGGGCCGACGCGTTCGCCGCCTTCCTCCGCGGCGAGGTCGGCATGCTCAACGGCTACCCGTCGCTCCGGCACGAGGCGCGCGCCAGGGGGATCGGCGTGGGCACCGTGTCCATGCCGGTCTCGGACACGATGGGCGCCGGGGAGACCCCGCCGGCGGTGGGTGTCGCCGACTGGATGATGGCGTTCAGGCAGCACGGCAAGCGGGAGCAGATCGGGACCTTCCTGGACTTCGTCTACCGGGACGAGAACCTGGCCGACTTCGCGGGCCGCTACCACCTGCTGCCTTCGACGGTCTCCGCCTCCCGCAACCCCGCGGGCGGCCTGGACGAGAACGACGAGCTGTTCCTGACCGCCCTGCGCGGCGCGCAGCTCTACCCGGTGAACGACCCGTCGTGGGTGGAGGTCAGCGACACCATCAAGCGCAACATCGGCCGCGCCGTCGAGCCGGGCGGCGACCCCGAGGCCGTCCTGGACGAGATCGCCGCGAAGGCGAAGCAGGCCGGCAAGCAGCGCTGAGCACCGGCGACTGCGCCTGACCTGCGGCTGCGCCTGCGCCGCGGTCCCGTTCGTCCTCCGTCCGGGGGAACCGGTGGCCGAAAACGATCTACGCCTCTGTCGCACGCCGTCCCGTGCGCCAGAATGGCTGCCGCGGCCCTGATCCGAGGCCGCCGGCCAGCCGCCCGCGGTGCGCCCACAAGGCACGCGTGACGGCCGGCCCTCCCCCACCACCCCGCCTTCGCC
>NZ_JACBGN010000565.1 GCF_013401435.1 Streptomyces sp. BR123
GCGCCGGGGTCACGGGGGCCGCGGCGCCACCACGGGGGAACACACGGGGGAACACGGGTGGCGCGCCGCCACGGGGGAAACGGGCGGCGCACCACCACGGGGGAGCAGGACGACGGGGGAGCACAACGCAGGAACGGCGGCCGCGGTGGCCCGGAGGGGGAGCCACCGCGGCCGCCGCGTGCGTGCGTACGGCGCAGGTGCGTGCGTACGGCGCAGGTGCGTGCGTACGGCGCAGGTGCCTACGCGGCCGGAAGCGGCCGACCGGCCCGGGGGCGCCGGGCCGTGGCTAGGCTGGGACCGTGTTCACCTCCAAGGGGCCGAGCCTGCGCGAGCTCGCCGTGCAGGCCTTCTCGTCGGTCGAGCGGGGCTACGACCTGCTCGCGCCGAAGTTCGACCACACGCCGTTCCGCACCCCGGACCGCATGCTCGACGCCGTCGAGGAGGCGCTCGCCCGGCACGAGGGCTCCTTCGGCTCCGGCCTGGACGTCTGCTGCGGCACGGGCGCGGCCCTCGGGATGCTCGGCCGGCTGTGCCGGGACCGGGTGACCGGCGTGGACCTGAGCGCGGGCATGCTCGCCGAGGCCGAGCGGCTGTACGGCGGCGACCGGGTCGAGCTGCTGCGGGCCGACGCCCGGGCGCTGCCGCCCGGGCTCGCGGACAGGTACGACCTGGCGGTCAGCTTCGGGGCGTTCGGGCACTTCCTGCCGGCCGAGCGGCCCGCCCTCTTCGGCGGTGTCCACGGCGCGCTGCGCCCGGGTGGGGTGTTCGCCTTCCCGATCGGGGCGCCGATCCCGCCGACCTCCCCTCTGTGGTGGGCGGTGGCAGGCTTCGACGCGGCGATGCGCGTCCGCAATGCGGTGTGGCGGCCGCCGTTCGTCATGTACTACCGGACGTTCCCGTGGGGCGGGGTCCGCGCGGACCTGCGGGCGGCCGGCTTCACGGTGGAGACCGTGCCGCTGGAGCCCTTCGGGCGCCGCCGCGACGGCAGCCCGCGCTGGCGGCTCGTCCTCGCCCGGAAGAACGGGCAGCGGTAGCGCAGGCGGGCCGGTCAGCGGGTGCGGAGCTCCCGTTTGAGGACCTTGCCGCTCGCGTTGCGAGGGAGCTCGGCGACGAACTCCACGGCGCGCGGGACCTTGTAGTTGGCCATCTCCCGCCGCGACCAGGCGATCAGGTCGTCGGCGGTGAGGGTGGAGCCGGGGCGGCGCACCGCGTACGCCTTGCCGACCTCGCCGAGGCGGGGGTCGGGGATTCCGACGACCGCGACGTCGGCGATGTCCGGGTGCAGGCCGAGGAGTTGTTCTATCTCGGCGGGGTAGGCGTTGAAGCCGCCGACGATGAACATGTCCTTGATCCGGTCGGTGATGCGCAGGTTGCCGCCGCTGTCGAGGACGCCGACGTCGCCGGTGCGCAGCCAGCCGTCGGGGGTGATGGTGCGGGACGTCTCGTCCGGGTCCTCGAAATAGCCCTGCATGACGTGGTGGCCGCGTACCCACACCTCGCCCGCCCCGCCCGGGGGCAGGGGTCGGCCTTCGCCGTCGGCGATGCGGATCTCGGTGCCGGGGAGGGCCCGGCCGGAAGTGGCGGCGATGACCTCGGCCGGGTCGCCCCGGCGGCACATGGAGACGATGCCGCCGGCCTCGGAGAGCCCGTAGGCGGTGAGGACGGTGCCGATGCGCAGTTCGCCGCGGAGCCGCTCGACGAGCCGGAGCGGGACGACGGCGGCGCCGGTGACGACGAGGCGGAGGGTGGACAGGTCGTGGTGGGCGCGCCGGGGGTGGTCGAGGAGGGACCGGTGGAGGGT
>NZ_JACBGN010000566.1 GCF_013401435.1 Streptomyces sp. BR123
GGGCGGTCATGCCGGGGGTCCCGTCAGGAGCGGCTTCGTACGGGTCAGGGTGAGGTCGAGGGTGCGCAGGCGGGCGTAGATCTCGGCGTCGGCGGTGCGGCCGCCGTAGGTGACGTCGTCGAAGGTGCGGGCGGCGGCGCGGAGGTCGGCGGCGTGGCCGGGGAGGGAGCGGGCGGCCTCGGCGGCGGCCTCGTCGGCGGTCCGGCCGGGGCGGGGGTCGAGGAGGGTGCGTTCTTCGAGGGAGCGGACGATGGCGCGCATGCGCTCCCGGACGGCGTCGTTCCAGCGGCCGGCGGCGGCATGGGCGTCGGCGGCGGTGCGGTGGTCGTCGGCGCTCGCGGGGCCGTCGTCGAAGAGGGCGGCCCCGCCGGTGGCGGTGCGGCGGGGGGTGCCGAGCCGCCACCACAGGGCGGCGAGGGCCAGGACGGCGAGGACGGCGACGGCGGCCAGGCCGAGGGTGCCGCCCGGGGTGGCGCTGCCGGCCCGGTCGAAGAGGTCGCCGACCCACTCCCAGAAGCGGTCCAGGGCGCGCTGGAGCAGCCCGGGGTCGTCCTGGTGGTAGAGCTGCTTGGACAGCTCGCGTTCGGCCGCCTCGCGGGCGGGCTCGCGCGGTGTCGTCACCGGTGGCGTCGGCTGCCCCGGCAGGAGCGCCGTGGTGTGTGTGATGAGGTCCCCCCTGGCCGCCATCGTCCGGTCAGCCTCCGGTGGGCGGGGCCGTCGGGTCCGAGCCGTAGTGCTCCAGGCCGGCGGCCCGGGCGAGCTCCAGGTCGAGGGCCTCGCGGCGGATGCGCTGGTCGACGTAGAGCAGGACGGTGACGCCGGACTGCATGGGCAGGGTGATCGTCTGGGCGATGACCGAGGCGACGCCGAGGATGACGAGGAAGGTCCAGTCGTCGAGGAGGGTGCCGTCCGCGAAGCCGCTGAACCCGCTGCCCGAGAGGGCGGCGCCCAGGAAGAGCATCGGGTAGATGATCACGGCGGAGACGAAGCCGGTGATCAGCGCGGTGAGGGCGGTGATGCCGAAGATGCGCCACCAGGAGCCGCGGACGAGCTTGGAGGAGCGCCGCAGGGCGGTGGGGATGCTGCTCTTCTCCAGCATCAGTGCCGGCGAGGCCAGGCTGAACTTGATCGCCAGCCAGATCAGCAGCGGGAAGGCGACCAGGACGCCGAGGAGGGCGAGGCCGATGCTGCGGGCGAGGACGGCGGGCAGGAGCAGCACGGCGACCAGGACGGCCGCGCCGATGCCCAGCAGCAGGGTCAGCCCGACCAGGTGCGGTAGCCGCGGGCGGGCGTCGTGCCAGGCCTCGGCGACCGTGGAGCTGCGGCCGAGCACGGCCCGGCTGAAGATCATCGTGAGCAGGGCGGTGGCCAGGATGCCGCCGATGAACTGGACGAAGAGGCTGGCGCTGCTGGACAGCAGGCTGGCGCCCATGGCGTCGAGGACCGCGGCCGGTCCGGCCTCCGGGTCCGGGGTGGGCAGGTCGGCCAGCGCGTACTTCTTCAGCAGCAGGTCGACGACCTGCACGATCGTCGCCACGACGAGGGAGACCGACAGGACCGAGCGCCACTGGCCGCGCATGGTGGCGACGGCGCCGTCGAGGATCTCGCCCATGTCGAGGGGGCGCAGCGGGATGGTGCCCGGCTTGGCGGCCGGGGGCTTGCCCCAGGGGCCGGGGGCGCCGGGGTAGCCGTACTGGCCGCCGTACGGGGCCTGCCCGGCGCCGGTGGGGCCCGCGGACGAGGCCCAGCTGCGCGGCGGGGCGGGCTGCTGGGGGAC
>NZ_JACBGN010000567.1 GCF_013401435.1 Streptomyces sp. BR123
CCCCGTCCACCCCGAGCTCCGCCAGGCTCTGGAGGAGACCTCCCGGTGGGCCGCGGCGGACGCCGAGGCCCTGGCCGGGCTGGACGTCGGCGCACTGCGGCAGCAGATCAACACCCTGCTGCTGAAGACGAGCGAACTCGTCCGCGCCACGGCCCCCGGCCGCAAGAAGAACCACCGCGGCGCCGACCTCATGGGAGCCCGCCTGGCCGGCGCAGACCTGCGCGGCGCCACCCTCCGCGGCGCCTACCTGATCGCCGCCGACCTCAGCCGGGCCGACCTCCGGTCCGCCGACCTGATCGGCGCGGACTTCCGCGACACCGACCTGCGCGGCGCCGACCTGCGTGACGCGCTCTTCCTCACCCAGGCCCAGCTGAACGCCGCCCGCGGCGACGCCCACACCAGGATCCCGGCCGGCCTCACCCGCCCCGCCCACTGGACCTGACCCGGCCCGCCACCGGCCCGGCCGTCCGGTCACCCCGCGGCCGACGGCACCAGCGGCCCGAGCCGGTCCTCGACCCGCTGCCGCAGCAGCCGGTACTCCTCCCAGCGCCTCGGCAACCGCCCCTCGGGCCGCGGCCCCATCAGCCGCCCCTCGGTCACCACCTGCCCCCGCCGGAACTGCTCCCTCGTCAGATCGACGGGTATCCCGCCGGGCAGCAGGTTCCAGGTGTGGAAGCCGTGCTGCTCCCCGTCCAACCACACCTCCCCGACCAACAGCCCGCCTCCCAGCAGGTCCTGCACCACCAGCGCGGTGATGTCACAGTGGCCCCACGCCGGGTTGTCGGCGCTCCAGGGCTGCCGCTCGACGTCGTCGGGCGAACAGGTCTCCGCCGACCAGCCGGCCCGGACGGCCGCCTCGATGTCCGTCAACGTCCAGGGGCGGGCAGCAGCACTTGCGCTCTGAGCAATGGTCACAGCTCCCAGCCTGCCTGCCGCCACTGACAATCGACTCCCGGAAGCCGGGCCGATGGAACGACTGACGGAACGTCGGACAAACATCGGCAGTTCGGACCAACCCCCGCACGGCCCCGCGCCCACCACGACGGCGATCATTGCCCGCAGTCACCCCCCGTGATACACAGAGTGACCCCGCGTCAACCCGCACGCCGGCCGCCCCCGCCCAGGTCAGAGCACCCGAGCGGTCCACGGACCGGGACATCGGGCAAAGAGAGACGTCAAGTCGACATATGACGGGGGTTTCATCAGGGAAGATAGTGCGTGACCCCTGCCGTCGGGCACGGGCTACCGGAACTACCCATACAAGGGCGGTGAGTTACATGATCCTGGCAGCCGAAAAGGGCGACATCACCACCATCATCGGCGGAATCGCCCCGAACTGGGGGCCGTTCGGCAGCCTCGGCAATGAAGCGAAGGTCATGATCGAAGTGATCATGGCCGTCGCGATCCTGCTCTGCCTCGGCATCGCGATCTGGGGCGCGGCCAAGCAGCGGATCGGCGCCACCGCCCTCCGCGACACGTTCAGCGCCGAACAGGGCAAGGGCCTGATCGTCGCCGGACTCACCGGAGTCTTCATCATCGGCTCCCTCGGAACGCTGTTCACGATCGTCTACGGAATGGCCGTATAGCCGGGGTCCACCCGCAGGAACCCGTACCCGAGAACGATCCACCACACCGCAACCACGCGGGACCAGCGCTACCGTCGAACGACGCGGAGGGGGCGGACACGCAATGAGCAACGACGACCAGTACGGCGGCGGCCACGGCGACGTCGGCGGCACGGGCCAGACCCGTACCCGCCTCCCGGAAAC
>NZ_JACBGN010000568.1 GCF_013401435.1 Streptomyces sp. BR123
GGGAGGCGTGGGGAGAGGACGCCGCCGGCGCGGGGGCGGCGGGGGTGCCCGGACGGGCCTGCCCGCCCTGGCCGGAGGCGGGCGTGCTGCCGCCTCCGCATCCGGCGAGGGCGGTGCAGAGCGCGGCACCGAGGGCAGCCGTGGCCACCGCATTGCGCACAGAAAGGGTCACGCAGGCAAAATATATGACGATCTGATTGGTGGATGTTCATGGCGCGGGCGTGGGCAGGCCGATCCCCCGTCCGGCGCGCCGGATCGGATCAGTGCCAGGGGCCGGTCACGGCGAAGGTGGTGCCGGGGGCGTACGCGTTGACGTACATGGTGCGGCCGTCCGGGGAGAAGGTCACCCCGGCGAACTCGCCGAACTCCGGGGCTCCGGGGCGGCCGATGTCGTCGGCGTTGCGGGCCACCGGGTAGACCTCGCCGCCCGGAGTGACCCCGAAGACGTACTGGGCTCCGCCGCCGTCCTCGCACACCATCAGGCCGCCGTCCGGGGCCAGGCAGATGTTGTCGGGGGAGTCGCCCGGCAGCCGGACGTCGGCAGCCGGCCCGAAGACCACGTCCAGCCGGACCGTGCGCCGCGCCGGGTCGTGGAACCACACCTGCCCGTGGTGGTCGGCCGCGGCCCCCTCGGCGCTGCGGGCGTAGCTGGAGACGAAATGGACGCCGCCGTTGCCGCCCCAGTAGCAGCCCTCCAGCTTCTGGGCGTGGGTGATGCCGCCCGGCCCGAAGTCCTGCAAGCGGATCGGGGTGCCGGCCGCCGACGGGTCGGGTACGGGCACCCATTCGGCCGGGAACTCGGCGCCCGGCTCGGTGACCACGGACAGGTCCGGCACCCCCGGCACGCGCAGCGCCTGGAGCTGCCCCCCGGCCCGCAGGGAGCCGGGGCCGCCGAGCGGCCGCGCGGGCAGGAAGCGGAAGAAGAGCCCGAACGGCTCGACGAAGGCGTCCTCGGTCTCGTACACGGTGCCGCGGTACGGGTCCACGGCCACGGCCTCGTGCGCGAAGCGCCCGAGGGCGGTCAGGGGGACGGCGCCGGAGCGGTGCGGGTCGGCAGGGTCGACCTCGAACACGTAGCCGTGGTCCCGGGCGTAGCCGGAGGTGCCGGCCCGGTCCTCGGTCTCCTCGCAGCTCAGCCAGGTGTTCCAGGGGGTGCGGCCGCCCGCGCAGTTGACGGCGGTGCCGGCGAGGGCGACGCGCTCGGTGGTGACCCGGCCGGCCGGGTCGAGGCCGAGGAGGGTGCAGCCGCCGAGGGCGGCGGGGTCGTAGGTCAGGCCGTCCACGGCCGGGACGCGGACGGTGGCCGTGGGCCGGTTCTCGTGGTTGCGGACGAGCCGCACCCCGCCGTCGGAGCCGGCCGCGAAGGCGGCCATGCCGTCGCAGTTGGCGGGTACGGTGCCCTCGCCGGAGCGCAGCGGGTCCCCGGCCCGGGACAGGACGCGGTACGTGAACCCGGCGGGCAGGTCGAGCAGCCCGTCCGGGTCGGGCAGGAGGGGACCGTACCCGGCCCGGGCCCGGGCGGCGGCACGCGGGTCGGCGGCGTGGAGCGCGCCGAGGCTCCCGGCGAGGGTGATGCCGGCGGCGGCGAGCAGACTGCGGCGGGAGAGGGACATGGCGGTTCCCCGGGGCGAGGGCGGGACATCCGCAGGTCGGCGGGGAAGAGCCGGCGGTAGAGCTCCTTGGCGGCGCGCCGCTGCGGGTTGGCCAGCTCGTGCGGGATCTCGTCGAGGCGGTTGCGGACCAGGCGGTCCACCTCGC
>NZ_JACBGN010000569.1 GCF_013401435.1 Streptomyces sp. BR123
GAGTACGGGGGTGGAGCGACACGGTTCCTCCGGGGAGCCGGCCGGCTGCGGGGGCGCGACCGGGGTCGCGCGGGTGCGTGGGGCCATCCGCGCGGACGCCTTCGGGCAGGGCGGGGTGCGCACCTGTGCGGAACCCCCGGAAGGGGACGCCGGATGCGCCCACGAAGACCGGCCGCAGCATCACCGGGCCGGTCGATCGTCAGGGATCCGGCCGTCTAGATGCGCAGCACTCCGAACGGAGGACCGGCCGCCGTGCCGTCCGTCTGCGCGGCTCCGCCGGGCGCGGGCGGCCGGCCGCCGTCCGCGCACGGGGTCGCGCCGGGTGTGTCGGCCCGCAGCGCGGGCGCCGACACGGCCGCCTGGTCCGGCTGCCCCGGAAGGCAGTGCTCGCCGGGGTGCGGCGAGTTCCGCGCGCCGTGCGCGCATTCCTGCTGCGGGGCGCGGACCGCGGGAGCGGCGGAAGTTCCGCTCGTTTTGTGAGCGATCCGATAAGGGGCCGCGTTCACCGAGGGAAAGGCTGAGGAATGGTCCACGGACATCGTGTCACTGCTGCCGTGCGCGCACAGGAATCCGAGAAACAGCAGGACCATCCAGACAGGTGCCGAGGCAATCCGGTACCGCCGGATCCGCGGCGCACCGCATGACGTCCGGGCCGTGACCATGCCGTAATCCTAACCACGGTCGGGAGGGGGGCGGCACAGGATGTCCACGATATGGCGAGAAAGAGATCCCCCACGCGTGACCGGTCCGGCGGCCCGCCGCACGTCAGCGAGAAGGTGCTGGTGGTGTCCGGCGGAAGCGTGGTCTCCTCCACGCCTGGTTCGCGGTGCGGGATCGGCACCACCGCCCACCGGCCCCGGCGGAGGAGTCGCTGTGGTGCTCCACGCCGCCGATCCCGCCGCCGTAGGGCACGCGGATGGCGCCGCGGCCGAGGCGTGTTCGTCGGCGAGCTGCTCGCTCACCGCTCAAGGGCACGTTCGACGACGGCGAGTTCGCCCCGCCCGGTCCGCACCTCCGCCGGCTGCCCGGCCGGCGACAGCGGCCGGGGGCGTCCGGCCGACGCGATGACGGCGCTTAGCGCACCCAGAGCGCCTAAGCAAATCGACGCACTCATCCGTTTGGGTGGTATCTGCAGGCAGAGTCTTGTGCCCTCGCATCCGGCGCCTGACTCTGGAGGAGAACACCGGCAGGCAGCCCATCCAGTCCGGTAGTTGCGACACCACCGACATCCGCATGCCTGTCCAGAGACCCCGTACGGTCGCGCTGAGGTTGCCCAGCCCGAGCAGCGCGTACGGCAGGCCACGCAGTGGTCCACGACTCCACTTCACTCAGCCCCAGCGATCGGGGGCTGGAGTCCCGCCTCGGCCTTCGTAACGCCGCTTCCAGGGCCTGAGCCGACCCACTCCGCCTGAGCACGGATGTCGGCAGGACGTCCCCTCACCCACTCCCACTCAGGAGAACCACCATGTCCGTGAACCTTCTTCCCGGCCTGCCTTCCGTACTGGCGCAGCCGACGCTCATCGCGGCCGTGCCCAGCTTCGGCCCCACCACCGGCGGCAACACCGTCCTGCTCGTCGGATTCAACCTCGGCGGAGCCACCTCCGTCACCTTCGACGGCACGCCGGCAACCATCACCGCACAGGACCCCTTCGGTTGGGTGATCACCGTCGTGGCTCCTCCGCACGCGGCCGGCAGCGTCCCCGTGATCGTCACCACCCCCGCCGGGGCCAGCACCCCCACCACCTACACCTACGT
>NZ_JACBGN010000056.1 GCF_013401435.1 Streptomyces sp. BR123
CCACCGCCCTCCCCCCGAGGTGCTCACACGGCCCCGGCTCCGGTCAGGGCGCGGACCTCCGTCTCCGCGTGCCGGGCCGCGTCGGCCTCCTCGGCGGAGGTGACCGTGCCCGCCCAGCCGGCGAGGAAGCCCAGCGGAATCGAGACCAGGCCCGGGTTCTGCAGCGGGAAGAGCTGGAAGTCCACCCCGGGGAAGAGGGAGTCCGGGCTACCGGACACCACCGGCGAGAGGATCACCAGCAGCACTGCCGGGACCAGTCCCCCGTACACCGACCAGACGGCGCCGCGCGTGGTGAAGCCGCGCCAGAACAGCGAGTACAGCAGCACGGGCAGGTTCGCCGAGGCCGCCACCGCGAAGGCGAGCCCGACCAGGAACGCCACGTTCAGGTCCTGGGCTAGCAGTCCGAGGGCGATCGCCACGGCCCCGATCCCGACGGCCGCGGCCTTGGCCACAGCGACCTCGCTGCGCTGTCGCGCGTGGCGGCGCTTGAGCGAGGCGTACAGGTCGTGGGCGACCGAGGCCGAGGAGGCGAGCGTGATCCCGGCGACGACGGCCAGAATGGTCGCGAAGGCGATCGCCGCCACGAGCGCGAACAGCACCGCGCCCCCGGTCGAGTCGGCCCCGCCGCCCAGGTACGCCGCGAGCAGCGGCACCGCCGTGTTCCCGGAGGCGTTGGAGGCCCGCACCTCGTCCGGTCCCACCAGCGCGGCCGCCCCGAAGCCGAGCACGATGGTCATCAGGTAGAAGCCGCCGATCAGGGCGATCGCCCACACCACCGAGCGGCGGGCCGCCCGCGCGGTCGGCACCGTGTAGAAGCGCGACAGGATGTGCGGGAGCCCGGCCGTGCCGAGGACCAGTGCCAGGCCGAGGCTCATGAAGTCGAAGCGGGCGGTCCAGTCGCCGCCGTACTTGAGCCCGGGGCCGAGGAAGCGCAGCCCGTGCCCGCTGCGTTCGGCGGCACTCGTCAGCAGCAGGTCGACGTTCCCGTGGAAGCGGATCAGGACCAGCGCGGTGAGGGTGACGGCCCCGCCCATCAGCAGCACGGCCTTCACGATCTGGATCCAGGTGGTGGCCCGCATCCCGCCGAAGGAGACGTAGACCACCATGAGCGCCCCGACCGCGATGACGGTGACCGTCCGGGTGGTGGTGCCCGAGTCCCCGAGCAGCAGCCCCACGAGGCTGCCCGCACCGACCATCTGCGCGACGAGGTAGAGCACCGAGACGGTGACCGAGGAAGTGCCGGCGGCGATCCGGACGGGCCGCTCGCGCATGCGCGCGGCGACGACGTCGGCGAGGGTGAAGCGCCCGCAGTTGCGGACCAGTTCGGCGACGAGGAACAGGACGACGAGCCAGGCGACGAGGAAGCCCACGGAGTACAGCAGGCCGTCGTAGCCGAACAGTGCGATGAGGCCGGAGATGCCGAGGAAGGACGCGGCGGACATGTAGTCGCCGGCGATGGCGAAACCGTTCTCCATCGGGGAGAACAACCGCCCGCCCGCGTAGAACTCCTCGGCCGAGCCTCGCCGGTTGCGGCTGACCCATGTGGTGATGCCCAGGGTGACCGCGATGAAGAGGCTGAACAGCATCAGCGCGAGGGTCTGGTGCTCGGTGGTCACCGGCCGCCCTCCCGGCTGCCGTTGCGGGCGCGCGCCTGGCCGCGGTTCTGTTCGAAGACCGTCCAGCGCAGGTCCAGCGCGGCCCGGTCCCTACGCCGGCGCGCGTGCCGGGCGTACGCCCAGGTCAGCAGGAAGGTGCTGAGGAACTGCCCGAGACCGGCCAGCAGGGCCACGTTGACCGCGCCGACGACGGGCCGGGCCATGAGGCCGGGCGCTGCCGTCGCCGCGACCACGTAGGCGACGTACCAGAGGAGGAATCCGGCGGTCGCGGGGACGACGAAGCCCCGGTAGCGGCTGCGGACCTCCTGGAAGGCAGCACTGCGCTGCACTTCCAGGTAGACGCTGTCGGACGCCTCGGGCGCGGGCCCGCCCTCGCCGGCGGGCCGCCGCGGCGGTGTGCCGTCGTATCCGCCTTCGCCCTCGCCCCAGCCGACGGCGAGCGCGTCGTACCAGGGGTCGTCGAGCCGGATCGTTCCGGCGTCGGGACCTTTGTGCTTGTCCACCGAACTCTCCTTGTCCGCTGCCGCATTGGCGGCGTGGCACAAGGATGAGCGGAATGGGCGGTTTCCGGACTGGTGTACCGGTGCTCTTCACTCCAACAGGTGACGAACCGGGAATTCCGGGGCTGCGGAAGCCGGACGGGGCGGGCGGCCGGCACCCGGTTCGGTGCCGACCGCCGCCCCTGACAGCCGGACGCAGAACAGCAGGACGCAGAGCGGTCAGGCGTCGATGCGCGAGCGGTCCAGGGTCGCGGCGGAGCTGGTGATGAACTCCTTGCGCGGGGCGACCTCGTTGCCCATCAGCAGGTCGAAGACCTGCTCGGCCGCCTCCAGATCACCGATGTTGATGCGGCGCAGGGTGCGGTGGCGGGGGTCCATGGTGGTCTCGGCCAGCTGGTCGGCGTCCATCTCGCCCAGACCCTTGTAGCGCTGGATCGATTCCTTGTAGCGGATGTTCTTCCGCTGGAATTCGAGCAGCGTCTGGCGCAGTTCGTTGTCGGAATACGTGTAGACGTACTTGTCCTGGCCCTTCTTGGGCTGGACGAGTTCGATCCGGTGCAGCGGCGGAACGGCCGCGAAGACCCGGCCCGCCTCGACCATCGGCCGCATGTACCGCTGGAAGAGCGTCAGCAGCAGGCAGCGGATGTGCGCGCCGTCCACATCGGCGTCGACGAGCAGGACGATCTTCCCGTACCGCGCGGCGTCGATGTCGAAGGTCCGGCCCGAGCCGGCCCCTATGACCTGGATGATCGCGCCGCACTCCGCGTTCTTCAGCATGTCCGAGACCGAAGACTTCTGGACGTTCAGAATCTTGCCGCGGATCGGCAGCAGCGCCTGGAATTCGGAATTGCGAGCCAGCTTCGCAGTGCCGAGGGCGGAGTCGCCCTCGACGATGAAAAGCTCGCTGCGCTCGACGTCGTCGCTGCGGCAGTCGGCCAGCTTGGCGGGCAGAGAGGACGTCTCCAGCGCCGTCTTCCGCCGCTGTGCCTCCTTGTGCTGGCGGGCCGCGATACGGGTCCGGGCCGCCGCGACGATCTTCTCCATCACGGCGCGCGCCTGCTGCTTGTCGTCGCGCTTGGTGGAGGTCAGGAAGGCCTTGAGCTCCTTGGCGACGACGGCGGCGACGATCCTGGTGGCCGCCGAGGTGCCGAGCACCTCCTTGGTCTGGCCCTCGAACTGCGGCTCGGCCAGCCGGACGGTGACCACCGCGGTCAGGCCCTCCATGGCGTCGTCCTTGACGACGTCGTCCTCGGCGACGCGCAGCAGCTTCGCCGACCGCAGCACCTCGTTCACGGTCTTGGTGACCGAGCGCTCGAAGCCGGTGACGTGCGTGCCGCCCTTGGGGGTGGCGATGATGTTGACGAAGGACTTGACGCTGGTCTCGTAGCCGGTGCCCCAGCGCAGAGCGATGTCCACGCCCAGCTCGCGGGTGACCTCGGTGGGGGTCATGTGGCCGCGCTCGTCGAGGACGGGGACGGTCTCCTTGAAGGTGCCCTGGCCGGTCAGGCGGAGCACGTCGCAGACGGCCTTGTCCTGGGCGAGGTAGTCGCAGAACTCGCTGATGCCGCCGTCGAAGCGGAAGACCTCCTCGGTCTTGCCGGCGCCGTCGATGCCGCGCTCGTCGCGGACGACGATGGTCAGGCCGGGTACGAGGAAGGCGGTCTGGCGGGCGCGCTGGTGGAGCGTGTCCAGGGAGAGCCGGGCGTCCTTCAGGAAGATCTGCCGGTCGGCCCAGTAGCGGACCCGGGTGCCGGTCTTGCCCTTGGCGATGCGCTTGATCTTGCGCAGGCCGTTGGCCGGGTCGAACGGACTGTCCGGCCCCTGCGCGGCGAAGACCCCGGGAACGCCGCGGCGGAAGCTGATCGCGTGCGTGGAGCTGCCGCGGTCGACCTCGACGTCGAGACGGGAGGAGAGCGCGTTGACCACGGAGGCGCCGACGCCGTGCAGACCGCCGGAGGCCGCGTACGAGCCGCCGCCGAACTTGCCGCCGGCGTGCAGCTTGGTCATGACGACCTCGACGCCGGACAGCCCGGTCTTGGGCTCGACGTCGACGGGGATGCCGCGGCCGTTGTCACGGACCTCGACGGAGGCGTCGTCGTGGAGGATCACCTCGATGTGGTCGCAGTAGCCGCCCAGGGCTTCGTCGACGGCGTTGTCGATGATCTCCCACAGGCAGTGCATGAGACCGCGGCTGTCGGTGGACCCGATGTACATGCCGGGGCGCTTGCGGACGGCTTCGAGGCCTTCGAGGACGAGCAGGTGCCGCGCGGTGTAGTTGGAGCCGTCCCGGTCTGCTCCGGACAGCAGCGCGCTGGAAGGCACGGACGTGTCGGCGGTCACGCAGTTCGCTCCTCGCTGAATTTCTCTTCTGGCCCCGTCGGGGCGCAGGGTGGCTCGGTTGCCCGTCGAAGGGTACCGAGGCCTGGTAGAGCCGATGCAACGCCACCCTCGCCAAGGATCAGCGTAGTGCAGATCCGCACGGGTGTTCGATCCCCCAAGGGGGTGAAGCAAACATCACGTTCACATCCAGGCATGAACCATTTAGGGTTCGGGCACGTCCTCATGAACAACCGGCACTCGCGCCGGGGAGGACGAACTGCGACAGACGAACTGCGACAAGCGAACGACTGACAACGCGAAACCGTAAAGCAACGCAATACGGCTCCTTCGCCGCCAACCGGCAGCAGCCGGCCAGCTTCGGAAGGAAGTTTCGAGGAAAAGCCGCGAGCGGGAACGTTTTCGGCCTGGTTGGATGTTGACCCTGGTACGACAGCTCGTCGAGCTGAGAGAAGAGGCGACGTGACTACTGTTCTGACACCCGCGACCCCGCTGACGGCCGCTGACCGATGCGACCGTTGCGGCGCCCAGGCATATCTGCGCGTCGTCCTGCTGAGCGGTGGTGAACTGCTCTTCTGCGCCCACCACGGACGTAAGTTCGAGCCGGAACTCAAGAAGATCGCCGCGGAAATACAGGATGAGACCGAGCGGCTGACGTCCGCCCCGGCGGCGCACGCCGACACCGAGGACCGCTGACCAGCCTGTACCTCACATCCGACGAGCCAGGGCCGGCCACGCCGGTCGATGGGTGGCACTTCTGAGATCCAGAAGTGCCACCCATCCTCACGTCTGCGGCCCTTCCGGTGCGCCGCCGGACGCCCGGCGGCGCCTGTGGCGCGCGTGACCGAAAACAGCTGCCGGGAGAGTCACGGGCGCTCCCGCCGGGGCCTCTGCGGCCACAGCGGCACGGCGGGCCGCCCCCGGCGTCCCCGCCGGATGCCCCGTAAGAGCGCTTGCAGCCGGTGCGTGGCGCCTTGCGCTCCCCCATGCGCCGTCTTGGTCGACCGCACGCCGCCGGGCCGCCTCCGGGCCCCTCACGAAGTCGGCGAACGCTGCGATACGCGTGTAGACGCCCGGGCTGTCCGCCCGGCCACAGCCTCGCCCCCAGGACACCACGCCGATGAGCCGCCCCTGCGCGACGAGCGGACCGCCGCTGTCGCCCTGGCAGGCGTCCCTGCCTCCGCTGCGGTGGCCCGCGCAGATCATGGATTGCGGCCGGTACTGGCCGTCCGCGTCCCCGGGGTAGGCGCGCAGGCACTCCTCGTCCGCCAGCACCGTCACTCGCGCGGACCGCAGCCCGTACGCGTAGTCGCCGAATCCGCTCGTGTCGCCCCACCCGTAGACGACGGCCTCACTGCCCTCGGCGTAGCCGGGATGCCCCTCCCCGGCCGGTGGGAGCACGGAGCGTGCGGGTACGGCTTCGTGGAGTTCCAGTACGGCCAGGTCCCCGGCGTTGCTGTGCGGGTCGTAGTCAGGGTTCACCCGGACGGCGCGCACCGCGATCTCCCTGCCCTCGGCCGCCCTCAGCTCCGTACGTCCGGTGATCACCCGGAGGTCGGGGACGCCGTCGACCGTACTGCCCAGCACCTCGCGGCTCAGACAGTGGGCCGCGGTGGCCACCCGGGTCGGGCTCACGAGAACGCCGCCGCAGAACTGACCGGCCCGGATACCTCCGAACCGGTCACGGCTGGCCAGGGCCACCACCCAGGGACTGTCGGCCACCTTCACCGGTCTGCCGCCGATCACCACACCGTCCGCGGCTGCCTGGGGGGCGCGGGCCAGCGGCGCCGCGGCCGCCCCCGCCGCCAGGGCCAGCGCACCCGCCAGAGCACGGGAAAAGGTTCGACGCATCGGGCCTCCTGACTCTGAGTGTGGACGACTCCACCCAGAGTGGGATGCCCGGTGGCCGTGCGCACCCGCGCGCGGCCCCGCCTGCCCGGGCCGGGCAGGGCCGGGCAGGGCCGGGCCGGGCCGGGCCGGGCAGGCGGACGTAAGGTCCGTCAGTCCAGGTAGTCGCGCAGTACCTGGGAGCGGGACGGGTGGCGCAGCTTCGACATCGTCTTCGACTCGATCTGGCGGATGCGCTCGCGCGTGACGCCGTAGACCTTGCCGATCTCGTCGAGGGTCTTGGGCTGGCCGTCGGTGAGGCCGAAGCGCATGGAGACGACGCCGGCCTCGCGCTCGCTGAGGGTGTCGAGCACCGAGTGCAGCTGCTCCTGCAGGAGTGTGAAGCTGACCGCGTCGGCCGGGACGACCGCCTCGGAGTCCTCGATGAGGTCGCCGAACTCGCTGTCGCCGTCCTCGCCGAGCGGGGTGTGCAGGGAGATCGGCTCGCGGCCGTACTTCTGGACCTCGATGACCTTCTCGGGGGTCATGTCGAGTTCCTTGGCCAGCTCCTCCGGGGTGGGCTCGCGGCCCAGGTCCTGGAGCATCTGCCGCTGCACGCGGGCGAGCTTGTTGATCACCTCGACCATGTGGACGGGGATGCGGATGGTGCGGGCCTGGTCGGCCATGGCGCGGGTGATCGCCTGCCGGATCCACCAGGTCGCGTAGGTGGAGAACTTGTAGCCCTTGGTGTAGTCGAACTTCTCCACCGCACGGATCAGGCCCAGGTTGCCCTCCTGGATCAGGTCCAGGAAGAGCATGCCGCGGCCGGTGTAGCGCTTGGCGAGGGACACCACGAGGCGGAGGTTGGCCTCCAGCAGGTGGTTCTTGGCCCGGCGGCCGTCCTCGGCGATGATCTCCAGCTCGCGCTTGAGCTTGGGTGCCAGCTTGTCCGAGCCGGCCAGCTTGTCCTCGGCGAACAGGCCGGCCTCGATCCGCTTGGCGAGTTCGACCTCCTGCTCGGCGTTGAGGAGCGGGACCTTGCCGATCTGCTTGAGGTAGTCCTTGACCGGGTCGGCGGTGGCGCCGGCCACGGCGACCTGCTGGGCCGGGGCGTCGTCCTCGTCGTCGGAGATGACGAAGCCCTTGTTCTCGCCGCCGTCCTCCTCCTCTTCGACCTCTCCCTTGACCTCGCCGGGACCCTGTTCGAGGAGGTCTTCCTCGGCGATCTCGTCGGTGTCCTTCTTCGCCGCCGCCTTCTTCGCCGCCGTCTTCTTGGCGGCGGGAGCGGCCTTCTTGGCCGCCGTCTTCTTCGCCACCGCCTTCTTGGCCGCCGTCTTCTTCGCGGCGGGCTCGGCTGCGGGCTCCTGCGCCAGCGCGTCCGCCGGCTCCGGGTCCGCCGTTTCGGCCGCCGGTGCCGCGGCGGCGGTCCGCGCAGCCGTCGTCTTCGCCGCGGCGGTCTTCGTGGCCGTCCGCTTGGCCGGGGTCTTCGCTGCGACGCTCTTGCGGGTGGTGCGCTTGGGCGACTCCGCGGCACTGACCATCAGCGTCACACCCTCTTCCTCGAGGATCTGGTTGAGGCTGCGCAGAACATTCTTCCACTGGGTCGCAGGAATCTGGTCAGCCTCGAAGGCCCGACGCACGTCATCGCCGGCGATCTGCCCCTCGGCCTTGCCCCGCTCGATGAGCGCCATCACAGACTCGGAATCGGCGATTTCCGGCGGGAGCGTACGGGATGTGCTGGCCGACACGAACAACCTCTCGGAACGATGGGAACGGCTTCCGACCCCGGCCGGGTGGTGCTGGACCGGAGCCGACGACCACCGACTGGGGATGGGCCGGGGGCGCGGGCAGGGGCCGGGGAGCTGCACAGCACCCGCAAGGGCTGCTGTCTTCCCTCCGTCGGCCATCACCTCTCTAGGTCATCGCTTGACTTCGCAGAGCGTTACGCCCCAATCTTCGTGGCCCAAGTCACAACCCGGGGCCGAATGAGCCGCGTGGAGGGACGTAGCCGCAGGTCAGACGGGAACTGCGAGCAGCCGGCACAGGGTCGCAAAACGGTCACAAAACGGCCGGAAAGGACCGGGTGGGCGACAGCCGCGCGCCGCAGGAGTCCGGAGGCGCTGAAGTCCGGAGGCGCTGAAGTCCGGGGGGGGGCAGGACCGCGTACGCCGGTGTCGCCGGACCCGGCCGGGTCCGGCGACATGCGACATGTGCGAGTACCTCCGTGCCTTCCGTCCGGGCGGCTCCGTCAGTGCTCGCGCGGGGCGGGTACCACGCGCTCGACCTCGGGGTGCACCGTCAGCAGCTGGCGCATCGCGCTCTCCGCGCCGGCCGCGTCCCCCGCGGCGAGGGCCTCGACGATCCGCGCGTGGTGTGCGACGCAGGTCTCGCTGGGGCGGTCGCAGGTGGTCGTGGGGCTGCCGGAGACCTGGAGCGCGGCGGAGACGATGCCGGAGAGGTGCTCCAGCATGCGGTTGCCCGCGACCTGGATGAGGAGGGCGTGGAACTCGTTGTCGGCGCGCGCGAAGGTGATCGCGTCACCCTGCGCGAGGGCGTGCCCCATGATCTCGACCATGTCGGCGAGGCGCTGCTGGACGTCGGCGCGGCCGTGGCCCGCAGCGAGGCGGGCGGCGAGGGGCTCGATGGTCCAGCGGAGCTCGTTGAGCTCGCGGCGCTGGTCCTCGCGCTGGGGGCCGAAGGCGCGCCACTCGATGATGTCGGGGTCGAGGAGGTTCCAGTCGGCGACGGGGCGGACCCGGGTGCCGACGTTGGGGCGCGCACTGACGAGGCCCTTGGCCTCCAGCACGCGCAGCGATTCGCGGACCACCGTGCGGGAGACCTCGAAGCGCTGGCCGATCTCCTCGGGGACCAGCGGGCGGTCCGCACCGAGGTCGCCGGAGACGATCATCTGGCCGAGCTGCTGGACGAGTTGGCCGTGCAGCCCGCGGCCGCGGCTGCCCGCCGCGCGGCGGCCGACCCGGCTCAACTCGACGTCGGCGCCGTCCCAGTGGGGTGTTCCGACGCGGTCCGTCCCGGAGGACTCCGTGTAGGGATAGCGGTCCAGTTCGCCCGGGCCGGCGAGGCCGGAATCGGCATGGCGGGCGGCGGTCATCATGGTGTGCGCAAGGGTACTCACGAATCCTTTGTCGGCCGTGCCTTCATGGGCCTTGAGGTCTTTGGTGAAAAGCACACGAAAGGGTGATAGGCGTCACCTGCGCAATTGACGACTTATCGTAAGTAACCGGGCTTTTCATGGGGAGTTGCGGTCCGGTTCACCCGATGCGAGCGCATCCGGTCACTCGGCGGCCGCGAACGGGACCGCATCGATCACCAGCGGACGCGACTGCGCAGCCCTGTGAACCCATAGGCGCACAACAGGACCATCAGCGACAACAGCAGTGCGGTGCCCACGGGTTGGGCCATCACCCGCAGGATCCCGAGGAGCAGCCGGTCCGCCTCCGGGGGCCACTGCGCCCAGGCCAGTCCGCGCAGCCGGGCCGCGGCCCCGGCCACCGGATGCGCAGACGGGCCCTCCAGCACCTGCCGCACGAGCGGCACCACCCCGACCGGTACGGCGAGCACCGCGGCCAGGCCCGCGGTCGCCGACCGGAAGACGCCGGAGGCCAGCACGCCGGCCCAGGCGCAGCCGACGAGCAGGCCGGCCCAGCTCACGACCGGGGAGATCCACCGGTCGGGATTGCGCAGCGGTCCGCTGCCGAAGACGAGGTGCAGGGCCGCGGCGTCGGCGGCGGCGGCGAGCGCGCCGAGCAGCAGGGCGAGGGCGGCGCAGACGGCGAGCTTGGCGGCGAGCAGGCCCATACGGCGAGGGACGGTGCCGCGATGGGCGGCGAGCGCGGGGTAGCGGTATTCCTCTCCGAAGGCCAGGGCGCCGAGCAGGCCGGCTCCGAGCGCCGCGGGCGGCAGGGGCAACAGCTCCGGCCAGGCGGCCAGCACACGGCTCTGCGAGGCCCCGCCGGAGCGCGCCAGCGCCAGGGCGGTGACGACGGAGACGGCGACGACGAGGGCGGCGGTGAGAGCGGGCGTGGCGGTTCCGAAGACGCGCAGCAGTTCGTAGCGCAGCGGCCGCAGTGGGCCGCCCACCCTGCGCACGGGCGAGGCGGGCGGCCGGGCGGCGGGCCGCCGGCGCTCGACCCCGGCCGGGGCCGGGCCCGAAGCCTGTGAGCAGGAGTGGGCAGCCGTTCCGGCCGCTTCGGCGGAGGCTTCGGCGCCGGAGGACGCGGCGCGCGCCTGCGGGACCGGGGCTTCCTCCGGCGTGACGGCCGTCCGGGCGTCGCCGGTTTCGTCGGCGAGCTGGTGGACGAGGACGCCGTGGCGGAAGGCCGCCTCGCCGACCTCGGCGCAGTTCGTCCCGTACACGGACAGGTGGTTGCCGCTCTCCTCGACGATCTCCACCGGGCGCTGTGCGGCCCGGGCCTCCCGGCCCAGTACGTCGGCCAGCCGGGCGGCGTGCGGGGTGCGCACGGCAACCCGGGGCCGCAGCCGGGTGCGCGCGAAAGCCGCGGCGTCCTGGTCGGCGACGAGCCGCCCGGCGGCGATGCTGACGACCCGGTCCGCGCAGCGTGCGGCCTCCTTCGCGTCGTCGGTGGTGAACAGGACCGCGCCGCCGAGGGCGGCATGGCCGCGCAGCAGGCCGTGGAGCCAGTCGCGGTCGCGGGGCGAGAGTCCCGCGGCGGGCTCGTCGAGGAGCAGGGTGCACGGGTCGGCCAGCAGGGCGGCGGCCAGGGCCACCCGGCGCTCCATGCCGAGCGAGAGCGAGCCGAGTCGCTGGTCGCGCAGGCCCGCGACGCCGACGACCTCCAGGACGGCGTCGGCCCGTGAGGCGGGCACCCCGGCCGCGGCGCAGAGCATGCGGAGCTGGCCTCGGACCGTCCGCGCGGGGTTGCCGGGGACGTCGCCGAGCAGCACGCCGACCTCACGGCCGGGCTGCGGGATCCGGTGCAGCGGGCGCCCGCGGAAGTAGGCCACACCGCGGCCCGGTTCGAGTTCCAGCATGAGCCGCAGGGCGGTGGTCTTGCCCGAACCCGGCTCGCCGAGGAGGGCGGTGACGGCACCCTGGGGGGCCTCGAAGGTGAGGTCGTCCACGAGGGGTGGAAGGTCTCGACGGGGAGTGCTGGTGAGTCCGATGGCCTGGAGCATCGCTTCCCTCGCGGGGGGTGAGACCGCTCTGCGGCAGGGTCAATTCCCCATGCAAGATAACGCGACATGTCCGATTTTCGCGGCATTTCAGCTGCGCATGCCCCCGTGTCGGTCCCCGTATCGGCGCCGGAGCTTGCGGAGCCCGCGGCCAGAACTCAGGCTTCCGGCCGCAGCATCGGCGGATTGAGCAGGGTGGCACCGCCGGCCCGGAACAGCTGGGCGGGCCGGCCGCCCTGACGGGTCGTCGTCCCCCCGGCCGGCACGAGGAACCCGGGGGTCCCGGTGACCTTGCGGTGGAAGTTGCGGGGGTCGAGTGCCACGCCCCACACCGCCTCGTAGACCCGGCGCAGCTCGCCGACGGTGAACTCGGGCGGGCAGAAGGCAGTGGCCAGGGAGGAGTACTCGATCTTCGAACGGGCCCGTTCCACACCGTCGGCGAGGATCCGGGCGTGGTCGAAGGCGAGTCCGGACGGCGCTTCCTCCCCGGCCGCCAGGAGCTCGTCGACGGGGGCCCAGCGCGCGCTGTTGGCATCTCCGCCGGCGCGGGGCGCAGGCAGGTCCGGAGCGAGGACGAGGTGCGCCACGCTGACCACGCGCATCCGCGGATCCCGCTTCGGGTCCCCGTACGTGGCGAGCTGCTCCAGGTGGGCGCCGTTGCCCGCGCCCGGCTCGGCGGGGTCGTGTGCGCACAGCCCCGTTTCCTCGGAGAGCTCCCGGGCCGCGGCCGCCGCCAGGTCCTCGTCCCCGCGCACGAAGCCGCCGGGCAGGGCCCACCGCCCCTGGAACGGCTGCTCACCGCGCCGGACGACGAGCGCGCAGAGGGCGTGGCGCCGTACGGTGAGCACGACCAGGTCGACGGTGACGGCGAACGGCGGATAGGCCGACGGGTCGTAGGGAGACATGCCGCGATCATAGTCGTCTTCCTGACGATAAACAGAGCTTTCGTGATCCCGAAGACGACGACGGGCACCCTACCCGCCCAGTTGAAGCGCATCCGCGGCCTCCTCCACCATGCCGAGACCGAGCCGGCTGATCCGCAGGGCGAACGGCTCGCCCGCCACCCGCAGACCGGAGAGCCGCAGCGCGCCGAGCGGGGCGCCGGCCAGCGGGACGAGGGCGACCGTGCCCGCCGGGGCGTCGGGGCGGATGCCGGCGAGCGCGGCCAGCACATGGACCCCGGCGGCCGCGGACACCGCGGCCGGACGGCAGGCCGCAGGGTGCGGGAGCGGCGCACTGCCCGCGGTGCGCTGCTCGGCGGCGTACATCTCCGGCAGCCGGAACCCGAAGCTCTCGGCGGCGTCCAGCAGGCCCCGCAGCAATGCGGCGGCCTCCTTCGCGAAGCCGGCCTGGGCCAGGCCCGCGACCGCAATGGCACTCTCGTACGCCCGCACCGCGCCCGAACGGTGACCGAAGGGGTTGTGCCCCGGCTCCCGGGAGGCCATGCTCCGCAGCCCCCAGCCGGAATCCATGGCCGGAGCCGCGAGGAGCCGGACGAGCTGTTCGGTCCGGACTCCGTCCAGCAGGCCGGGAGCCGGCAGACCGCCGCCGAGCAGGCCGCTGTCGAGGAGGTGGGCGGCGGCTCCGGTGAGCCGGGGCAGCGGCCGCCCGTCGGGGTGCAGGGCGGCGGCCGGCCTCCCGCCGTCGGGGCCGTCGATCCAGAACCGGTCCCTGAACCGGGCGCGCAGTGCCTCCGCCCGGTCGCGCCACTCCTGCGCGCCGGGCCGCCCGCACGCATCCAGCAGGTCGGCGCCGAGCAGTGCGGCCCGGTGGGCGTGGGCCTGGGTCTCGCAGCGGCGCGGCCCGGGATCCGGGTCGGCGAGGAACCCGTCCTCGCCCAGGGCGCCGCGGAGCCAGTCCAGGCACTGCTCGGCAGCCGGGAGCAGCCGGACCACGTCCCCTTCGGGCATTCCCCAGCGCCGAGCCTCGGCCAGTACCGCCGGGAAGGCGAGCGTGGCCTCGGTGCCCGTGCACCCCGGCGGGAGCTGCGGGCCGGCGCTGCGCAGCGGACCGGGGATCTTCCCTGCGTCGGGGCCGCGGCCGCCCGCCTGGGTCCGGGCCAGGGTGCGCAGAGTGGCTGCGGCGAGCCCGGTCCCGAGCGGCAATGCCATCCTGGCGGCCCACAGGGACTCCGCGGGTGCCAGCCCGAGCCGCCACGGCACGCCGGCGGCGGCGAAGGCGTCGGCAGGCTGCTCGTGGTCCCGCAGGAGCAGCGCGCCGAGGTCCTCTACGCTGGTCCGGAACCAGTCCTCGGCCCGCGGGTCGTCGCACTCCGCCCGGGCGTCGGACAACGGGTTGGCCACCTGCCCGGCCGGCGCCCGGGAGGTACGGGCGTGCGTGGTCCGCAGCTCGATGGTGCGGGACTCCCCCGGCCCCAGATCGAGCTGCCAGCGCAGCAGCCCCGCGGAGGCGAGCACGTCGTCCGGCCCAGGTTCGGCCACGGTGACGGCCTGCGCTTCGCCCGTGCTCCAGCGCAGCCCGCCGGCATGCACCCCCGCGGGCAGTTCCGGCCCGGACCGGCCGGCGGCCACCGCGGCAAGCTCGGCGAGGTCAGTGCCGAGCAGGATCTCCACGGGCAGGCGTGCCGGGCGGGCGGTGAAGCTGCGCAGGGTGATCCGCTCGGTGCCGTCCGCGTACCGCACCCGCTCGACGCCGATGTCGGGATCGGGGCCGGCTTCGCCGCCCGTGCGGACGGCCGCAGTGAACGAGGCCCGGTCGGCGCCGAGGCTGCGCCCCTGGACCGCGACCGGCTCCCGGCCTGCGACCCTGAGCACGCAGCGGGACAGGAGCCGCCGCCCGGACCGGTAGATCCCGTCGATCCCGCGGCCGGTGAGCTGACCGTGCTCGGGCGAAATGACCAGGCAGGGCGCCGATACGCAGATGACGGCTCCGTGCACGGGCGGCAGCTCGGGTCTGGGGGCTGGGATTACAGAGTGGGCCATGGTCCGCCTTGTCTGGGCGCGCTGCGCTCCGGTCGGTTCCGCCGGGCGGCGGGGCCGGGCCCCCGTCACCCTCCTGGGGAACGCCCCTGCCCCCGCGCGGGTCACGGGCCCCGGCGGCGGCGCAGCCCGCCTCGGGCCGGAGCAACGGCGGATCGCCCGCCTCGCAGCCGCGGCACCTGCGGCGGCCCGCCGTCCGCGTTCCCGCCGTTCACGGGCCCTGGTGCGCCCCCGGAACAGGCCCCGGCTCATCGGTCGCTCCCGGTGGTGCGGCGGCCCTCGCGGCGGCCTCCTCGGTCCTTGCGGCCCGGCGGGCGCTTGAGGGCCGCCATGCGCTTGCGGCGGGGTTCCCTGCGCCGCCGCTCGGCCCGCAGGCATGCCCGCAGCCCCTCCGGGTCGATGCCCTCGTTGCAGGCCTGGTGGAGCAGTTGGGCGAAGCGGTAGTCGGCGTCGGCCTGCAGGGCGAGCCCCAGGGCGATGCGGGCGGTCGGCTCGTCCCCTGTGGACCACGAGACCCAGCCGGCGAGGGTGAGCGGGGCGGCCGCGTGCTCGCCGTAGGCGCCGACGCAGCGCCGGGCCAGGGCCCGCCACAGGCGCAGCGCCGCGGCGGCCTCCTCGTCCTCCATCCATTCGGCCGCGATGTCCCGCGTCTCGCGGTCCTGGAGGCCGAGGATCAGGGTCGCGGCCTCGTCGTGCCCGAGCAGAGCGTCGTCCCAGTCGTCGGCGCCGGGCCCGCCCTCGACGGGCGGGGCGAGGGTCAGCCGCTGCATGAGGGTGCGGGCCAGCGTGATGGTCTCGGCGCCGATGTCCTTCCGGCTCGCCCCGTCGAGGATCCTCGGCACGAGGCTGGCGGCGGCTTGGTCGAGGGCGTGCTCCATCTCCCGCGCGGTCGTGCCGTTCAGCGGTGCGAGGCGCCCCTCGATCTCCCGCAGGGAGCCGCGGATCCGCAGGCCCGCGAAGGTGGCGGCGGCCGCTGCCACCGAGGTGCCGGGGGCCGCCAGGACGCTGCCCTCGGCCGGGCAGCAGCGCTCGTCGGGGCAGCAGTAGGACCAGTACCGGCCGCCGGAGATGCACAGGGCCTCCAGGACGGGCACGTCGAGCGCGCCGCAGGCCAGCCTGATCCGCTGGGCCAGGGACCGCAGCCGGGTCATCACCCGTTGGCCGCTCTCGCCGGCGCGCGGGTCCTGGCACAGGAACAGGACGATGCCGTCGGGCTTGCCGGCGCGCCGCTCGCTGCCCTGGATCAGGCATTCGGCGACGAGCCGGGCGGTGTCCTCCCACTCCGCGGGCGCGGCGGGGATGCCGAGCCGGAGCCGGCCCCCGAAGCGCCCGCCCTCGCCGTGCACGGCGACCATGACGAGGGAGTCGGTGGGGTGGAACCCGAGCAGGTAGGGCAGGGCGTCGGCCAGCTCGGCGGGGGTGCGCAGGGTGATCTGTGGGTCGGTTGGAGATCCGGACGGGCTGATGGAGGGCCTGCCGGACGGGGTGGGCGATGCGTGCTCGTTCGTCATGCCCCGACGGTCCCGCGCAGGGCCCGGTCCCGAAAGCCCTGTGGATAACTCATTGAGCTTTCGTTGAGCCATTGAGCTTTCAACATCCACAGGCTCGCGCCGCCGTTGGCGCGATGTCGGAGGCATCGGGTTGCATGGGGGCATGAACGCAGACCTGAGGTCCTCGGCCGACTCCGTACTGGCCCGGCTCGTGGGCGACACCACGGGCACCGCCCGCCTGCGCGAGGACCAATGGCTCGCGATCGAGGCGCTGGTGGCGCACAAGCGGCGCGCCCTGGTGGTGCAACGCACCGGCTGGGGCAAATCCGCGGTGTACTTCGTCGCCACCTCGCTGCTGCGGGCCGCCGGCGCCGGGCCCACCGTCATCGTCTCGCCCCTGCTCGCCCTGATGCGCAATCAGGTGGAGGCCGCGGCCCGCGCCGGCATCCACGCCCGCACCATCAACTCCGCCAACCCGGAGGAGTGGGAGGGGATCCAGGCCGAGGTGGCGGCGGGTGAGGTGGACGTCCTGCTCGTCAGCCCCGAGCGGCTCAACAACCCCGACTTCCGCGACCAGGTCCTGCCCAAGCTCGCTGCCGCGACAGGACTGCTCGTGGTGGACGAGGCACACTGCATCTCCGACTGGGGACACGACTTCCGCCCCGACTACCGGCGGCTGCGCACGATGCTGGCCGACCTGCCGCCCGGCGTCCCGGTGCTGGCGACGACGGCCACGGCCAACGCCCGGGTGACCGCCGACGTCGCCGAGCAACTGGGTACGGGGGCCGGGAGCGACGCGCTCGTGCTGCGCGGCCCGCTGGACCGGGAGAGCCTGAGCCTGGCCGTACTCAACCTGCCCGACGCCGCGCACCGGCTGGCCTGGCTCGCCGACCACATGGGCGAACTGCCCGGATCCGGGATCATCTACACGCTGACCGTGGCCGCGGCCGAGGAAGTCACCGCCTACCTGCGCCACCGCGGGCACACGGTGGCTTCGTACACCGGCAAGACGGAGAACGCCGACCGCCTGCAGGCCGAGGACGACCTCCAGGCCAACCGGGTCAAGGCCCTCGTCGCGACATCGGCCCTCGGCATGGGCTTCGACAAGCCCGACCTGGGGTTCGTCGTGCACCTGGGCTCGCCGTCCTCGCCCATCGCGTACTACCAGCAGGTCGGCCGCGCCGGACGCGGTGTGGAGCACGCGGAGGTGCTCCTGCTGCCGGGCCGCGAGGACGAGGCCATCTGGCAGTACTTCGCCTCGGTGGCCTTCCCGCCGGAAGAGCAGGTGCGCCGCACCCTGGACGTGCTGGCCCAGGCGGACAGACCGCTGTCGCTGCCCGCTCTGGAACCGCTGGTGGACCTGCGCCGCACCCGGCTGGAGACGATGCTCAAGGTCCTCGACGTCGACGGCGCGGTGCACCGCGTCAAAGGCGGCTGGACGGCGACGGGCGAACCGTGGGTGTACGACGCCGAGCGCTATGCCTGGGTGGCCCGCCAGCGGGCCGCCGAGCAGCAGGCCATGCGGGACTACGCCACGACCACCGGGTGCCGGATGGAGTTCCTGCGCCGGCAGTTGGACGACGAGGCGGCGGAGCCGTGCGGCCGCTGCGACAACTGCGCCGGGGCCCGGTTCACCGCGGACGTCTCCGGCACCGCCCTGGACACCGCCCGGGGCGAGCTCGGCCGTCCCGGCGTGGAGTTGGAGCCTCGCCGGATGTGGCCGACCGGACTCGCGGCCGTCGGCGTCGACCTCAAGGGCCGCATCCCCGCCGGGGAACAGGCCGCACCGGGGCGGGCGCTCGGCCGGCTCTCCGACATCGGCTGGGGCAACCGACTGCGTCCGATGCTCAGCACGGGGGCCCCTGACCAGACCGTCCCGGACGACGTGGCGCAGGCCGTGGTCGCGGTTCTCACCGACTGGGCACGGGGCCCGGGCGGCTGGGCATCGGGCGCCCCGGACGCGGCTGCCCGGCCGGTGGGAGTGGTGTCCCTGCCTTCGCGCAGCCACCCCCGGCTGATCGGCTCGCTGGCCGCGCGCATCGCGGAGGTCGGCAGGCTCCCCCTGCTCGGAGCGCTGGCCTACACCGACGAGGTCCCGGAATTCGGCCTGCCCTCCTCCAACAGCGCCCAGCGGGTGCGTGGACTCCACCGGGCCCTGACCGTGCCTCCGGAGCTGGCCGCGGAACTGGCCGCGGCGGCAGGGCCCGTGCTGCTCGTCGACGACCGGGCGGAGACCGGCTGGACCCTCGCGGTGGCTGCCCGGCTGCTCCGTCAGAAAGGCGCGAAAGGAGTGTTTCCGCTGGTGCTCGCGGTTCAGCCGTAGCCGTACGGGGCGCCGTCGGCGCGGCGGGGCAAGGATATGAGCGGCATACAGGCGAATTCCGGTCGGCGGCGTCAATTGCTCATTGCCGCGCGCTCGCGCACCACGCGAGAATTGGGGAGTTCCCGCGTTCGACGGCACACACTGGGCCGTGCCGCGGCGCGCCCGCACTCCAGTTGTGCCCGTCCGCGGGCGTGTACCCGAAGGGAGGACCGTGACCTTCGGATTCGCCCCGCCTTCCACATCGTCACTGGCGAACGCGACCCGCGGCGGCAGCCGGCACGGAAGACTGCTGGAACCCGGGGAGTGGTCGGCTGCGGGCATCCCCCTGCTGCGCAACCCCCGCGAGGTTGTCAGCGGACTGCATTCCCGGCACACCCCCGAGCTGTCGACCGCGATGATCGCCGTCCTCGACCCCGAGGAACGGCTCGTGGCCAGCGCCTCGTTCGTCCAGCGGTCCGCATCGGCCGACGGCTGGGAGTACCGAAACGCGCTTTTGGCCGCCCTGCGCCGGGTCATCCCCCACGACCTGCGCCTGCGCACGCCGGTGCGCACGGCCGTGCTGATGTACTGCCGGGAGGGCGACGAGCGGTGGACCGAGGAGGACGGCGCGTGGATGTGGGGGCTGCGCGACGCCTGCACCCTGCACGGGCTGCGCTGCGGCGCGTACATCACGCTGACCCGCACCGGCTGGCAGGTGCTCGGTGAAGGCCGGGGCGGCCGGCGCCCCAGCTCGGACTCGCGGCCCGAGCGGCTCGGCGACGCCGTGGCCGAGTTCGCCGCGCTGAACCTGAGTACCGCTGGCGGCGCGGCCGAGGCCCTGCGCCGTACTGCCGCACGCTGACGCGCCCTGCCTGTCCGCGGCCCGGCCTGGAGCCGCATGCCGGCACACGCGGCCGCGTCCGCGCAACCGCGTACGGACAGCCCTTGCGGCCGTACACCCTGAGCGGGCGTACGGCGGTTCGGGCCGCGGGCTTCAGCGGGGCCGGCTCCGGCCAGCCCCGCCCCTCGCCCGCACCGGGGAACGGGGCGTCAGACGCCCGCGCCCAGAACGGACTTGATCCGCTGCGGGTCACCGCACACGATCAGCAGCGCACCGGCCCGCGCGAGCGCGACCGGCAGGTTGGCGGCGGCGGCCTCCTCGGGTCCGCCGTTGGCAGCGAACACCACGACGGGACGGCCGGCGGCGCGCTTGACGTGCGTCGCATCCGCGTAGAACACGTCGTCCGCGGCGTCGTGCAGGGCCCAGTATGCGGCCTCGCCGAAGGACAGTTCGTGCGCGGCCCACGGGTGCAGCTCGCCCGTGGTGAGCACCAGAATGTCACCGGGCGCCCGCCCGGTGTCGAGCAGCAGGTCGACGGCCTCTTCGGCCGCGTCCAGCGCGCCCTCGGCGGAGGCCGGGATCAGCTGGATCTGCGGCACCGCCGTCGAGACGGACGGTGCGGTGGCGGCGGGGGGAACGGCCCCGGCAGCGGGTGCGGCCTGCGGCGCGGGCCGGGCGGCGGGACCGGGACGTCCGGGCCGCGGGACGGCGGCGGGACGCGGACCAGGTACGGGACGGGGGGTCTGCGCGGTGCGGCTCGCGGCCGGCGTGACGCGGGGACCCTGGGCACTCTCGTGAATCTGAGGCTCCTCGGGGATGAGAGGCATGAGTTGATATCTATCAAACACCGGTACGAAACGTACCGGCGGGGGGCACTTGGGTGCGATCAGAAATCGAAGCCGAGTTGGCCTCCGTTTTCCAGCTCCATCGCTTCCTCGCTGCGGCGCACCTTCTTCAGGTGGCGCCACCGGGGCAGTGCGTCGAGGTACGACCACGAGAGCCGGTGGTGCGGGGTGGGTCCCAGCTCCTCCAGCGCGGCCCGGTGGACGGGCGAGGGGTATCCGGCGTTGGCGCCGAAGGCGTAGGCCTCGAACCCGCCGCCCTGGCCGCCGAGTTCGGCCATCATCCGGTCGCGCCTGACCTTGGCGATCACCGATGCCGCGGCGACGGCGACGCAGGACTGGTCGCCCTTGATCACGGTACGGACCTGCCAGGGGGCTCCGAGGTAGTCGTGCTTGCCGTCGAGGATCACCGCATCGGGCCGTACGGGCAGCGCCTCGAGGGCGCGCTCTGCTGCCAGCCTCAACGCGGCCGTCATCCCGAGTTCGTCTATCTCCTCCGGGGAGGCGTGCCCCAGGGCGTACGAGGTGACCCACGTCTCCAGGACTTCGAGGAGGGCGTCGCGCCGCTTGTGCGTGAGGAGCTTGGAATCGGTGAGTCCTTCGGGCGGCCGGCGCAGTCCGGTGATCGCCGCGCACACGGTGACCGGACCGGCCCAGGCTCCTCGTCCGACTTCGTCGACCCCGGCGATGACCTTGGCGCCGGTGGTTGCACGGAGGGAGCGTTCGACGGTGTGAGTGGGTGCTTCGTAGGCCATGGCGCCAGCAAGATTACGCCGCCCCGAGCCGCCTGCACACCCCGGCCCGCCCGGAGTCCGCACGGCGGCCCGCGCATCGGCCCGGGCACCGGCTGCGGACGGGCCGGACGAGCGGCGCCTTCCCCGGTTCCCGGGTCCAGCCCGTTCGCTCCCGCACACTTCCGTCCTGCGCCCCGATGGCGGCGCTCCGACACCGCAGACAAAACGGAACCCGTACGTCCGTAGACCTTCAACCTCGCGCCGTCCCCTGCTGCGAAGGATCCCTGACCAGCGGTGGCCCCGGCGTATCCGGCCCCGCTCGGACCTGCCCATGGAGCCGGTTCGCACACGGCACATCGCATTGGTGAAGCACCGGGCCGCCGACGGCACGAGGGCGCGGGCGCGGGATCTCATCCCGGGCCGGGCCCTCGTACCGTGGGAGCCTCCCCTACTCGGAGCGGCTCCCGAACGCGCCGAGGCGGTGGCAGACCTGGTACGGGACGGTCACCGGACGATCGTCGAGGATCTTCCGGGCCCGGTACCCGTCGAGACTCATCCCGTACCACGGAACCTGGCCGGCGCGCGCGAGCTCGTCGTTGATCCCGCGCAGGGCGCAGGAGCGCTGGGGTTCGGGCAGCCGGTCCAGGGCGGGCACCGCGTCCGCCGACAGGAACCGGAAGTAGGCCAGGTCGATCTTGCCGGTCTCACTGAAGCGGACGGTGTTCTTCTCGGCGACCACGGCATCCGGGGACATCAGCCCGAACGCGAGGGTGGCGGCCGCGGCGCTTCCGACGACGGCACGCGGCAGCCAGCGGGCGCCGAACACCCCGGCGGCCATGATCAGCACGATGACCAGGCCGAGCCAGAGCTCCATCGCGGCCACCGACACCCGCAGCCGGGTCAAGCCGTACGCATCCACGTACAGGTCCATGCGGCGCAGCGCGGAGGCGACCACCACCAGGGTCAGCGCGCACAGCGTGCCGAGGACGCCTCGGACGAGCCGCCGGTCGGCGGCGCCGGAGCGCGGGGCCCAGCGCAGGGCGAGCGCGATCACGGCGAGGGTGAGCAGGGTCACCCAGAGCAGCTGCCAGAAGCCCTGGCGGGCGTACTCGGAGTAGGTGAGCCCGGTGCTGCGCAGGACCTTGTCGTATCCGCCGAAGAGGACGGCGAGTTGGACAGAGTTGAAGCCGGCGAAGAGCAAGCTGCCGCGCGCGGGCGCGGGCACCGCGGCGGACGCTCCGGCCAGCTGCTCCGGCACCGCCCCTCCGCCGGCCCCGGGAGGAAACGACCCCGTTTCCCACCGGGCCGCCGCGCAGGCAGGGCTCCGCCCGGGTGGCTACGGGGCCGACGTCTGGGGAAGCCACGCGGGGAGGGCTTCGGTGCGCGCCAGCCACGCGGCCGGCAGCACGTCCTCCCCGCGCCCGCCCAGCACCCCGCCGACGATCGCGCAGGTCGTGTCGACGTCCCCGCCCACCTGCGCGGTGGTCCAGAACGCCTGCTCGTAGTCGTTCAGCGAGCGGGCCGCCGACCAGAGGGCGAACGGCACGGTGTCGTGCGCGCTGGTGCGGCGCCCGCAGCCCAAGACCGCCGCCACCGTGGTCGCGTCGTCGTAGTCCAGCATGTCCCGGGCCCGCCGCAGGCCCGCGCCCACGGCGCTGCGAGGCACCAGCGCGATGACGTTGTCCAGCAGGTCGGTGGCGGTCGGCGGGCCCAGCGGATCCGCCGCCAGCGCGGCCGCCGCGGCGACGGCCATCGCCCCGCACACCGCCTCGCGGTGCTGGTGGGTGGTGTAGGCGGAGATCTCCGCCTGGTGGATCGCCTGCTCGGGGTCGTCGGCGTACCAGGCGCCCAGGGGCGCGATGCGCATGGCCGCGCCGTTGCCCCACGAGCCCTGCCCGTTGAACAGTTCGGCGGCGAGGGTCCGCCAGTCCTCCCCCTCCCGGACCAGGCGCAGCATCCGGTTCACCGCGGGACCGTAGCCGCGGTCGAAGTCGTGGTGGTGGGCGAAGGAGTTGGCCAGGGCGTCCTGATCGATGCGGCCGTGTTCGGCGAGTACGGCGAGGACCGAGCAGGCCATCTCGGTGTCGTCGGTCCACTGCCAGGTATCGGTACCCGCGGGCAGTTCCCGGCGCTTGAGCAGGGGGTAGTTGACGGGGACGAAGTACTGGGAGCCGAGGGCGTCTCCCAGGGCCAGCCCGCGGAGGCTGGCCATGGCGCGTGCGAAGCGCCGTTCGGAAGCGGAGTCAGCGGTCATTGCGCGTCACTTTAGCCGTCCAGGTCATAAGGCTCGGGTGTGGTCCACCGCTCAAACGGGCGGTCCAGGCGGTAGCGGCCGCCGGGGCCCAGCATGAGCACCCGGTACTCGCCGTTCCCGGGGTTGGAGAGGCATTCGAATTCGGCCACCGACCAGTGGAACCAGCGCATGCAGAACAGCCTCATTGTCAGCCCGTGCGTCACCAGTAGCACGTTCGGCGGGTGGTCGGCGGCTTCGAAGCTGCGGTGGAGGCTTTCCAGGAAAGAGCCGACGCGGTCGTAGACGTCCGCTCCGGACTCGCCTTGCGCGAAGCGGTAGAAGAAGTGTCCGTAGGTGTCCCGGTAGGACTTCTGCAGGCGGACGTCCTCCCGGTCCTGCCAGTTTCCCCAGTCCTGCTCGCGCAGCCGCGGCTCCTCGCGCACCCGGACCAGCGACGGGTCCAGCCGCAGGTCCCGGAAGGTCTGCAGGGTCCGGCGGTACGGGGACACGTACGCGCTGACGCGCTCGTCGCCGAAGAGCTCGCGCAGCCGTGCGCCGGCCTCGATGGCCTGCCGGTGGCCCAGCTCGGTCATCCGCAGGGCGTGGTCGGGCTCCCGCTCGTACACGGTGTCGTCGACGTTGCCCTCGGATTCCCCGTGCCGGACGAGGACGATGCGCCGTGGTCGTGCCATTCTTCGACCCTATGCGGCCTTCGGCGTGCCCGGCACCCGGGCACGCCGGTCACGCCGGTCACGCCGGCCGATCTTCGTACGGTCATACCGTCCAGGAGGCTTCCAGGTCGACCACGTCCCCGGTGAGCGCCTCGACGTCGGCCTCGGTCTGCGCGCGCAGGGAGAGCCGCTCGACCCGCTCCTGGCGGTACTTGCCGTGCTCGGCAGCCGCGTGCCACATCGACAGGACCAGGAATTCCCGGCCGGGGGCCTCACCGAAGAGGCCGCGGACCATTCCGGGCGACCCGGCCATGGCCGGATTCCACACCTTCTCCTGCATGAGCGCGAAGTGGTCCACGCGGCCCTCCCGTACCCGGGTGTGGGCCACGCGGACCACGTCGGCATCGGTGAAGCGCGGCTCGAAGCCGGTCTTCACGTCGAAGCGGTGGTCGAAGAGGCTGACCCGCGCGTTGGTGTACGTACCGGCCTGGGCCGCGGCCAGCCGGTCGTGCGAGCGGGCCATGAACGAGTCATAGAAGGAACGGCTCTCCCAGAACGCGAAGACATGCGCGACCCCCTGCCTCCCCCGGCTCCAACCGCCGCCCTGTCCCCGGAAGCCCGGCTCCCCCGGCAGCCCCGCCCATTTGCGCTGCCCGCGCTCGAACCCGCGTCGGTCCGTCACCGTGCAGCGAATCCACTTGACCAGCACGGCGTCATGGTACGGGCCCGGCGCGGCCGGGGTCAGTCCTCAGCGAGGTTCACCCGGTCCAGTTCCTCCGCATCCCGCTCGGAGAGGCGAAGACCGAACTCGCGGTCGAGCACGTCGACCAGTTCGCCGCGGGCGACGGACCGGCGCTCGCTGCGCCCGTCGGGGTACAGGCGGGTGAGCTCGCGCCCGACGAGGGCGGTACGGACGGCGTCGCCCGGCTTCTGCACGATGACCTGCCCGATGAAAGCGGACCGGGGATGGGTGGAGCTGTAGTGGTTCAGCAGGACGTAGTCCACGGGGTGATAGCGCTGCGGGGAGAAGGCGTAGAGGTCGCGCCAGGTGTCCCCGCGCAGCAGGGACAGCGCGAGGACGCCGTCCTCCTCCTCGCGGACGGCGTAGGTCCATTCCCCTTGCTCCACTTCGGCTCCGGGGCGGACCAGTGGGACGGGTTCGAGCGGTCCCTGGTGGCCGAAACCGGCGTCGCAGAGCCAGGGTTGGCCCTCGACGGTGACGACGAGGACGGCATGCGTCACCGGGAGGAGCGTGTCGCCCCGGGTGCGGTTGCGGGCGCCACGCCCGGACACGTGGAAGCCGATCCGCTCCAGGGTCGCGGCCAGCAGCGAGTTCTGCTCGTAGCAGTAGCCGCCGCGGCGGCCGTGCACGAGCTTGTCCTCGATGGCCTTGATTTCCAGCGCGACGGGGCGGCCGAGCAGTACGTCCAGGCTCTCGAAGGCTATGGCACCGGTGTGGGCCCGGTGCACTGCGTACAACGTGTCGAGGTCCGGCAGGAGTTCCCCGTCGCCCCCGACGGGTCCCTCGTATCCGATCCGGGCGAGGTAGGCCCCGAGATCCAGCTGGTCACCACTCCACATGTCGCTCCCCCGTTCCGGCCTCGCGGCCCGTGAAAGTCCGTGGCGCTTGTCCGCCGCGCTCGCACAATGATCGGCATGACGGCCCTGCACACCAACCTTCTCTTCGCCCGCGCCGCCGACGCCGAGAACCGCCCCGCCCGCCGCATCCCCCGCCGGCGGAGCACCCCGCGAAGACGACGCCCGGGGCCGGGGGAAGAGGACGCCCGAAGCCGCGGCGGGCACGACGAAGGGGACCGGCCCGGTGGCCGGTCCCCTTCGTCTGCTGCCGGGTGGCGGTCCGGGCGGTCACCCCGCCCGGACCGCGACGCCGCGGATCAGCTGCAGCCGCTGGTGGAGCCGCAGCCCTCGCAGATGTAGCAGGAGCCGGCGCGCTGCATCTTCGTACCGCAGGAGAAGCAGAGCGGGGCGTCGGCGGAGACACCGAGCTGCATCTCGACCAGCTCCGCGCTGGAGTGCGCGGTCTTCGGCGCCGGGACGGTCACGGCCTGCGCCTTCTGGGGCGCGGGAACGGAGGCCAGCGGGGCGGACTGGGCCAGGGACTCCGTGTCGACCTCGTCCTCGAGCGGCTCGTAGGAGCCGGTGTCGAGGTGGCGCTGGCGCTCCTCGGCGGTGTGGATGCCGAGGGCAGAACGGGTCTCGAACGGCAGGAAGTCCAGGGCCAGGCGGCGGAAGATGTAGTCGACGATCGACTGCGCCATCCGCACGTCCGGGTCGTCCGTCATACCGGCGGGCTCGAAGCGCATGTTGGTGAACTTCGAGACGTAGGTCTCCAGCGGGACGCCGTACTGGAGGCCGACCGAGACGGCGATGGAGAAGGCGTCCATCATGCCGGCGAGGGTGGAGCCCTGCTTGGACATCTTCAGGAAGACCTCGCCCAGGCCGTCGTCCGGGTAGGAGTTGGCGGTCATGTAGCCTTCGGCGCCACCGACCGTGAAGGAGGTGGTGATCCCCGGGCGGCCCTTGGGCAGGCGCTTGCGGACCGGGCGGTACTCGATGACCTTCTCGACCGCCGCGCGGATGGCCTCCTCGGCCTTCTCCGTGACCTCGGCCTTCTCCTGCTCCTTCTTCTTGGCGGAGAGGGGCTGGCCGACCTTGCAGTTGTCGCGGTAGATCGCGAGGGCCTTGACGCCGAGCTTCCAGGCCTCGAAGTAGATCTCCTCGACCTCCTCGACGGTCGCCGACTCCGGCATGTTGACCGTCTTGGAGATGGCGCCGGAGATCCACGGCTGGATCGCGGCCATCATGCGGACATGGCCCATCGGGGAGATGGAGCGCTCGCCCATGGCGCAGTCGAAGACCTCGTAGTGCTCCGTCTTCAGGCCGGGGGCGTCGATCACGTTGCCGTGCTCGGCGATGTGGGCGACGATCGCCTCGATCTGCTCCTCCTGGTAGCCCAGGCGGCGAAGGGCCTGCGGGACGGTGCCGTTGACGATCTGCATCGATCCGCCGCCGACGAGCTTCTTGAACTTGACCAGGGCAAGGTCCGGCTCGACACCGGTGGTGTCGCAGGACATCGCGAGACCGATGGTGCCGGTCGGCGCGAGGACGGAGGCCTGGGAGTTGCGGAAGCCGTTCTTCTCGCCGAGGCGCAGGACGTCCTGCCAGGCCTCGGTGGCCGCGGCCCAGATCGCGTTGTCCAGGTCCTCGGTGCGCGGCGCGGCGCCGTTGGCGTCCGCATGCTGCTTCATGACGCGCTTGTGGGCGTCGGCGTTGCGGGCGTAGCCGTCGTAGGGGCCGACGATGGCGGCCAGCTCGGCGGAGCGCTTGTACGCGGTGCCGGTCATCAGCGAGGTGATGGAGGCGGCGAGCGTGCGCCCGCCGTCCGAGTCGTACGCGTGGCCGGTCGCCATCAGCAGGGCGCCGAGGTTGGCGTAGCCGATGCCGAGCTGGCGGTAGGCGCGGGTGTTCTCACCGATCTTCTGCGTCGGGAAGTCCGCGAAGCAGATGGAGATGTCCATCGCGGTGATGACGAGCTCGACGACCTTGGCGAAGCGGGCGGCGTCGAAGGACTGGTTGCCCTTGCCGTCGTCGTCGAGGAACTTCATCAGGTTCAGCGAGGCGAGGTTGCAGGACGTGTTGTCCAGGTGCATGTACTCGCTGCACGGGTTGGACGCGGTGATGCGGCCGGACTCTGGGCAGGTGTGCCAGCGGTTGATGACACCGTCGTACTGGATGCCCGGGTCGGCACAGGCCCACGCGGCCTCGGCGAGCTTGCGGAACAGCGCCTTCGCGTCGACCTCCTCGATGACCTCGCCGGTCATGCGGGCGCGCAGGCCGAAGCCGGTGCCGTTCTCGACGGCCGTCATGAACTCGTCGTTCACGCGGACGGAGTTGTTGGCGTTCTGGTACTGGACGGACGTGATGTCGTCGCCGCCCAGGTCCATGTCGAAGCCCGCGTCGCGCAGGGCGCGGATCTTCTCCTCTTCCTTCACCTTGGTGGCGATGAAGTCCTCGACGTCCGGGTGGTCCACGTCGAGCACGACCATCTTGGCCGCACGGCGGGTGGCACCGCCCGACTTGATCGTTCCGGCGGACGCGTCGGCGCCGCGCATGAAGGAGACCGGGCCGGAGGCGTTGCCGCCGGAGGAGAGGAGCTCCTTTGAGGAGCGGATGCGGGAGAGGTTCAGGCCGGCGCCGGAACCGCCCTTGAAGATCATGCCCTCTTCCTTGTACCAGTCGAGGATCGACTCCATGGAGTCGTCGACGGACAGGATGAAGCAGGCGGAGACCTGCTGCGGCTGGGGCGTGCCGACGTTGAACCACACCGGGGAGTTGAAGCTGAAGATCTGGTGCAGGAGGGCGTAGGTCAGCTCGTGCTCGAAGATCTCCGCGTCGGCGGGGGACGCGAAGTAGCCGTGGTCCTCGCCGGCCTTCGTGTACGTCTTCACGATGCGGTCGATGAGCTGCTTCAGGCCTGTCTCGCGCTGCGGGGTGCCGACGGCGCCGCGGAAGTACTTGCTGGTGACGATGTTGACCGCGTTCACCGACCAGAAGTCGGGGAACTCGACGCCGCGCTGCTCGAAGTTGACCGAGCCGTCGCGCCAGTTGGTCATGACGACGTCACGGAGCTCCCAGTCCACCTCGTCGTACGGGTGCACGCCCGGGGTGGTGTGGATGCGCTCGATCCGCAGGCCGCCCTTGGCAGCCTTGGTCCCCTTGGGGCGGGAACCACGTGCCGAGCTGCTCGCCGTCTCTGTCATGCCGCCTGCCTCCCATATGCGGGCAAAAACGCCCTAAAGTGCCAGCGATATTCCGCGGCACAGTGCTGTGTCTTGTTACGTTTCGTCTCTCCCGGCTGCACCGGGAGTCCCCCGGCTACCACCGGAGGAGCGCCAGGCCGAGCAGACGGGCCACGCGGAACGCGTGGCCGCCCGGTCAGTCGGCGGCGGAGGCGGGCACGGGGACCGGAACGGCCCCTCCGGACTCGCACTCTTCAGGATGAGGCCGCCGGTCGCGCAGTTCCGCGATGGCCGTCTCGAAGTCTTCAAGGGTGTCGAACGCTTTGTACACGGACGCGAACCGCAGGTACGCGACCAGATCGAGCTCCTGGAGCGGGCCGAGTATGGCCAGACCCACGTCGTGGGTGGTCAGCTCGGCGCTGCCGGTGGCGCGCACCGCCTCCTCGACCCGCTGGCCGAGCTTGGCGAGGGCGTCCTCCGTGACGGGCCGCCCCTGGCAGGCCTTGCGCACGCCGGAGATGACCTTGGTACGGCTGAAGGGTTCAGTGACCCCGCTGCGCTTGATCACCATCAGCGAGGCCGTCTCCACCGTCGTGAAACGACGGGAGCAGTCCGGGCACTGACGACGTCTGCGGATCGAGGTGCCGTCGTCGGTGGTGCGGCTGTCGACCACGCGACTGTCGGGGTGCCTGCAGAAGGGGCAGTGCATGGGTTTCCTTCACCCTCCCTCTCGGCACGACTGAATCGCCCCGCCCACCCCTGGAGACAGGGGCCCACCCCCGTAGGGGGCCTCGCGGAGCACCACAAGCATATGCGATTCCGAGAGCCTCGCGAGCCCACCGGACCACAAGTTGTGGGTGACCTCGCTCATCCAACCACTAGATATGGGGGTGCGACGGATCGATTTCACTACCGCGCGTCGCGGCCCGATGACCAGGCGGAAGGGATGCGCGGTGCCACACCGACAGGGACCGGAGGGCGCCGATCCGCGCGGGAAGGGTACCGTAAACAGCGGACACAGGGCCGAACCTGCGTTCGGTGAATTGCGCGCCGCCGCACACGGCGGCCATACACCTCTCGATGTGGCCACGGCGAGCGATCTGCGATTTTTCACTCGAACGTGTGTTTGGCGCAACCTTTCGAAAGCAACTACCGTTGTCCAGCTAGGGAGAACATTTCGAGAGGGGCCGCCGACGTGACCACGACCGCAGACAGTGCCGCCATCACTGCCCAGAACCGCTCCCAGAGCCGACTCGACCCGGTGCACGCCATGAACGAAGCAAGCCTGAACCCGGAGGCGGAGTCCGTCCGGCCCGCGCGCTCCCTGCCAGGGCGCCCTCCAGGCATCCGCGCCGACAGCTCCGGGCTCACGGACCGGCAGCGGAGGGTCATCGAGGTCATCCGCGACTCCGTGCAGCGGCGGGGCTACCCTCCGTCGATGCGGGAGATCGGCCAGGCGGTGGGCCTGTCCAGCACCTCGTCCGTCGCCCACCAGCTGATGGCCTTGGAGCGCAAGGGATTCCTGCGCCGCGACCCCCACCGGCCCCGGGCGTACGAGGTCCGCGCGTCGGACCAGCCCAGCTCGCAGCCCACCGACACCACCGGCAAGCCTGCCGCCTCGTACGTTCCCCTGGTCGGACGGATCGCGGCCGGCGGCCCGATCCTCGCCGAGGAGTCGGTGGAGGACGTATTCCCGCTCCCGCGCCAGCTCGTCGGCGACGGTGAGCTCTTCGTCCTCAAGGTCGTCGGCGACTCGATGATCGAAGCCGCGATCTGCGACGGCGACTGGGTCACCGTCCGCCGTCAGCCGGTCGCCGAGAACGGTGACATCGTCGCCGCGATGCTCGACGGCGAGGCCACGGTCAAGCGGTTCAAGCGCGAGGACGGCCACGTCTGGCTGCTCCCGCACAACGCGGCGTACCAGCCGATCCCCGGCGACGAGGCCACCATCCTCGGCAAGGTCGTCGCCGTACTGCGCCGGGTCTGAGCCCGCGCCCCTGTCCAGCTCCGGGACTCACTGCGCCGGTCCCGGAGCTGTCTGTATCCCTTGCCGGCGCAGAGCTTTGCAGCGCCGAACTCATGGCCGTCGGCACCCGGGTTGTGGTTTCGGGTGCCGACGGCTTTGCCGTGCGGCGTTGCGGCTGAGCCCGGGGTTCCGCCCAGGGTGTTCCGCGCCGACGCTTCGGCGCCGACGCTACTTCCCGTCCGCCTTGGCGGCCGCATCGATGGCGGCGAGGGAACGGCGGACCTGATTGCGGTCCGTGGTGTACCAGAAGTCCGGGAGCGAGGCCTTCAGGAAGCTCCCGTAGCGGGCCGTGGCCAGCCGCGGGTCGAGGACGGCGACGATGCCCCGGTCTCCTGATGCCCGTACGAGCCGGCCCGCCCCCTGAGCCATCAGCAGCGCGGCGTGCGTGGCGGCGACCGCCATGAACCCGTTGCCTCCGTGCTCCTCGACCGACTTCTGGCGGGCGCTCATCAGGGGGTCGTCAGGGCGCGGGAACGGGATCCGGTCCATGATCACGAGCTGGCAGCTCGGTCCGGGCACGTCCACGCCCTGCCACAGGGACAGCGTCCCGAACAGGCAGGTCTTCGGGTCCGCGGCGAACGCCTTGATCAGCTCGCCCAGGGTTTCCTCGCCCTGCAGCAGGATCGGGTGGTCGAGCCGGCCGCGGAGTTCCTCGGCGGCCGCCTTGGCGCCGCGCATGGAGGAGAACAGACCGAGGGTGCGGCCCCCGGCCGCTTCGATCAGCTCGGCGAGCTCGTCCATCATGTCGCCGCGCGTGCCCTCGCGGCCGGGCGTGGCGAGGTGCTTGGCAACGTAGAGGATGCCCTGCTTGGGATAGTCGAACGGCGAGCCGACGTCCAGGCCCTTCCAGACCGGTGCGTCATCCGCTTCCACGCCCTCGGGGGACAGTCCCAGCGAGGCCGCGACCCCGTTGAAGTCCCCTCCCAGCTTGAGGGTCGCCGAGGTGAGGACCACCGAGCGGTCCTCGAACAGTTTCTCGCGCAGCAGCCCGGACACCGACAGGGGGGCCACGCGGAGGGTGGCCCCGAAACGGTCGTGGCGCTCGTACCAGACGACGTCGTACTCGGAACCGGCGATGATCCGCTCCGCCACCGCGTGGACGTTCTCCACGGAGGCGAGTGCCTGCTTGCGGACCGCGTCCTCGTCGGCGACGGACTTGTCCCTGGTCGCCCCGATCGCGGAGATGACATTGCGCGCGGCGTCCCGTAGGGAGGTCAGCGCGTAACCGAGGTCCTCCGGGATCTCCTCCAGCCGACCGGGGAGAGCAAGCTCCATGACCCGCTCGAAGGACTCCGAGGCGGTCTGCAGGGCATCGGCGGTCTTCTCGTCGACCAGCTTTGCAGCGCGCTTCACGGCGCGGTTGACCTGGCCGGGGGTGAGCTCACCGGTGGCGGCCCCGGTCACGCGGGACACGAGCTCGTGCGCCTCGTCCACGATCAGCACCTCGTGCTGGGGCAGGACGGGGGCGCCCTCGATCGCATCGATGGCCAGCAACGCATGGTTGGTGACGACCACGTCGGCGAGCTTGGCCCGCTCGCGGGCGGCCTCGGCGAAGCACTCGGCACCGTACGCGCACTTCGACGCGCCGAGGCATTCGCGGGAGGAGACCGAGATTTGACCCCAGGCGCGGTCGGAGACGCCGGGCGTGAGGTCGTCCCGGTCGCCCGTTTCCGTCTCGTCGGCCCAGTCCCTCAGGCGCAGCAGGTCCTGTCCGAGCTTGCTGGTGGGGGCAGCCGCCTCGAACTGGTCGAAGAGGCCTTCCTCCTCGTCCTGCGGTGCGCCCTCGTGCAGCCGGTGCAGGCAGAGGTAGTTGGACCGGCCCTTGAGCATGGCGAACTGCGGGCGGCGGCGCAGCTGCGGGTGCAGTGCCTCCACCGTCCGGGGCAGGTCGCGCTCGACCAGCTGCCGCTGCAGCGCCAGCGTCGCCGTGGCGACGACCACGCGCTCGCCGTGCGCGAGGGCCGGCACCAGGTAGCCGAGGGACTTGCCGGTGCCGGTGCCGGCCTGGATGAGCCGGTGGGTGCTGTCGTCGATCGCTTCGGCGACGGCTTCGGCCATGGCGACCTGGCCGGGCCGCTCCGTGCCGCCGACGGCGGCGACGGCTGCGTGCAGCAGGTCGGTGAGGGAGGGCTTCGTCATAGCACCTCCCACCCTACGGGGCGGCACCGACAGTGACGGCCACAGCGGGGATGCACGGGCGATGCAAGGGCGCCGGAGGCCCGGGCGGCGAGGGCTCCGCGGACGGCGGCCTCACTCTCCCGGGTGAACATCCAAACGGCGGGAACCTTGCTGCGCGGCGCAGAGTTTTCGGAGTGTAAGGGCGGGCGAGGAGGTAGGGAGCCGGGAGGAGGCGGAGGGGACGTGCGGTGTCGGGATCCCGGGGGCGGGCGGCCGTCAGATGAGGTTGCGCAAGGCCCGCTCCCGGATCATCAGGGCGGCGCGCTTCCCGGGAAGTTCGATCTCGGTGGAACAGCGGAAGCCGGAGGCCAGGAAGGCTGACACGGAGGGGGTGTTGCGGATGTCCGGTTCGGCGATGACCCGGGTGCAGCGCGGGCGGTTGTCGAGTACCAGGTTGGCGACGGTGCGCAGCAGGGTCGTGCCCAGGCCGCGGCCGCGATGCGTGCCGTCTGCGATGAGCAGGTGGATACCGGTGTCGTGGGGGTGCGCCCGGTAGTGGCGGGCGAGCGGGTCGAGGTCGGCCCGGTAGATCTCCCAATAGCTCATCGGAGTGCCGTCGAGGTAGCCGATGCAGGGGGTGCTGCTGCCGTCGCCGTCGAGCTGGGCCCGCAGGTGTGCGGCGGTGACGGAGGCGGGGCCGGCGAGTTCCCAGTGCGCGGCCGCGTCGGGCTCGTTCATCCACCGGGTGAGGAGTTCGAGGTCGCGGCCGAGGCGGATGGGCTCCAGGCGGAAGGCTCCGGCCGGGGTGGTGACGCTGCCCCATCCGGCTGGGGAGTCGAGCAGCTCGGCTTCTGCGAGCAGGGGCAGGAGCCTGGCTGCGAAGCGGAAGGCGGCGGGGTGAGCGGTGGTGTGCCCCGCCACGTGGGCTGGGTTTTCGATTTCGGTGGAGGGCATCGGGCTCAATCGTGGAGGGGGTTGGGGATGGTGACGTAGGCGGACTGGAGGTCGAGGGAGCCGGCGGGTTCGTCTGGGCCGCCAAGGCGGATGAGCAGGTTCGCCTTGCAGCGCAGGGTGGGCGAGTCGAGCAGCCGCTCGGGCAGGGGGCCGAGGTTGTAGGCCTTGCCGAGGAAACGGCGGAAGGCGGCGAGCAGGACGCGTTCGTCGGCGAGCCGCTGTGACCCGAAGGCCCCGATGAGACCGAGCACGTTGTCGATGCCCAGGGAGGAGGTGAAGCGTTCGTCGGTGACGGCGTCGCAGACGAAGGTGTCGCTGGCGCCGCCGATGCCGGGGAGCCGGCGTTCGAGCTCCGCGCGGCGGGACGCGCGGAAGCGGTGGCCCCGGCTGCCGCGGTACCGGCCGCCGGCGGGCCAGCCGTCCCGGTCGAGCACGACCAGCGTGTTCTGCTGATGGGCTTCGAGGGCGATGCCGGCGAGCGCGTCAAAGGCGAGGACGGGCAGGACGACGTGGTCGAGATAGCGCAGGAACCACTCGGCGGCGACGGCGGAGGGAGGCCGCCCGGTGGTGGTGGCGAGCCGGGAGACGGTCTCGGCGAGCCGTGAACGCATCGTGGCCCGGCCCGGCCGGGAGCGGGGCGCGGTGAGGGCGGCGATGCACAAGACCTTGTCGTGGGAGCGGAAGGGGTTGTGGCGCAGTACGACGTCGAGTCCGAGGACGGGGGCGCCGTCCGGGGCGTCGACGGCGGCCCAGGCGGGGTCGCGCACGATGTCGAAGCCGGGGTGGGCTGCCTGCCACTGTTCCACGAGGCCGGTGCGGAGCAGCCGGTGCACTTCGACTCCGCGGTGGAGCTCCTTGCGGGGGTTCTCCCCGCGGGAGCCGGTGGTGCGCAGGCCGAGGGAGAGCTTGAGCATCGCGGGGGCACCGGAGCGGTAGACGGTGCGGACGGAGGAGGTGGGGTACCAGGGCTCGCCGTGCGGGCCGAGGTCGTGCAGGAGCCCGGCGTCGAGTAGGGCGGTGACGGATGGGCGCTGGAGCAGGTCGCGGGCTTGCCAGGGGTGGACGGGAAGGGGGGTTGTACCGTCCGGCAGCGGAAGTTCGGGGGCAAGCCGGTCCAGGAGCCGGGCGGCGGCCACCGGGCGGCCGCGCTCGGTCCAGGCGGAGTCGGTGACGAGGGCGGAAGGGGCGACGGCCAGCCAGTGCAGGGGGAAGGAGCCGTGGAGTTCGGGTGAGTAACGGCGCGCTTCGATCGGTGACAGCTCTTCGCGGCTCTTCGGATCGGGTTCGAGGGGGTGGCCGAGGAGGAGGGACTGTTCGGCGGCGAGGAAGAGGTCACCGGCGATCGGGGCGGGCG
>NZ_JACBGN010000570.1 GCF_013401435.1 Streptomyces sp. BR123
CCCCCGTCCAGGCCCGCCGGCCACCCCTGTCCACGCCCGCCGGCCGTCCCCGCCGGCGCCCCGCCCGCGCCCGGGGTCAGGGCCGCGGTCAGCACCTGTTCGATCTCTTCACCCGTAAGAGCTAAAACAGCTCAAGGCTTCACGGGCCTCGCCGGGCGGCCGCCTACCTTCGCCAGGGTGGACCGCAGCAACCAGGAGAGCCCCGACCCGCGCACCGGCGCACAACAGGCGCACGGGCGTACACCCCGTGAGGGGGCCGCCGCAGAGCAGCCGCCGCCGTTCCGGCACGAGCCGTACCTGGACGGCCTGTTCACCTACTGCCTGTCGGTGCTGTGCGACCACGACACCGCCACCGACGCGCTCGCCGAGGTCCTGGCCGTCGCAGAGCGGCATCCCGGCCGCTGCCCCGACGAGGGCTACCGCCGGGCCTGGCTGTACGCACTCGCCCGCTGGGCCTGCGTGCGCCGGATGACCGAGCAGCGGCGCGGCCGCCCGGGGGCGCACTCTGCCCGGCGCACGCCGGAGCACGCCGGGGCCGAACGTGCACCGGGGGCGCACCGCTCCCAGGGTTCCCACCGCTCTCCTGACGTGTACGCGTACCAGCGCACCGAGCTCGCCCGCCTCGCCTGGCCCGAGGCCGCCGGCACCACACCCGAGCAGCGCGAGGCCCTCGAACTCGCCGTCCGCCACCGCCTCGGCGTCCCCGAACTCGCCGCTGTCCTCGGCACGCCCCCGGCCACCGCCCGCGAGCTGCTCGCCGGCGCCGCCTGCGAGGTCGAACGCACCCGCGCCGCCCTCGCCGCCGTCGAGACCGGCGGCTGCCCGTCGGTGTCCCGGCTCACGGACGAGGGACAGCTCCTGCTGTCCACCGCCCTGCGCGCCGAGCTCGTCCGGCACGTCGACAACTGCCCGCGCTGCCGCCGCGCTGCCGAACGCGCCGGCGCCGCCGCCCCCTGGCCCGGCTCCTGCGGCATCGACGCCGCCCTCCCCCTCGTCCAGGCGCCCCGGGCCGCCGTCCACGCGGCCATGCAGCGCACCGGTCGCGGCCGCCGCCCCGCCGTCCCCCGCTTCAACCGCACCGGCTTCCCCACCGACCCGCGGGACCGGGCGGCCCGTCGCGACCGGCTGCGCGCCCGCGCGGTGACCACCACCGTCGTCGCCACCGTCGTGGCGGCACCGCTCCTGGCCCTGTGGGCGGCCTATCGGGGCGCACCCGACACCGGCGAGCCCGCGGGCGCCGAATCCGGGATCTCGGCGAGCGATTCCGACATCCCGCCCCACCGGGACGGCCGCCCGATGCGCGCGTACGAGAACGCCGGCGCCGGCCTCGCCGCCCGCACCCCCGGCTTCCCCGCCGGCACCCCGGGCCCCGGCCGGGACGTCTCCGTCCAGGTGATCAGCGCCGGGCCGTCCGCCGCCCCCGACGGGCCCGGCGCTCCCGGCCGGCTCACCGTCGCCGCCGCCCCGTACGGCGGGACGACCGTGCTCACCCTCACCGCATCCGGCGGAGCCCCGGTGGACTGGCAGCTCCGGTCCGACGCGCCCTGGCTGCGGGCGAGCCGGACCGCGGGCACCCTGGCGCCCGGAGAATCGGTCACCCTGCACGTCACCGTCGACCCCGGCACCGAGCCCGCGGGCCCCTGGCCGGCCCGGGTCGCCGTGGACCCCGGCGGGGCCGTGGTCGCGATCCGGGGCCGCGGCCGCCCCACCCCCACGC
>NZ_JACBGN010000571.1 GCF_013401435.1 Streptomyces sp. BR123
GCCCCGGCCCCGGCCCCGTCCGCGCGCCGCGCGGGCAGGCTGCGGATCTGGACCGCGCTCAGTACGGCGAACACGGCCGCCGCGACCAGGCAGGTGATCCGGAAGTCCACCCCGGTGAGCACCATGCCGGCCAGGGGGCCGAGCAGGATGCCCGCCTGGTAGAAGACGTTGAACAGGGCGAACGCCTCCACCCGTCGCTCTCCCGCGTCCACGGCGAGGTAAGCACGGACCGCCGGGTTGAACAGGGCCCCGGCGAGCCCGGTGGCCGCGGAAGCGGCGAGCAGCGCCGGCAGGGAGTCGACCAGGCCCAGCGTGGCGAAGCCGACCGTGCGCAGCAGGCAGCCGGCGACGATCAGCGGCTTGTAGCCCAGCCGGTCGGCCAGCGTGCCGCCGACCAGGAACATGCCCTGCTGGCTGAAGTTGCGGACGCCCAGGACGAGCCCGACGGCCCAGCCGGCCAGCCCCAGCGACCCGGAGAGGTGGGCGGCGAGGTACGGCATCAGCATGTAGAAGCCCAGGTTGATGGTGAACTGGTTCACCATCAGCAACTGGACGCTCCTCTCGTACGAGCGCACCTGCGCCAGCGTGCCCTTCACCGGCCCCGACCCCCCGTACCCGGCGCCGCGGAATCGCCGGCCGCATCCGCCAGCGGGTCGACCACGGCTGCGCAGCGGGTCCAGCGGGTGACCTCCTTTTCGTCGACCCGGCCGATGACCTCCGGCTCGGCCGCGGGCGGGGCGTCGAGGAGGCCGTGGGCGGTGCAGTAGTCGTCGTCGTACACGGTCCCCAGGTACCGCTGCGGTCCGTCGGGGAACACCGCGGCGATCCGGGTGCCGGCCGGGCGGGTGCGGGCCAGCCAGCCGGCGACGAGGGCGACGGCGCCGACGCTCCAGCCGCCCGTGGCGTAGTGGGAGCACGCGAGCTGCCGGCAGGCCCACACCGCTTCGGCCGGCGCCACCCAGTGCACCTCGGCGAAGTTCCCGTAGGCGACGTTGCGGGGGTAGATGCTCGATCCCAGGCCGCGCATGAGGCGTGGCCGGGCGGGCTGGCCGAAGATCGTGGACCCTATGGTGTCCACGCCGACGAGTTCCAGCTGCGGGTACAACTGGCGCAGGACCCGGGAGACGCCGGCGGAGTGCCCGCCGGTGCCGACGCTGCACACGAGGACGTCGAGGTGCCCGAGGTCGGCGGCGAGTTCCAGGGCGAGCGGGGTGTACGCGGTCGTGTTGTCGGGGTTGTTGTACTGGTCGGGGGACCACGACCCGGGGTGCCGGTCCATCAGCTGCCGGACCCGTTCGCGCCGGGCCTCCTGCCAGCCGCCGGTCGGGTGCGGCTCGGAGACGACGTTGACCTGAGCGCCGTAGGCGGTCAGCAGCTTCGTCATGGTCGACTCCAGGCCCGGGTCGGTGACCAGGGTCACCGGGTGCCCGTGGACCAGGCCTGCCAGGGCCAGGCCGAGGCCCAGGGTGCCGCTGGTGGACTCGATGATCCGCGCCCCCGGCCGCAGCTCGCCGCGGGCGCGGGCCCGTTCGACCATGTGCAGGCCCGGGCGGTCCTTGATGCCGCCGGGGTTGAAGCCCTCCAGCTTCGCCCAGAAGCCGCGGCCCTCCGGGGCGAACGGCTCGGACACGTGGAGGAGCGGGGTGTTGCCGACGAGCCCCGAGAGGGCGGCGCGGTTGAGGCGGGAGGGGCTGGTGAAGCCGGCGGAGG
>NZ_JACBGN010000572.1 GCF_013401435.1 Streptomyces sp. BR123
CGCCAACCCCCCGCCGCCCCGCCTGGGGCCGCCACCCGGCCCGCCGCGCCCGGCCGGGCCCGTCAGCTGGTGTCCAGGCGGAGCTTCGGCACGTCCGTCCGCTCGATACCGAACACCTGGGCGTACAGGGCGAGTTCGGCCTCCAGGGCGCGGACCATGGTGTCGGCCCGGCGGAAGCCGTGCCCCTCGCCCTCGAAGGCCAGGTACGCGTACGGCACGCCCCGCCCCCGCAGGGCGGCGAGCAGCCGCTCCGCCTGGGCGGGCGGGCAGACCGCGTCGTCCAGGCCCTGCAGCAGCAGGAACGGGGCGGTGATCCGGTCGGCGAGGGCCACCGGGGACCGCTCGCGGTCGCGCAGGGCGAGGGTCTGCGGCGGCCCGGCCAGGGCCTCGACGTAGCGGGACTCCAGGTCGTGGGTCTCCTCGGCGAAGCCCCGCAGGTCCAGGACCGGGTAGCGGATGGCGGCGCACGCGTACAGGGAGGTCGCGGCGAGCGAGGCCGCGGCCGTCCAGCCGCCCGCGCTGCCGCCGCGGATGGCGAGCCGGTCCGGGTCGGCGGTGCCCTCGGCGGCCAGGGCCCGGGCCACCGCCGCGCAGTCCTCGACGTCGACGACGCCCCACTGTTCGCGCAGCCGTTCCCGATAGGCGCGCCCGTAGCCGGTGGAGCCCCCGTAGTTGACCTCGGCGACGCCGATGCCCCGGGAGGTGAAGTAGGCGATGTGCAGGTCGAGTACGGGCGGCACGTGATCGGTGGGGCCGCCGTGCGCCCAGATGACGTACGGGGGCAGTTCGTCGGCGGGGGCCCGGCGCGCCGGGTGGTGCGGCGGGTAGACGTGGGCGTGGATCTCCCGGTCGTCGGGGCCGAGGAAGGTGCGGGTCTGCGGTTCGGGATAGTAGGCGGGGTCGACCGGGTCGACGCCGGCGGCGCCGACCACGCGGGCGTGGCCGCTCTCGGTGTCGAGTTCCACCACCTCGTAGGCGCTGCGCGGGCTGGCGGCGACCCCGTAGACGCGGTGGCCGTGGGCGGCGAGGGTGGGCTGCCAGGCGGTCCAGGGGCCGGCGGCGTCGACCAGGTCGCCGCTCTCCGGGTCGAGGACGCCGAGGACGGAGGAGCCCCGGCCGTGGAGGACGGCGACGAGCCCGTCGGGCAGCGGGGCGAGCCAGCTCAGCCCGGGCTTCCACAGCGGGCCGCCGAACTCCTCCTCCCGCGGGCAGAGGTTGACGGCGGTGCCGCTGTCCGGGTCGACCCGGTACGGGTTCCACCAGCCGCCGCGGTCGCTGACCGCGAGGAGGCTGCCGTCGGTGCCCCACTCGGCCTGGGCCACGGCCTCGTCGGGCCCGCCGAGGACGGTGCGGGCGCCGGTCAGGGTGCCCTCGGCCGTGATCGCGGCGAGCCGCAACTCGGTCCCGTCCCAGGGCATCCGCGGGTGGTCCCAGACCAGCCAGGCCGCGTGCCGCCCGTCGGGGGACAGCCGGGGTCCGGTGGCGAACCGGTGCCGGCCGTCGGTGAGCTCCCGTACCCGGGAGCGGTCGTCGGCGGCCGACCCGTCCAGCGGTACGGCGGCCGGCACGCGGCGGACGTCGGTCGGCGCCGGTCCGGTGAACTCCTCCAGGACGCACCACACCTCGGTGCCGCGCAGTACCGGGTCGGCCCAGCGCAGCCCGCCGCCGAGCGGGGAGAGCGGGGTGAGGGGGCG
>NZ_JACBGN010000573.1 GCF_013401435.1 Streptomyces sp. BR123
CATCGCGTCCTCCCGGGTCGTCGCCGCCCCGGGGGCCGTCGTGGTCGGCGTCGGGTGCGGGCGGCTGCCTCTGCTATTGGTTTCTGCCTCTGACCCGGCTCCGGAGGACCGGAGCCGGGGGGTTGCGCGTCAGGTCAGTACGACGACCTTGTGCATGCCCCTGATCGCGTCCGGAATGCCGGCCTTCCCGTCCGGGGCGAAGCAGCCGATCAGGTACGTACCCGGGGGCAGGTTCCGTATCTCCAGCAGCACGGAGCGGCCGGGGGAGACGACGCCGAGACCGACCGAGCGCCCGGTGTAGGGCAGCGGGCCGGGTGCGGTGCGGTCGAAGACGGCCTGGATCCGGGCGTCCGTGGTGCCGGGTGCGACGGGCTGGATCCCCATCTCGTGCAACTCCTGCGTGGAGTTGTGCACCAGGATGGTGTCCCCTGTCCGGTCGAGGCCGTGGACGTCGAAACGGGGGCCGTCCGGGGTGTCCCTCGCGAGCACGAAGCTGTCGGGGAAGCCCGTCGGCCTGCCGGGCCCGTGGTTGCCCTGCAGCCGGAGGGTCCGGGTGATCGGGTGCGCCGGGTCCTGGAGGAAGGCGGTGAAGTCCAGGAGGACGACCTCGCCCGCGGTGATCGGAGTGGTGAACGTCTCTGATACCGATGCCGTGACCTGGGCCCCGCCGAACATCTCCGACTCGTCGCGCACCGCCAGCATGCCCTCGGCGGTGGGGATCGGCTTGCGGCTGACGGCCTTGGCGAGATCGGCCAGCACCTGGTCCACGGTCACGCCGGGGTGCGGCCGGAAGGCCTGCAGGAACCGCCCGTTCGAGTCATCGGTCGTGACCCGGAACGACACCAGGCCCGCCGGTGCGGACTCCGGTGCCTCGATGCCCGATTCGGTGATCCTCACGTCGATCGGCTTCGGCGCGCGTCGGTCGAGGCCCGCATGGGCGGCCTGTTCCCGGAGGGGGGCGTGGTCCGCCGGGGCGGCGACGGCCGGACCCGCGAGGGACGTGGCGAGGACGAGAGCGGTTAAAGCCGCCGCTCGCACCCCGTGCTTGAGCAGTGCGGTACGCATGGGTGGGTCTCCTGTTCGTGGAACGGCCCCCCGAACCAGGCCAGCGCCTTCGGAGCCCGGGCGGCGACAGCCACGCACACTACGGTCAGGATCGAAACCGCCGGTCTGAAAAGTGACTTATTTGATCACGGCGTTGGCCGCGATGATGACCACCCCGATCGCGGAGTCCGCGGCCCCGATCAGGAGCGAGGAACGGAGCCGGTAGCCCACGCGCAACGCCACGAAGGAGCCCCAGCCGAACAGCAGCGCGGTGTTCGCGCACAGCCCGACCGTGGTCACGAGGGGGGCCTCCCAGTGGGCGAACCCGGCGACGACGAGGAGGGCGACGGTCGGGAGCGTGGCCGCGATCAGCGGCCACTCGTGCAGCACCTCCCGCACCAGCATCCGCCACCGATGCCCGGCGGAGCCGGGCCGGTGGCCGGCCATGTGGTGCGCGTACCCGTGGGCGAGGGCCGCCGCGGCGGCGGTCACGAACACCCAACCGGCGTCCTGGAACGGGGTGTACGCGGCCCCCTTCTCGTCGAGCGCGGCCAACAGCCCGGCCGCGAGCACGGTCCCGTACACGCCGCAGAACATCCAGTCGGCCCCACGGTGCGGCGGTGTGTGGGGCAACCGGAGGGCGGGCGG
>NZ_JACBGN010000574.1 GCF_013401435.1 Streptomyces sp. BR123
GTCGTCGGGGGGCCGCTGACCCGGGCGCTGGTCGGGGCGGGGTACGAGGTCCTGGCGGTGGCTCGGTCCGAGGGGTCGGCGGCGGCGGTGCGCGCGCTCGGGGCGGAGCCGGTGCGAGCGGACGCGCTGGACCGGGACGGGTTGCTGAAGGCCGTGCACGGGCTGGAGGCCGATGCGGTGATCCACCAGCTGACCGCGATGAAGGCGCCGTCGCGCAAGCTCACGGCGGACAATCCGACCAATGTGCTGCGTTCGAGGGGATCGGCGAACCTGCTGGAGGCGGCGGGGGAGCTGGGGGCCCGCCGGTTCCTCACCCAATCCCTGGTGCTGGGCTACGGGTACCGGGACCACGGGGAGCGGCTCATCACCGAGGAGGACCCGTTCGGGGTCTACCGCGGCACGGTCGCCGACCACGTGGTCACCGGCCTGGTGGAGGCGGAGGAACGGCTGTTCTCGGCGGATCACGTGGCCGGGACGGCGCTGAGGTACGGGCTGTTCTACGGGCCGGGCACCTGGTTCGACCCGTCGCCGGGCAGCCGGCCGATGCCGGTGCCGGTCGGCGGCGGCGGGGTGATGTCGTGGATCCACGTCGACGACGCCGTGGCCGGCACCCTTGCCGCGCTGGAACACGGCCGGGCGGGCGAGGCGTACAACATCGTCGACGACCGGCCGGCCCGGTTCGGGGAGGTCGCGGCGGCGGCCCGGCGGGGTCGGCCGGGACTGCGGCTGCCGGGCTGGGCGCTGCGCGCGGCGGTGCCGTACCTGGGCGACCTGATGTTGGACACCACGCTGCGGGTGTCCAACGCGAAGGCGGCCCGTGACCTTGCCTGGACCCCGCGCCACCGGGACCACCGGGCCGGGATGGCCGCGCCCGCAGATCCAAGGTTCTCGTCGGCCGAGGAAGCGGCTCCAAAGGCTTGAGTGGATTCAGGGGGTGCCGGGGCCTGCACCCGCCTCGGCGATCGGGGGCGCATGAGTTCTATGGTTCGGCACGTGAGTCTTTTTGAGGTTTCCGCTGAGTGGCCCGAGCTCGTCGTTCGTAGTCCGGCGACGTCGGCGACGTACGTCCGGCTCTTCGATTGGGCCCGCGTGGACGAGCACGAGATCGCGTTCGCGGTGGAGGTCGTGGGGGACGGCCTGCGGGCACGGCTCGACTCGGTGAGTGTCTCCGTTTGGGGTCGCGCCGGGGACCTGACCGAGTTCCTGGACGGCCTGGCGAGAGACTTCCGAGGCTGGGAAGGGGAGAGGTCATGGGTGACGAATCGGCTGGTCCTGACGGCGACCTTCCATTCCGGTGGCCACGTTCAGCTGAGTTGGGGTCTGCGCTCTGGGATCTTTGCTGAGGATGCGTGGCAGTGCTTGGTGACCACAACCCTTGAAGCGGGTGAGCAGATGTCGAGGGTGGCTTCTGACGTGCGGAGTTTCCTCCATCAGGGATAGGCTCCCGCCGTCCCGCCGGTTTTCAGGCGAGCCCCCCAGCCTCGCCTGAAAACCGGCGAGGGGGGCGAGGCCCCTGGCCGCCTTCGTCGCAGGGCTGGACGGCCGGAGCTGATCGTGGCGCTTCCTGACCGGGATCTGCATGAGCGCCCGCCACGCCACGCCCCGCCACTGCCCTCCTGCGCGTTCGCTCGTCCTCGCGGCCTCGAACTCGCGGTGCTTCACTCTGCCGCTGCTCAAGCCCCGCCCTGCCCC
>NZ_JACBGN010000575.1 GCF_013401435.1 Streptomyces sp. BR123
GTGGGGGAGGGGGCGGACGCGGGGCCCTGGGTGCGGATCCGGGCGGCCGGGCCGGCCGGGGCCGCGTGGCCGGCCGGTTCCGTCCTGCCGGCCGGGCTGGACGGCGCCTCGGCCGCTCCCGACGGCGGCCTGCTGGTCACGGTGCCTGCGGACCGGTCCGATGCCGTGCTGCGCGCCCTGCTCACGGCGACGCCGCCCTGGCGCATCCGAGGCGTGGAGGAACTGCCATGACCTCCGTGACCGGCTTCCCCGGGCTCGCCGCGCTTGCCGGGTTGGTCCGCTATCAGAGTGCGCTGTTGCTGCGCTCGCAGCGGTGGATCGGGCCGCTGCTGCTCTACGCCGCCTTTCTGGCCGCCGGGATACGGGCCGGGGAGCCGGTGCTCGACTCGCTGGGCTGGGCGGCGGCCGGGCTCGTGCCCGTCGCCGCCTGGCTGGTCCGGGTGTGCGTCACCAACGAGCCCGCCGCCGCGCGTGATTGCGCCACCGCGGCGGCAGGCCCCGTACGCGTTCACGCGGCGGCCCTGCTGACCGCCCTGGCCGGTGCGCTGCTCGCCGGGGCGGCGGCCGCCGCGGCGGTCCTGCTGGTGGGCGGGCGCGCCGGGGTGCCGGCCGGGACGGCCGCGGGCGCGGCGGCCCTGGCGGTGCCGGCCTGCGCGCTGGCCGGCACGGCGGTCGGGGCGCTGGGCAGCCGGCCGCTGGTGCGCCCGACGGGCTTCGCGGTCCTGGCAGGCGGCCTCGGCTCCCTGGCCGCCCTGGGCCTGCCCGCTTCCCCGGCCCGCGGTGCGGTGACGGCCCTGGTCGCGGGGTCCCGTACGGGCACGGTGGCCACCGCCGGGCTGGCGGCGGCCACCGCGGCGGCCCTGGTCCTGGCCTGCGGGGCGGGGGCGGTGGCCTGTCTGGTGGCACGGCGGCGCGGCTGAGCCGCCGCCCCTGTACGCGACCGGGTCGGGCCGCCCTCGCAGCCGCGGCTACTTCCCGATGAGCTCGGACACCTTCACGAACCGGTAGCCGCGCTTGCGGAGCTCCGGGACGATCGTGCGGATGGCCTCCTCGGTGACCGGGGCGGCGCTGCGCGTGCAGTGCATGACCACCACCGAGCCCGGCTTCACTCCGGAGATCACCTGCTGGGCCACGGCGTGCGGGTCCTTGGCGAAGGCGTCCCCGCTGACCACGTCCCACTGGACCGCCGTGACCTTGGCCGTGGACAGCGCCCGCAGCGCCTGGTCGTCGTAGCAGCCGCCGGGGAAGCGGAAGTAGGGGACGGTGTTGACGGCTCCTGCCGTGCGGAAGGCGGCGAAGGCCCGGTCCACGTCGGCCCGGGCGGCCGCGGCGTCGAGCGTGGGGAGCCCGTAGCAGGGGGACTTGAAGGCGTGGTGGCTGTAGGAGTGGTTGGCGATCTCGAAGGTCGGGTCGGTGCCGATCGCCTTCACCTGGTCGGGGTACTCCTCGGCCCACCGGCCCGTCATGAAGATCGTGGACGGCACGTTCAGGGACCGCAGCGCGGAGATCAGCCCGGGGTTGTCGAAGCGCTCCCCGCCGGCGGCGCGCGGCCCCTGGTCCGAGGTCATGTCCGCGTCGAAGGTCAGGGCGACGGTCTTCTCGGTCTGCTGCTTCGCCCGTTCGAAGACCGGGGTCAGGCCGTTCGGGCCGGGCGGCAGGGTCGGCACCTTGCCGGGGCCGGGGGCTGCGGG
>NZ_JACBGN010000576.1 GCF_013401435.1 Streptomyces sp. BR123
GGTGGGGTTCGTCGGGGTGGTGGGGTTCGTCGACGGCTTCGAGGGCGAGCCCGTGGAAGTCCCCGTGCCGGTCGACGGTTTCGTCTGCGTGGGGGTGGTGGGGCGCGGCGTCGGCAGCACCGGGTTGGTGGGCGTCGGATAGGTCCCGGACGGCGGGTTGGGCACCTCGCCCGTACCGCTCTGGTACTGCTTCATGTACCCGAGCACGGTGTTCACGTACTCGCGGGAGTTGTTGTAGCTGAGGATCGCCTTGTCCAGCTGCGCCTGGTCCGAGAGGTTGCGGTCGCCCGCGCACAGGTACAGGCCGGCGCCGAGGGCGGCGTCGTAGATGTTGTTCGGGTCGCGCTTGGAGTCGCCGTTGCCGTCGGCACCCCAGGTGGCCCAGGTGGAGGGGATGAACTGCATCGGGCCGACGGCCCGGTCGTAGGCCGCGTCCCCGTCGAACTCGCCCTTGTCGGTGTCCTTGATCTCCGCGAAGCCCTGGCCGTTCAGCTGCGGGCCGCGGATCGGCTTCTCGGTGTACCCGTCGGTCTTGAGGCCGTAGCCGGAGGCGTGGACGGACTCGACCCGGCCGATGCCCGCGAGGAGCTGCCAGGGCAGCTTGCACTTCGGCAGCGCGGCGGCCACCGCGGTCTCCGCGCGCTTGTAGGCGTCGAGAGCGGTCGCGGGGATGCCGCTGGCGCTCTCGCCCGCACCGGCGGCCGGCGGCACCGCCGGGTCGGCGAGGTCGTCGGGCAGATCCAGGCGGGCGTCGCCGCGGTCGGTGGCCTGGGGGCTGTCCGGGGTGGGCTCGGACTCGCCCGCGTCGGCGGTGGGCGGGTTGGTCACCACGGCGGCGGTCGTCAGGCTGGCCGCGAGCGCGGCCGTGCACAGGACCTTGCGCGAGGTGTTGACGAGGTGGCGGTGAAGCGGCTTCACAGTGCGGCGATCCCCCAAGGCGGCCGGCAAGAAGTACGGCGGGTCGAGCCGTGAATATTCACTGTCTATCAGGTATTCGAAGGCGACTCACCGGCGCCCCAGGAGATGTGACACACCATTCGTCTCGACTTCAACCGCCACGACGACAGAACACCCAGCGGAAGCCGACCGTTTCACGCTACACACCAATAGATCCCTATGTGAGCGCTCTTGCCCCTTCCATGACTGATTCGGCAACGGAAACGAGCGGCAACCACCTCTGCCGCTCGACTAGATTCGGCGCACATGACAGCAGAGGCGCACGAGACGACCTTCCGCGAACGTGCGGACCGCAAGCGCACCGTGGGGGTGTACCTCCTCATCGCCGCAGGCGCCATCTGGCTCTGGCTCGGCTACCAGCTACTCGCCCCCTTCACCGTCAACTACGGCTCCGGACACTCCATCGACTGCGCCTCCCCCGTCTTCTACGACGAAGGCGACAGCAAGAGGCGCTCGTACGCGGCCACCGAGGGAGAACGCTGCGCCACCGAACGGGACCCGGCCGACCTGCTCGCCCTCCTCACCCTCTCCATCCCGCTGGCCGCGGCCGGCGCCTTCCAGTACACGACGGGCACGGTGGCCTTGACCCTGCGACGACACGAGGACGAGCTGGCACACCTCCGAGCGGAGCGAACCGGCTGACAACGGACGGCTGACGTAACGCGGAGCCGGAGCCCTGCCGCCCCGCCTTACCCCTCGCCC
>NZ_JACBGN010000577.1 GCF_013401435.1 Streptomyces sp. BR123
GGCGTCCGGGGTCTGCGGGGCATCGGGGGCGTCGGACGACTCGTCGGCTGCCTCCTCGGCCGCCTCGGGAGCCCCGGGCCCGCCCTGCGGGGGAACCCCGCCGCCGTCAGGGCCGCCGCCGTCGTCGTCCGGACCCTCGGGACCCGGCTCCGGGTCGGGGTCGGGGTCGGGCTCCTCGTCGGCGAAGCCGTCCAGGATCTCGTCGAGCTTGGCCTCGTCCAGCCCCGGAGCGTCGAAGGGGTTCCGGCGCCGGCGGTGGGGGAGGGCCAGCAGGGCGGCCTGCCGCACGTCCTCCTTGAGCACCGCCGTACGCCCGGCCCAGGCGGCCAGTGCGGTCGCCGTGCGGGCCATCACGATGTCGGCACGCATGCCGTCCACCTCGAAGGCGGCACAGACCGCCGCGATCATCAGCAGAGCGTTGTCGTCCAGCCGGACCTCCGGCAGCAGGGCCCGCGCAGCCGCCACCCGGGACCGCACCCCGGCCTCGTCGTCTGCCCAGCGGGCGGCGAAGGCGGTCGGGTCGTCCTCGTACGCGAGCCTGCGCCGGACCACCTCGACCCGCTGCTCCGGCTCCCGGGAGGCGGCCACCTCCACGGTCAGCCCGAACCGGTCGAGCAGCTGCGGCCGCAGCTCGCCCTCCTCCGGGTTCATGGTGCCGACGAGCAGGAACCGGGCGGCGTGCCGGACGGACACGCCCTCCCGCTCCACGTACGAGGCGCCCATCGCTGCGGCGTCGAGCAGTACGTCGACCAGATGGTCGTGGAGGAGGTTGACCTCGTCGACGTAGAGAATGCCGCGGTGCGCGTCGGCCAGCAGTCCGGGCTCGAAGGCCTTCACCCCGTCGGCGAGGGCCCGTTCGATGTCGAGCGCACCGACCAGCCGGTCCTCGGAGGCGCCGACCGGCAGCTCCACCATCCGGGCGGGGCGCTCGGCCGAGGCCCCGGACCCGTGCGGGCCGTCCGGGCAGCCCGGGTCGGGTGCGGCGGGCGCGCAGGAGAACCGGCAGCCGGGGACCACGTCCACCTGCGGCAGCAGCGCGGTCAGCGCACGCACCGCGGTCGACTTGGCCGTGCCCTTTTCGCCGCGCACGAGTACGCCGCCGACCGCCGGGCTCACGGCGTTGAGCAGCAGCGCCAGCCGAAGGTCGGACTGACCGACCACCGCGGTGAACGGATAGGGCGTGCTCATGTGCTCACTCCTCGTGTACGGGTGTGCTGCTGCTGCGACCGGGTGTGTGGCGGCTGCTGCGGCTGTGACTGGGTGTGTGGCTGCGGCCGGGTGTGCGGGTGTGTGCCGGTGCGGCGGGTGCGGGCCGCTGCGCGGAGCACTCCCCGCCCCGCCCCTTCGCCGTTTCCCGGGGCTCCGCCCCGGACCCCGCACGGCAGGGCAAGCCCCGCCCGCGCGGCACCTCCATCCGGGGCTCCGCCCCAGGTGCCGGGCCGCGGGGTGCCGGCCCGCGCGGGCGCGGAGCGCGTTCCCGTGGCTCTGCCCCGGGAAGCGCGCAGCGGGGTGAGCACGGTCCACACGCGGCTGCTTCGCGGGGCTTCGCCTCGGATGCCGGAGAGCGGCATTCCAGCCGGCGCGGCGTTCGGGCGCGCGGGCGCGGAGCGCCCGTCCCGGGGTCCGGGGGCTGGGTCCCCGGTTTCGGGAAGGGGCGG
>NZ_JACBGN010000578.1 GCF_013401435.1 Streptomyces sp. BR123
CCCGGCAGCGCATCAGCGTCCTGTTCGCCATGCTCCGCGATGGAACCTTCTACGAATCACGCCTCCCCGAAGCGGTCGCTGCATGACCAGCTCAGGCTTGACGAAAGACATAGAGGCACCCCCCCCCAAATCTGCACGACGGTTGGCGTAGGCCGTCAGCATCCGCCGCGAGGCGGGTGATCGCGACGGCTGAAACGCCCGGTTGTGCACCTGAAGATCGGCCCCGCCGAGGACAACGGCAGGCAGCATGGGGAAGCCGGTCCGCGGGCGGGATGAACCCCTCACACAGCCAACCGTCCCGGTCGGCTTCACGTTGCGGGAGCACCCTTCACTGCACCCTCATACCCGACGGGCTCGTCGCGATTACTCGCGGGCGTTCAGGGCCGGTCCCAAGCACCGGTGATCAGCAGTTCGTCCACCGGACACGCCGCGATCAGGTCGCCGGTTCGGGTACGGGTCCGCAAAGGGCCACCGCCCCATCCCGAACCGTTCTTTGCCGGCGAGGAGCGGCAGCACGTCACCGGCCCGGGCGGTGTAACGCGAAGGGCAGCCGGAAGAGAGGACCTCCTGTGCTTTCCCGTGCCGCTCAAGGTCGCTCAGCCACGGCCTCGCCTCTCGTACCCCGACAGACGCGCTCCCGCATGCCTGGCCGGCAGCAGAGATCAGGCCGGGCGCATCTGCTCGGCGTGCGGCGTCCGGGGGCCCTGTCTCTTCATGACAGCTGTCAGATACCGCATGGAAGCGGAAGCACACCCGATCAACACCGCAGAGCCGCCATCACGGCACTCGACCACCTGCCAGCCGCTCTGCACCAAGGGGGAATCCGCGCGGCCTCGGACTTCGGCGGAAGTCCGCGAACTCCGTCGGCGTGAGATGAAGCGTGCAACGCGAGGCCCACAGGACGACCGCCGACGTACCCCGACAGTACAGACGGTCGCCGAGGACACAGGCAGCAAAACCCACCTCCGCACCCGCCGCAAAGCGCCGGGCCTGCCTCTTGGCCCTCCCCTGTTCATGACCCCACGTCAGCAGGCTTCCGACACCGAACTCCAGCAGCACACCCAGCACAGCCGGCCCCCTCAGCGCAGTCTCCTCACCCGCCATCGAACCAGGCGGAACACAACCCCGCCCTCCTCCCCGAGAACGAGTCCGTAACCGGCCACAAGAGGCACCAGGGGATCAAAGTCAGCCACATGCCCAGCGCGGCCGCCGCCTGAGATGGCCGCCGGCCTCACCGCCCGGGCCGGGACAGGCCCGGCCCGCGGTGCACTGACCGCCGGCCCCGGGGGCAAGAGGGCGCGGGTCGCGGCGGCCGAGGCGCTCGCGAGCCGGGTGTGGTCGCCGGTATCCGGGGCGGGGCTGGTAGGCGGTTTTCCCGGCGGCCGTGGCCCCTGTGTGCTCAGGGAGACAGGGCCCAGGGGACGGTGCCTCGGAGGACGGAGGTGGCCTCGTCCTGTGCTGCCCGGTGGTCGTAGTGAGCCTGTTCCGCTTTGACGGACACCATCGGTGTGGTGGTCAGGCCGCGAGGGCGGCCTCGTAGTCGGCGGGTGTGCGGTAGCCGAGGCTGCTGTGCAGCCTCCGCAAGTTGTACCAGCTCTCGA
>NZ_JACBGN010000579.1 GCF_013401435.1 Streptomyces sp. BR123
GAGTCTGCTTCTGCGGGTGCGGGTGCGGGTGCGGGTGCGGGTGCGGGTGCGGGCGCGGGTGCGGGCGCGGGTTCCGGGCCGCCGTCGCCGTTGCCGGCGGGGGTGGGTGGTCCCGGTGGTTCGGCCGCCGGTGCGTCCGCGGGGGGTTCTGTCGCGGAGCCCGGGCGTTCGTCCGCTTACGGGGTGCTGCGGATTCCGCGGCTCGGTGTCGCCGTGCCCATCGCGCAGGGGGTCGACAAGCGGACCGTGCTCGACAAGGGGTACGCCGGCCACTACCCCGGGACCGCCCAGCCCGGCGCCGAGGGCAACTTCGCGCTGGCCGGGCACCGCAACACGCACGGCGAGCCGTTCCGGTACATCAACCGGCTGCGGGCAGGGGACAGGCTGAGCGTCGAGGTGCAGGGGCGTACGTTTGCGTACGTCGTGCGCAAGACGCTGGCCGAGACGAGCGAGCGGGACGTCGGGGTGATCGCGCCCGTGCCGCGGAGTACGGTCCGGCCCGAGTACGGGTTCGGCGAGCCCGGCGCGTACATCACGCTCACCACGTGCACGCCGGAGTACTCCTCCAAGTACCGGCTCGTGGTGTGGGGGACGCTCGTGCGGTGACCGGCCGGGCAAGTGGCCTGGCCGGCGTGGGCGTTGTCGGTGGGGGTGGTTAGTATCGGGGGAGTGGAAAGGGGGCGGGGTTCAGTGGACGAGCAGGGTGGGAAGCGCCGGGTTCTCTCTGGGGCCGGCTCCCTCGTTGGTGCTGTCGCTTCTCGGCTGGCGCCACTGCTGCTGATTGCGGGAGCCCTCTGGCTGTTCGCCGGGGAGAGCGGGCCGGGTGCGGTCATGGTCGCCCTCGCGGCCACCGCGGCCGCCGTCACCGCAGGGGTTGCAGCGCTGGCGGCGCGCCTCGTACGGCCTGTGCCGCCGCACCGCATACGTACCGCGATCCGTGATCGCGAGCAGCGTACGGCGTTCCTGCCACAGCGTGATCCCGACGCCTCGGGCCGGTCGCGGCCCAGGGCGCCCGGCCGTCTTGTCCTGACGGCCGCGTAGGGGCGCGCAGCTTCGCTGCCTCCCTTTCTCCTTCCGCTCGCGTCCAGCGAGTCGAGTCGAGTCGAGTTGTGCTGTGCGTCCCTCGTGGGTCGTCGCGCCGAAACGCATGTCTGTTTTCGACGTTTGACGAGACCCCTCGGAGGGCCCGCGTGTCCGTTTTCACTGATCTTGTTGTCGATCTGGGCCGGCTCTTGGAGCCGGTGCTGGCCGAGTCCGCGACCGCTGCCGCGATCGTGCTCTTCACCGTCCTCGTACGGCTTGCCCTGCACCCGCTGAACAGGGCTGCCTTCAAGGGCGCCACCCCGGTGGCCGGGTGCCTGCCCGTGCTGCTGCAGCTGCCGGTGTTCTTCCTCATGTACCAGGCCTTCACCTCGCCCGGTGAGCTGCTGGACCACCGGCTGCTCGCGGCCCCGCTGGGTGCGCGGTGGGGCGATGCACTCGGGGCCGGGGGTGTGTTCGGGGCGCAGGGGCTGGTGTTTCTCGCGTTGTTCGCGGTCATCGCGGTGGTTGCCGCGTGGAGTGCGGCGCGGGCGCGGCGGACTGCCGGTCTGGTGGGGGC
>NZ_JACBGN010000057.1 GCF_013401435.1 Streptomyces sp. BR123
GCGCCGGCGCACCGGACGGCGGGCGGGCGGGCTCGGTCCGGACGGCGGCCCGGGCGGCGGTCCTCGACCCCGCCGCCCGGCAGGACGCGCCCGCCCTGGCCGGCGAGGACCTGGACGGGAACAGGGTCGGGCTCGCCGAGTTGCGGGGCCACGTCGTCGTCCTCAACGTGTGGGGGTCCTGGTGCGGCCCCTGCCGGGCGGAGGCCGACGACCTGGAGCGGCTCAGCCGCCGGACCCGGGCCGGCGGGGTCCGGTTCCTCGGGATCAACACCCGGGACCGGGACCGGGCCGCGGCCCGGTCCTTCGTACGGGCCCACGACGTGACGTTCCCCAGCCTCCACGACCCCGAGGGCGAGCTGCTGCTCCGCTTCCCGCCCGCCGTGCTCGACCCGCAGGCCGTCCCCTCGACCCTGGTGATCGACCGGCAGGGGCGCATCGCCGCCGGAATCGGGGGCGCGGTCACGGACGAGCAGTTGCGGCCCCTGCTCACGCGCGTCATGGAGGAACCGCCATGACACCGGTCGCACACGGCGCGCACGCCGCCGAGGACGCCCCCTGCCTCGTCAGCGGAACCCTCCTGATCGCCGCCCCCGTGGCGATCTTCGCAGGACTCGTCTCCTTCCTCGCCCTGCGTCCTGCCCCTCGTACCGGGCCGCCTCAGCCACCGGGCCGGCCTGCCGGTCGCCGACCTGGCGGACCCGCGCAGCGGGCAGCCCAGCCGGCCACCGGCGGCCCGCGCCGGGGCTCGGCGGTGCGCCGCTGCCGGGCACCTTCCGACCCGCCCGCCGCCCTCCGCCCGCCCGAGAACCGAATCTGATCCCGTGACACGTGACATCGAGGCACACATGAACCTTTCACCGCAGGCCGGGCGTGCCCGCAAAGCCCGTACCGCGGCCGCACTTCTGGCCGCCCTGACAGCCCTCACGGCATGCGGCGCGCAGCCCGCGGCGAACGCCGGCGCACCCGCTTCCGCGCCGGCGTCGGCGTCTGCATCTGCATCGGCTGCCGGAGCCACGACGAGCTTCAGCGAGAAGGGCGTCACCGTCACCCTGTCGGTGTCCGGCTGGCAGTCCTCGAAGGGCACCCTCACCGCGGTCTTCGCCCCCGAGGAGAAGGGTTTCCACCTCTACAGCACCGATCTGCCGACCGACGGCATCGAGGGCGTGGGGCGCCCGACGGTCCTGTCCGTCACCGGGGCCCTCAAGGCGGAGGGCGAGCTCACGGCAGCCGCGGAGGTGCGCTCGATCAGCGTGCCCGGCGTCGGCGCCCCGGTCCCCGTCTACCCGGACGGCCCGGTCACGACCACCCTGCCCGTCCGCGCCGACGGGATCGGGGAGGCGACCGTGTCGATCGGCTACGCGAGCTGCAGCGAACGCGACGGCTGCACCATCCCGGTCTCCGACCGCCCGGTTCGCCTGCACATCACCGCCGACGGCCCGGTGTTCGATGTCCGCCAGGCTGCCCGAAGCCTGGACCTGACGAGCCCCTAAGGTGTCCCCATGCCCAGCGTCCTGGTCGTGGAAGACGACCCCAGCATCCGCCAGTCACTGATCGAGGTCCTGGCGGAGCACGGGTTCGCCGTGCGCAGCGCGGCCGACGGGTTCGGCGCGCTGCGCGAGGTCACCCAGACGCCCGTCGACGCGGTGGTCCTCGACCTGGGACTCCCCGATCTGGACGGAGGGGACGCCCTGCGCATGATCCGCGGCATTTCCTCCGTGCCCGTGCTGGTGGCCACCGCCCGCGACGACGAGCGGGAAATCATCAGCCTGCTCAACGCGGGCGCCGACGACTACCTGGTCAAGCCCTTCTCCGGGGGGCAGCTCATCGCGCGGCTGTCCGCCGTCCTGCGGCGCACCGGCCAGGTGCCCGCCGCCGGTCCCGCGGCGGCGGGTGCGCCGGTGGCGGCAGCGGTGTCGGACCCTCTGCGTGCCACCACCGTCGGCGAGCTGACGGTGGACCCGGGCGCGCGCACCGCCTGCCTGGCCGGCCGGGAGCTGCGCCTCACCCGGCGGGAGTTCGACCTGCTGGCGTTCCTCGCCCACCACACCGGCCAGGTCGTCTCCAAGCGGCGGCTGCTGACCGAGGTCTGGCGGGAGCCGTACGTGGACGACCAGACCGTCGACGTGCACCTGTCGTCCCTGCGCCGCAAACTCGGCGAACGCGCGGCCGCCCCGCGCTATCTGCTGACCGTACGCGGTGTGGGCATCAAGCTGGTGGCTCCGCGTTGAGACGTTCGCTGGCCGGAGTGGCGCTCGCCGTGACCTCCATGGTCGCGCTGTCCTTCCTCATACCGCTGGCCGCCCTGGTGATGTCACTGGTCAAGGAGCAGGGTGTCACCGCGGCCGAGCAGCGCGCCGCGGCCCTGGCGCCCGTCCTCACGCTGACCACGGACCCGTCCGCGCTGCGGGAGTCCGCGGCGAGCCTGGACGCGGCCGAGCACCTGGTCGTGCATCTGCCGGACTCCGGCCCGCTCGGCAGCTCCAAGGCCCCGGCCGCGCTGCTCGAACGGGCGCAGAAGGGGCGGGAGTCCATCTCCCGGGAGATACCGGGCGGATGGATCTGCCTGCAGCCGGTGGTGCTCCCCGGGGAACGGGTCGCCGTCATCGAGAACTTCGTTCCCGAGAAGGAGCTGACCCGCGGGGTGATGGAGTCGTGGGCGGTCATGTGCTTCCTCGCCGTGGGGCTGATCGCGGGTTCGGTGCTGGTCGCCGACCGCCTCGGCGCGAAGGTCGTACGGTCCTCGAAGCGGCTGGCGCAGGCCTCGCGCGCCCTCGGCCAGGGCGATCTGGACGCCCGCGTCGACCCGATGGGCCCGAAGGAACTGCGGGACGCGGGCGTCGCCTTCAACGCGATGGCCCACCGGATGACCGAGCTGCTGGCCGTGGAACGCGAACTGGTCGCCGACCTGTCCCACCGGCTGCGCACCCCGCTGACCGCCCTGCACCTGGCGTCGGAACGCATGGCGGGCACCCCGGAGTCGGCGAGGGTCGAGGCGGCGGTCGGCGAACTGGAGACGGAGCTCCAGGCCATCATCGCCGCGGCGCGCACACCGCTCGCCGTGGGCCCCATGGGCCAGGGCATGCTCGGTGCGGAAGCCCCCGCGGGCCGTCCGGCCCCCGGTACGCCGGAGGGGGCCGGGCCCCGCTGCGAGGTGGGCGAGGTCGTCCGCCGCCGCACCGCGTTCTGGGCGGTCCTGGCCGCACAACAGGACCGGTCCTGCTCCGTCGGGCTGACCCCGGAGCCCACTTCCGTCGGCCTCTCGGACGACGACATCGCCGCTGTCGTGGACGCGCTGATCGGCAACATCTTCCGGCACACCGGGCCCGGGACCCCGTTCGGCGTCCATGTCGTCCGTACGGCCCAGTCCGTGGAACTGGTCGTGGAGGACGGCGGACCGGGCATCCCCGAGCCGGAGCGGGCACTGTCCCGCGGGAGCAGCACCGGCTCCACCGGGCTGGGCCTCGACATCGCGCAGCGGGCGGCGAGCGCCACGGGCGGGTCGATGCGCATCGGCCGGAGCCCCCTGGGAGGGGCGCACATCACGGTGGCCTTCGCGCTGGCCGCGCCGGCCCTGCCCGGGCGCAGGTCCCGCATCTCCCGCCGCCGCGCGTCCCGGCCGCGCAACCGCTAGTGGCGAAGGGGTCGGGGCGCCGCGCCGTCGGGGTGGACGTGGGTGAGCCGGCAGTTGACGGTCGCGGGGTGCCGGTGGCCTTCAGGGCCGCCGCGCCGACCTCGGAGCGCACGGCTTCGATCAGGGCGGGGATCCGGTCCCAGGTGGCCGCCGTCGTCTGCGACCGCACCACCCGCGCCTACCTGGCCGGGCCGGTTCTCCGTCGCGAACGGCACCGCCGCAGACGACTGCGAGGACGCCGGCGGCATAGACGCCACAGCCGCCGACCTCGGCCCGGCCTTCCCGCAGGGCGTCTTCGTCTGCCAGGACGGCTCCCACGGCTCTCCCGGCACGAGCGGCAACCAGAACTTCAAGTTCGCCCCGCTGCAGCGCATCACGGCGCACTTCGGCTGACCGCCGGGGGCACCGACGTCCGCGTCGGCGCCCACGCCTTTCGGTACCGCCGGTCAGACCAGTTCGGGCTGCGGTTCGCGGCGCTGTTCCGGCAGCTGCACCGGCGCGGCCTGCCGGTCCCAGCGCCGGGTGGCCCGTGCGTAGCCGTAGGCCACCGAGGCCGTCGCCAGCAGGATCAGCGGCCCGAACACCCAGGGATGCCCGGCCATCTCCACCGACAGGTAGCGGTACGAGGCGAGGAGCGCCACGAAGACCGCGGTGCCGTGGCAGACCAGCCGGATTCCCTGCCGGTCCCAGCCGCGGTCGAGCGAGCGCATCGCCGCGTCGATCGTGAGCGTGAACACGACACCAGCGACAATGTCCGCACCGTAGTGGTAGCCGAAGCCCAGGGTCGCGCCGAGCGTGGTGATCAGCCAGAAGACGCCCAGGAAGCGCAGGGCCCACGGCCCCTTGCGGGAATGCAGGAAGATCGCGGTGGCCCACGCCGTGTGCAGGCTGGGCATGCAGTTGCGCGGGGTGACCTCGTCGAACGGTATCGGGCCCGGGGTCCCGACCGGCGGCGGCGTGTTCGGCCACAGCTCGGCCAGCGCCCACTGGCCCCCGTCGGCGCCGTAGGCGAAGATCGGCCCGACCACCGGGAAGATCATGTAGATGCCCGGTCCGAGCAGGCCGATGACCAGGAAGGTGCGGACCAGGTGGTGGCCCGGGAAACGGCGCTCGACCGCCACGTTGCGCAGCTGGTACAGCGCGACGATGACCGCGGCCACCGCGAGCTGCACGTAGACCCAGTCGAGGACGTGCGCGCCGACCGAGCCGGTGGCCTCGACGATCTTCCCCGCCACCCACGACGGGTTGCCCAGCGCTTGGTCCGCGGCCGCCACGTACGGGTCGAGCACCATCGGGCGGGTCTTCGACGTGATCAGCAGCCACGTGTAGCCGGTCTTGCGGCCGGCCACCAGCAGCAGGGCCAGTCCGACGCCCTGCAGCAGCAGGACGCGCTCCCGGCCGGTGCGGCGCGTCACGGCCACGACGGCACAGGCCAGCGTCACCCACAACGCGCCGTTGCCGTACATCATCTCGGCCCCGACCAGCCACCGCACGAGCCAGAAGACCAGGTCGATGCCGATGGCGGCGCCGACCGCGATGAACCGCTGCCGCCAGGTGAGCACGACCAGCATCAAGGTCATGCTGGCGTACAGCACCGTCCCCGACGCGGGAGCGAAGATCACCTCGCGCGCCTGGGCCGTGATCGGACCCGGCACGCCGTAACCGCGCGCGGCGATCTCCAGGGCGACGAGGAATCCGAGGGCCACCAGGCCCACCGCGGCCCACAGCACCACCCGTGGACGACGCCACACAGCCGGCTCGACTCCCCCGTCGATGCGCGCGAGCACGCGCGATACCCCAGATATCAATTCTTCAGCCGATGTTCATGATTCAACTTGGTCAGCGTTGCTCGAACATGCTAGCGGAGCAGGTGGGGCGACACCGAGGGCAGCGGCCTCCGAACACACGAATGGCCGACCTCTCGGGCAGGCGCCGACGGGCCGCTGCCCTTCGCCGCCCCGGCACTCGCCCTGGTGCCGGTCGGTCTCGGGCTCACCGGCCCGTCCGCCGCACCCGCCTCGCTCCCGGGGGTGCGGGCAGCCCTGGCCGCCCACACCCTCGCCGCGTGTCGCGAACTCGCCGAGCCCGCTCTGCTCGCCGACGACACCGACGCCGCCGACGACGCCCGCCGAGCGGTCCGGTCGGGCATCGAGGGACGCTGATCCACACCCGTCGGGGCGCCGGGCCGGTGCGGGCCGGGCGCCCACGGACGTCCGGCCGGCGGCCGTCCCGTCGTCAGGCCCCGGCCGCTCCGGTTCCCGCGATCTCCTCGGGCCGCAGCAGCGCGGCGAGCCTCTCGGCCGGGAGCAGGCCCCTCTCCAGGACGAGCTCGGCCACACCCCTGCCGCTGGCGAGTGCCTCCTTGGCGATGTCGGTGGCGGCGGTGTACCCGATGTGCGGGTTCAGGGCGGTCACCAGGCCGATGGAGTTCTCGACCGTCGCGCGCAGCATCTCGGTGTTGGCGGTGATGCCGGCCACGCAGCGCTCTGCGAGGGTGAGGCAGGCCGCGCGCAGGTGGGTGATGGACTCCGACAGCGAGTGCAGGATGACCGGCTCGAAGGCGTTGAGCTGGAGCTGCCCCGCCTCGGCGGCCATGGTGATGGTGACGTCGTTGCCGATCACCTCGAAGGCGACCTGGTTGACGACCTCGGGGATCACCGGGTTGACCTTGCCGGGCATGATGCTCGACCCGGCCTGCACCGGCGGCAGGTTGATCTCGCCGAGGCCCGCGCGCGGTCCGGAGGACAGCAGGCGCAGGTCGTTGCAGGTCTTGGACAGCTTGACGGCGATGCGCTTGAGGACACCGGACATCTGGACGAACGCGCCGCAGTCCTGGGTGGCCTCGACCAGGTTGGCCGCGGTGACCAGCGGCAGCCCGGTGATGTCGGCGAGGTGGCGGCGGGCCGACTCGGCGTATCCGGCGGGGGCGTTGAGGCCGGTGCCGATCGCGGTCGCGCCGAGGTTGATCTCGTGGATCAGTTCGAGGGCCTCCGCGAGCCGGCTGCGGTCCTCGTCGAGCATGACGGCGAAGGCGGAGAACTCCTGCCCGAGCGTCATCGGCACGGCGTCCTGCAGCTGGGTCCGGCCCATCTTCAGGACGTCGTGGAACTCGAGGGCCTTGCGGGCGAAGGCCTCCTGGAGGACGGCCATGGCGTCGAGCAGGCCGTGCACCGCGGAGACGGTCGCGATCCGGACGGCGGTCGGGTAGACGTCGTTGGTGGACTGCCCGAGGTTGACGTCCTCGTTGGGGTGCAGGTGCCGGTACTCGCCCCGGGCGTGTCCCAGCAGCTCCAGAGCCCGGTTGGCGATGACCTCGTTGGCGTTCATGTTGGTCGAGGTGCCGGCGCCGCCCTGGATGACGTCGACGACGAACTGGTCGTGCAGCTTGCCGCCGCGGATCTCCTGGCAGGCGGTGACGATCGCGGCGGCCTTCGCGGGCTCCAGCAGGCCGAGTTCCTCGTTGGCGAGGGCGGCGGCCTCCTTGACGGTGGCGAGGGCGTCGATCAGGTGCGGGTAGGCGGAGATGGGCGTGCCCGTGATGGGGAAGTTCTCGGTGGCGCGCAGGGTGTGGACACCCCAGTAGGCGTCGGCGGGGACGTCGCGGTCCCCGAGCAGGTCGTGTTCGCTGCGGGTGGCGGCGGTCATGGGCGTGCGGGTCCTCATTCTTGTGGTGGGTGGGTCAGGTGGTGAAGCGGTTGGGGTCGGGCGGTGGCGTCGGCGACGGTGGTGGGCGGGTCCGGGGCCGCCACCGGCCGGATGCCGCCGGTGGGCCTGCCGCCCCCGGCCATCGGCTCGCCCTCGAACCCGGCGAGCAGCCGGGGCTCGACTTCCGCCCGGGCGAGGGAGGCGGCCGTCACGGGATGCGCACCCGGTCCTCCCGGTCGGCGATCTTCTACGTCGAGCCGGCGGTGTACGCGCCCTTCTCCCCGAGGAACTCCGGGGCGTACGAGACGAAGGCACCGGAGGACGGCCGGTACAGGACGAGCTCGCCGTGCGCGCGCCCGACGCGGAAGGCGAGTGAGGGCCCGGCATCGGCCAGGCGCCCGCCCGCGCCGAGGAAGAGCCCGGTGCCGATCGCACCCCCGAGGGCGATCACGTTGACGTGCCGGGGTTTCAAGGAGTCGTTGCAGCCGGTGTCGCCGGCGTCGACGTAACGGGTCGTGGGGCGCTGCTCGTCGTTGAGGAACTGCTCGTCGTTGAGGAACTGCTCGCCCACGCCTCGGGGCTGCCTTCCGTGGAGGTGGCCGCGCGCTGGGGGCGCACGATGTCGGTGAGGGTCGTCTCGACCCGCAGGAGGTGGTGGGACATGGCTTCGACCGCGTCGTGTTCGGAGCCGTCGACCAGCGCCTCGAGGATCGCCCGGTGCTCGCAGTTGGACTGCTCGCGCCGGCCGCCCAGTTCGTTGAGGAAGGTCGACTGACGCGCCAGTGCGTCGCGGATCTCCTCGATGACGCGGCGGAAGACGGGGTTGCGGGATGCCTCGGCCACCGCCAGGTGGAAGACGGTGTCCATCGCCACCCACGCGGTGGTGTCGGTCTCCTGCTCCATCCGGTCGAGCAGGTGGCCCAGATGGTCCAGGTCCTCCGGGGTGCGGCGCAGCGCGGCGTACCCGGCGACCGGGATCTCGACGTGCCGGCGCACCTCCAGCAGGTCGCTGGCGGCGTAGTCGCCGAAAGTGGGGTCGTCGACCGTGCTGGCCAGGACGAACGTGCCCTTGCCGGTCTTGGAGACGGTCAGGCCCATGGCCTGGAGGGCCCGGAGGGCCTCCCGCAACACGGGCCTGCTGACCTCGAGGGTCCGGCACAGCTCCGCTTCGGAGGGAAGCTTGTCACCCACGGCGTACTCACCGCGCTCGATGGCGCTGCGCAGGTGACCGAAGACCGCTTCCATCGCGCTGACGCGCCGCGGGGTCGGGCCACCTGTCTGGCTGTCTGACAGGTTCACGCTGCGATCCTGCTGGCTTCGCCGGAGGGTGTCAAGACAGGTGTGTCGGGAAAGTCAGGCCCGGCGAGCTTCGCGCTGTGGGTGCCGCTGGACGCCCACGGCGAAGCGGTGCCGGGTGCTCTCGATCGCCTCGACGGTGCCGACCGCCGTACGGACGGCCACGGTCAGCCCGGCGCCGAGGGAATCCACCGCCCGATGATGGCGCGTGGCGACCTGCCGAGCCCCGGCAGGAGGGCTCCGATCCGCGCCCCGGCACGGTGGTGACGGCGTGGGCGCAGAAGTGACTCTGTGGGCGTCAGCACCGTACACGGCCTACCCCCACGTGCAGGCCGGCCTCTGCCGACCGGAGCCCGAGGCCGGCCACAACCGGCTCACACAAGGGGACGTGGACCTGGCCCTCAGCTGCGACTACGACTCCACCCCCGCCCCCGTCCCGCTGCCCCGGATGCCGCGCCGGACGCCGGTTGCCCGGGATCCGGTGATGGCCGTGTCCCGGCACGCCCCGCCCGGCCGACAGGGAGGCCATCGACCTGGCCGGCCTCGCGCCCGAGACGTGGATCGCGGCTCCGGAGGCCGCCCTGCGCCCGGAACCGCTTTCCCGGATGGCCGAGACGCCGGGTTTCCGGGCCGCCTGCCATACGAGGGGGAGACTTCGACACCGTGCTCGACTTCGTGGCCGCAGGGCTGTGCGCTGCCGTCACGCCGCGACCGGTGCTGCCCCGCGGCAGCACCCAGATCGTTTGCGCGCTCCGTCCCCGAGCCGGAGTTGACGCGCTGCACCCACGCCGTCCGCATCGACACCCGGCACGCCCCGCGCGCCGTCCTGGACCAGGAGCAGATGCTCGCCGCACAGGCGCCGACCGTGCGCTCGCGAGGTGCGCCGTCCGGCGGGGCCGGCAGCCCGAAGGCGAGCGGATCGCGGAGGCCACGTGAAATACGGCCAACTTGGCGTCGCCCGCACGCGCGTAGACCGCACCGCGACCCCAGAATTCTCGCACGTCCGACTATCGGACACTATGGCTGAAAATTAAACTACCGTGTGACCGGTGTGCACTAGGTTTGCGGCGGTTGACGTTCCACCGAGAGGAAACCCCTCATGACCGCAGCCGACAGCGCGCCGGGAACGGCCCGCGTCCTCACCGGTTACCGGCCCGAGGACGGCTTCATGGCCGTAGAGCTGGACCCGCCTCCGGCCGAGTACGTGTGGCACGACGAGCACGCCGAGCAGCAGGAGCAGCGCTACGGCCCGGGAGTGGGCTACCGCCAGTGGCTGGCAGTGGACGCACGCGGCGGCGGCGTCTGGTTCGGCGACATCGACTGGCGGGCCGCGGGCGAAGACCTCGGCAGTCAGCTTCCCGGCCTCCCCCGCAGGGCGCTCGGCGATGGGACCGTCCCGGCCCCCGGAGTCATGGTGCAGCTGCTCGGTCACCTGACCCATGACGAACGGCACGGCTGCTCCTGGCGTTTCTTCACCGCCGAGGAGTTGTACGCGCTCGCGCTGCGCATACTGCCCGCCGTGCAGCGGCTCGTGGACTCGATCCACCGGATCGGGCCGGAAGGCGAGCTGGAGTGGTCGGCTGAGGCCGCCACCGCCTGGGACGACATCGAGCACGCCACGACCCACGCCTCCGCCCCCTCCGGCGAACTCCTCTGGCCCGGGCCGCGCACGACGCCGACCCCTGCCTGGCGCGTCGAGGTCGGCGCGTTCCTCGCCATGAACCCCGACCTGTGCGACCCCTCCTGGGGCCTGGCCACGGACGCGGAACTCGATGCCTACGCCGACTACCGTTCCGACAGCGGCTACGGCGGTGTACCGGGCCGGATGTGCCGCGCCGCCGACCGGCAGATCGAGGACGGTTTCACCTTCTACGGCCACCGTGCCGCCCTGTACGCCTACCGCGCGCAGGCGTGCGGCGACCGCACCCCGACGGACGCCCGCGTCTGGCTGGAGACGACAGAGGCGGGCAGGAGCACCTGGGAGGCGGCCAAGCCCCTCGGTGCCACTCTCGCCGACGTTCCCGACTGTGCGCTGGCGGCCCTGGCCGAAGGGTTCCAGAGCGCCGCGCACCAAGAGGGTCTGGTCCTGACGGGCCTGAACGCCCATCTGCGTCGGTTGCGCGCCGAGGAACGCTCCGCCGTCGACCAGCAGCTCGTCCGCGAAGCCGAAGAAGTCGAACGCCTCGAGAACGCCCTCAAGGACTTCCGCGCCGCCCGGAACCGCACCGTGACGCGGATCCTGGCCTGGTCCGACGGGCGTAGCGACGGGGAAATCGCCCGCCTGGCGTCCATGCCCGACGACTACGTCAGCGACTGGCGGGCCCGCCTGACCGACGAACAGACGACCGCCCCACCCGCACCGTGAAGCACTGTGCCGCGGGCCCGCTGCGCGTACCGCGGCGCGGGGTACGTCGAGTCGGTCCGACCGGGGGGAGACGGCGCTCGGCGGCTCCACGCCACTCGCCGTACGGCGTGGTCGGCTGTGGTCGCGCTGGCGGAAGCGAGCGTTGCGACCGCCACGGCCCCCGGACACACGAAAGGCCGCCCTCTCACGGATGAGAGAACGGCCTCCGACCTGCGAAATGCAGAGTCGGGACGACAGGATTTGAACCTGCGACCCCTTGACCCCCAGATGGCCGCGTCGGGGCCACAATTGGGACATGTGCCGCTATTTGAGGGCTACTAACGTGCGTGAACGCACCTGCCGTGCACCAGCATGCGGCGTTGCTGGTCCCCATGTGGTCCCCAACCAGCCGCACCTCCACCGCCGGAAGACTCCCCGACGAGACGGGAGCAACCTCCCGCCCACACCGGTGTGTTGGGGGTCGCGCAGGGTTGCGGCAACGGAGGCCACCTGTGCCCGCAGCCGACCGCCGGTCCCCTCGTATCCGGAGCCGGTCTCGTCGAGGGCGATGATCGCCACGGTGTCGTCGGTGAGGTTGCGCAGGGCGTGGTGGGTGTAGTTGAGGGTGGCGCCCGGGAACCAGCGGGCGCCCGGCATCCGCTCCTCGGCGAGCACCTGCTCGTACGGTGTGTCCGCGTCGATGTCGAAGTAGTCCCACACCGCGGCCCAGAAGCCTTCCAGGTCGGTGACCGACCAGTGGTGCAGGGCGGCGTACTCGGTGCCGTCGAGCCCGGCGTGGCGGGCGGAGTCCATGATGCGGCTGTCGGCGACGGCCTGTGGATCGGGCGTCGTGAAGGGGTCCGGGTACGGCCTGGTCATCGTGTGGCGCTCCTCAGCAGGCTTTTCTCGACCGTCCGTGGGGAAGGGTGGGGGCTGCGCGTGGTGTGCAGGAGAGAGGCCCAGGCGGCGGTGTCCGTGAAGCCGTGGCCCCCGGCTGGGACGATGTCCATGACGACGCGGTCGGGGCGGAGCAGGACGGCGTCCGCCCGGCCGGCGCGCAGCCAGGCGGTGAGGGTGCCGTCGTCACGGAGGTCGGTGACGGGGATCGCCGGGACGCCGAGCCCGTGGGCGAGGGCGCGCAGCGTGGGCGAAGGTTCGGCGGCGGTCAGGACGGTGAAGCTGTCGCCGAGCAGTTCGTCGAGACGGGAGCGCCGGCCGTCGACTCCCGCCACCCATGGTTGCGGGCAGTGGGTGCCCACGAGGCTCCTGCGCATACGGCGCCGGACGAGGGGCCCGGCGGCTAGGGGTGGGCTGAGATCGCGGCCCGCCGCCGCGGTGAGGCCGGGTATGCGGCAGGCCGCGGCCAGGATCCTGCGGCGCAGTGCGGCGGCGCCGTCCTGGCCGCCGGTCATGGCCCAGCCCATGGCGACCGCGAGCCGGATCGCATGCCGTGCGTGCGGCTTGCGCTCGCTCTCGTAGGTGTCCAGCAGCCGTTCGTCGCCGCCCTGGCCCAGGACGCGGGCCAGTTTCCAGGTGAGGTTGTGGGCATCACGCAGGCCCGAGCACAGCCCCTGCCCGATGAACGGCGGGGTGAGGTGGGCGGCGTCGCCGAGGAGGAAGACCCGTCCGCTGCGCCACCGGTCGGCCACCCGCGCCCGGAAGGTGTACTGCGTCTCCCGTACGACTTCGAAGTCCCCGTCGTACGAGGGCGACAGCCACGGGGCGATCAGTTCGCGGACCGGTTGCTGATCGTCTTGCAGCCGGAACTCCCAGCGGTAGCGGTCCTCACCGACGCGCATGAACGTCGCCGGCCGGTGCGGGTCGCAGACCTGGTCGACGCCTTCCCAGCAGCGGACGTCGGCCTTCGTGCGGACGTCGATGACGGTCCAGCGTTCCTCGAAGCGCAGATCCTCCCATGCGGCGCCGATGGCCGTACGGGTGAGGCTGCCCGCGCCGTCGCAGCCGAGGACCGCCTCGGCCCACAGATGGTGCTCACCGTCGTCGTCGCGGTAGGTCACGCGCACGGGGCCGGCCGGGTCCGGGACTACGCCGGTGACCTCGACACCGCCCCGCAGCTCGCACTCCGGGCGGCGGGCGAGGGCGTCGCGCAGCAGTCGCTCCAGCTCGGGCTGGTCGAACATGCTGGTCTGCGGGTAGCCGTGATGGCCGTGCGCGGAGCGCCGGAACTCGGCCATGACCCGGTGCCGGGCGTCCAGCAGCCGAAGGCCGTTAGCGCGGCGGGCGATCGCGGCGAACTCCTCGCCCACGCCCGCGGCCTGGAGGATGCGGCGCACCTCGTCGTCGGTGGCGACGGCACGCGGGAGCGGGTAGAGGTCCTGGTGGCGTTCCAGGACGACGGTGCGGATACCGCGCCGGGCGAGGAGGAGGGCGGCGGTCACGCCCACCGGCCCGGCGCCGATGATCACGACGGGTGCGGGGTCTGTCTGTGCGGGCCCGGGTGCGGGAGCGGGTGTGGTGTCCCGGGGTCCGGCCTGGTCGGCGGTCATGTGCGGCTCACCTCGGGTCCTACTTCGCGTCCGTGACGGGCGTGCGCTGCTCGCCGAGGTCGATCCGCCCGTCCGCGGTCGAGATCGTCGCCGTGATCACGTCACCCGTGTGCAGGTAGTGCGGGTTACGGGCCTGGCTCTTGAAGAACGCCTTCCACTTCACGGCGGGCGGCAGCAGCGCGCCGATCTTCTCGACGGCCTTGGGCGGGGCCTTGAGGGCCGTGCCGCCGGGGGTCCCGGTGAGCAGCAGGTCGCCGGGGCCGAGGGTCTGGAAGCGGGCCAGCAAGGTCAGCGCCTGCGCCGGGCGGACGATCATGTCGGCGAGAGTGCGGTCCTGACGCAGCTCGCCGTTGACCGACAGATTCAGCCGCAGATCGAGGAGGTGGGCGAAGTCCTCGGGGTCCAGCAGCGCCAGGTAGGGGCCGGTCGGTGTGAAGGTCGGGTACGACTTGCTCTCGTAGAACTGCGTCTTGGTCAGCTGTACATCACGGGCGCTGACGTCGTTCGTGATCACCAGCCCGGCGACATACGACGGCAGGTCACGCTCCTCGACCACGGTGCCGACGGGCAGGGGTGCACCCATGACGAGCCCGAGCTCGATCTCGTAGTCGAGGAACTTCACGTGCGACGGCCGGACGATCGCCTCACCCGGGCCGCTCACCGAACCGGACGCCTTGCGGAAGAAGGCGGGCGGGATGTCGCCGGTGAAGCCCGAGTCGCGGGCGTGGCTGCGGTAGTTGACCATCTGGGCGACCACCCGGCAGGGGGTGGTGACCGGCGAGAGGGCGGCCAGGTCGACGACGGGCGTGCCCGCCTCCCCGGAGAGGGAGGCCTCTCGTACGGCCGCCCGGTCGGCGATCAGCTCGGCGGTGGTGGCGGCCTTGGTGTCGACGGGGACGGCCCGGTCGCCGCGGAGGACCCACCATCCGTCGGCGGTGCGCAGGACGTTGGTGCTCATATCAGTACCTTCGTGAGGGGGTTGGGTTTCAGGACTTGGCGGCTTTGAGCAGGCCCAGCAGGCGTGCCGGGTCCATCTCGTTGTCGCCTCGCAGGGCTTCGATGACGTCACGGACCCGCTGCGGGGAGGGGCTCGCGCCGAGGAAGTCACGGGTGGCAGGAGGTCCCCACTGGGCGAGGCCGGTGGTCGACATGGGTGCCCAGCCGGGCTCCAGGTCGCAGGAGAACAGGTCGCCGTCGGCGAAGTGCTCCAGCATGAAGCGGTCGGGGTCACGCCAGTAGTCGAAGAGCTGGCTGCCCTGGATGTGCCGGCCGATGCCCCAGCTGCGCTGGTAGCCGCGCTCGGCCAGGTACTCGCCGCCTGCGGCGATCGAGTCGAGGTCGGTCACCTGGTAGGCGGAGTGGACGTAGCCGTTGCCCGGGCCCAGGTGTATGGCCAGCGTGTGGTGGTCAACGGCCCGGCTGCCCTGGTCACAGCGGATGAACGCCATCGTCGGGCCACGGCCGCGCTGGCCGTCCAGGAACAGGAAGTCGGACACGATCATCCCGAGGGTGTCCAGGTACCAGTCGAGGGCGCGCCCGAACACCCGCGTCTCCAGGACCACATGGCCCAGACGCTGGATGCGGGAGGGTTCACGCGGCGGGCGCTGGGTGACGTTCGTGCGACGGTGATCGGTACCGAAGTTGAGCAGCAGCGGCTGCTGCTCGGGCAGCGCCGGCAGTTCCTCCGCGCAGTGTACGACCCGGACCGGGAAGCCGGAGGGGTCGAGCAGGTCGACCGCCTTGCCGCCGCCGGGAACGTCCGCGTCCCGTACGGACGTGCCCGTGGCTCGGGCCAGCCGGTCCAGGTCGGCCCGCTCGGCGGCGCGGAACGCCGGACCGATGAAACGGGAGGTCCGGCCGCGCCGGATCACCATGCAAGGCGAGCCGGCGAAGGTGCCCCGCAGCCACAGCTCGCTCTCGCTCCGGGCGGCGATACCGAAGCCGAAGTCCCGGGCGAAGACCTCGGCCCGGTCCAGGTCGGGCTTCTCGAACTCCAGCCATGCCAGGTCGGCCACCTTGATCAGGGGGTTGCGGGAGCGCCCGGGATGTTCGCCGCGCAGGGCGCCCTGCGCGCTGTGGAGGTCCTGATGGGCCGTCCTGACGTCCGGGACGCCGACTGCGTTGATGCGGGTTTCGGACATGGTGTCCTCCAAGCAACATTGCCGTAATGAGGAAATCATCAAGTGTGACAGTTCTGTCGTCAAGGCGTTCGCGGCAGGAAATGATGAATTCATCAGGACTGCGATCGTCATCGTCTCCGCGGTTAGACTTTGCGTATGCCTACGTCAGCCCCGCCCAGCAACCGATTCGAGCGGCGTCGCGCCGAGACCCGCGGAGCTCTCGTCCGCGCGGCCCGCCAGATACTCGCCGAGACCGGGGACACCAGCGTCAGCATCCAGGTGATCGCCGAGCGCGCCGACGTCGGCTTCGGCTCGTTCTACAACCACTTCGACTCGAAGACGGAGCTGTTCGAGGCCGCGGTGCGGGACGCGCTGGAGGAGTTCGGCCAGACCTTCGACGAGCGCTTGGCCGGGATCGACGACCCCGCGGAGCTCGTCTCGACGAGCTTCCGGCTCAGCGCCCGCATGGCCGAGTCGCACCCGGAGCTGATGCAGGTGCTGCGCCGCCGGGGCCTGGGCCACATCCACTCGGACAACGGCCTGGCCCGGCGCGCGCTGCGGGACGTCGAGGTGGGCATGGCCTCCGGCCGCTTCACCGCCGTCGACCCGGTGGTCGCCTTGTCTGTCCTGGGCGGGACCCTGCTGTCCCTGGTGGAGCTGCGATTCGCCCGGCCCGATGTGGACGGCGACGATGCCGCGGTGAACCTCGCCGAGATGGTCCTGCGCATGCTGGGCGTCCCGCCGGACGACGCCCACGAGGTCGCCCGGCGCCCCCTCCCCGACCTCGCCTGACCGATCCCCGGCGTCCGCTCCCTCTACGCGGTGGACGACGAGCTCGGACGGAAGGTGACCGAGTGGCCGGTGAAGCGGGCGTCGATCCCGTTCTCCGTGGTGGTGACCGAGCGTAGGTGCAGCCCCTTGGTGACGTTCTCCAGCGGGACGGGCTCTTCCAGGGCCTTGTCGAGCAGCGCCTTCAGGGGCGGGATCAGCTCACCCTGGACCGTACGGACGTCCGTGAAGGCTATGCGGTCGCCCTTCGCCGCCGAGACGGCCGCACTCACGGTCACGCCGCCGGCGAGCGGCAGACTGGCCGTCACGTTGATCCGGCCCGGCTCGTCGCCTCGCGACAGGCTCACGCCGAGCACGGCCGACACGTCCTCGTACGACAGGAACGCGGTCGCCTCGACCCTGCGGGCATGGGACTCGTCGGCGCTCCCCGAGGTCCTCAGACCGTCGAGGCCGACCGACAGCTTCGTCACCCAGGGGCCGGGTCGAGCCGTCGGCAGGTATGTCGGGGCAGTGAGGTCGACGTGACTCAGGCTGCCCTCAGCCAGCTGTGTCAGCACGGGGAAGCCCCTGACGTGCACCGAAGGCCGCTCCGCGGTTCCCATGCCGTCCTGGAACACCTTTGCCATACGGCTCTCCGCACGGGCTGCGGCGACCCGGTCGACAGCGACGCCACCGATCAGCAACGACACGAGGGACACGGCGATGATCCGTTGCTCGCGGTGCTGTTCTTCTTCTTCGGCACCTTCGGTTCGATCTACTACTCCACCCAGTTCCTGCAGTTCGTTCTCGAGTACAACGCCCTGGAGACCGGCATACGCCTTCTGCCGCTGACCGGAGCCGTCTTCGTCGGCGCCGCGGTCACCGGCAAGCTGGCCCCGAAGCTGGGCGTGAAGCTGGTCGTGGGCGCCGGCATGGTGATCGGCACGGCGGGCGTCTTCCTGCTCACGCAGATCGAGTCGGGCTCAACGTACTCGGACTTCCTGACGCCCCTGCTGATGCTCGGCTTCGCGATCGGCCTGAGCCTGTCCCCGGCCACCGACACCATCATGGGCTCCTTCCCCGAGTCCGAGCTGGGCGTCGGCGGCGGCGCCAACGACACGGCGCTGGAACTCGGCTGCGCATTGGGTATCGCCGTTCTCGGCTCGCTCCTCGCCACGTCCTACAAGGACAAGCTGACCGACATGGTCGGCGGTCGCCTCCCGGCCGAGGCGATGGACACCGCCAAGGACTCGGTGGGCGGCGGCCTCGCGGTCGCCGAGCACATCGCCAAGACCCCGGGCGGTGGCCCCCAGCAGGCTCAGACCCTGATCGAGGCGGTGCACGAGTCCTTCGCCCACGCCATCGCGCACACCAGCCTCATCGGCGCGATCATCATGGGCGCCGGCACCCTGATCGTCATTGCCGTGCTGCCCGGCCGCAAGGCCACCGGGAAGCACCGCCAGGAGGAATCGGCGGCGGCGGAAGCAGCGGCCGAGAGCGAAACCGCGGGCGCCGTCTGAGCCCCACAGGTTCGGCGCGACCCATGACCGCCGACCGGAGGCCGGAAGCCCGATCCGGCCTCCTCCACCCAGAACGGGCCCCGTGCCTGAGCGGCGCACGGCCCCGGACGGTGCCGGGAGGGGACACCCTGCACCGTCCCCGTCCCTTTTTCACGGGTGCGGTGTTTCCTGTATGCCGTCGACCGGGGGGCTCACGGTGCGTTTCCTGCGGAGTTTCTCCGCGACGTCGTGTGCCCCGGCCGGGTCGTAGACCGTTGTCGTTCTGGCCGGCGAGTACAGCGCGGCGCCGCGGGGCGTGAACGTGTAAGTGTCGATGCCGTGGCGGACGACCAGCTCATCGACCTCGTTGGCGGGCACCTGCCACAGAGCGGCCAGGCGTGCTTCCGAGTACCACTCGTCGGGGCACACGAAGCTGCGGTCGATCTCCGTTTGGTGCTCCACCGCTATGCCGGCCGGGCCGAGTTGACCGGTCAGCCAGTCGAGCAGTGCCTCCGCGCCGACTCGGGACATCGGGCCCAGAGTTCCCGGCTTGCACTTCACCGTCCCTCCGCGCATGTGCAGCACCACTTCGAGCGACTTTCGCTGGCCCGCTTTGAACTGTTCGGAAAGGACGACGCGCTTCAGATCAGCCGCGGCAACGGTGGAGGAACGCAGGAAGTACGCGATCACGAGTTGCTTCGTACTCCCGTGAGGGCGGAACTCGATCCACCGCACCTTTTCGGTCAACGTCATGAACATCACGGCCGGGACGACCACGGTTATGGCCAGGGCTATCAGCCCAAGGGCAACCCAGAGGATGGCCCAGGAACCGATGCCCAGGGCGACCCCCAGGATCGGTATCAGGAAGGGGACCGCCATCACCGGCGGTATAAGGACGCCGGTGACGACGTCGGTACCGAGTTCCAGGACTCGACGTGGCACGAACACCAGCCGCTCACCCGCTGCGGTCGCCGATACAACTCCCGCCAATGAGTTCGCACTTGGGGTGGTCATGAATCAAGTGTAGGCAGGAGACGACAAATTGGTAAGGACCTGGACAAGGCAGCTCCGCGCCGCGCCGCAGGCATCCGCCGGGGCTTCGGCTTCCGCAACGCCGACGCGGTCCAACAGCCGTGCTGCGACTCAGCTATCGGCGATGGCCTCCGCCGCGATCGCGGCGGCCACGTCATCGACCACGAGGCGTGCCTGTTTCTCCGGCACACCGGCCGCGATGAGCGTGGCGACGGCCGTACGCGTCCCGTCGTCCTCCAGCGCGCCGGTGTTGACCTCTTCCAGCAGGGCGACCGTCATCCCCTCCAGGCCGGCACCCATGACCGCGGGCGGCAGGTGGGAGTGGAAGACGCCGTCCCGCTGCCCCCGGTCCAGAATGGCGGTGACCTTGACGCGGGCGGGCTCAAGGATCTTGGTGACCCGTTCCATGCCCAGGTCCCGCTGGGCCAGCGCCAGGAGCATCCGGTACCGGTCGCCCACCGGCCACATCGACATCGAGAAGCGCGCGAGCGCCCGCTCGGCCGGGTCCGCCGCCTTCACCCCGGCTGCCGCGGCGGCCCGGAGAGCCTCGGCGGCCTCCTCGGCCAGCGCCTCCAGGAGCGCCGCCCGGCCGGGGAAGTGCCCGAAAAGAGTGCGCCTGACGAGCGGAGGCGCGCGCCAGCTCCTCCAGAGTGGTGTCGGGCTTCCGCCCGAGCTCCTGGCGCGCGGTGGCCAGGATGCGCGCCCGGTTGGACCGTGCATTGCGTCGCTGCGGCACACGGCTGGTCGCGCAGCGCCGACTCTCCGGCCTTCTTCTCGACAGGACGGCCGGTCAGGGCCCGCACGTTCGCGGAGCGCGGCGCGGCCGAGATGTTGGCGCCGTGGTCGCCGTAGCGCATCGCGGCCATGGAGTGGAACGCCTCGCCAAGGAGGTGGTGGTTGGCGGCGGCCAGGGTCTCCACGGCCGGTGGCAGCGGGCGTCCCACACGGGTGAGGCCTTGGCGGCGGCGCGGGCGGCCAGCCCGGTGAGCTGGAGCTGCTGGTCGCTCTGGCGGGGCTGCTTGTCCAACAGGTCCTGGAGTTTGGCGTACTCGGCGATGTTCCCGAAGGGAAGGGTGGGGTGGTTGACGAGGAGGAAGTCCTGGGTGGTGCGGCCGTCGTCGAGGGCCCGGGGGCCGGGCGCGCCGACGACCTTGATGGCGATGCCGCGCTGGACGGGTACCTGGTCGGAGCGCAGGTCGCCGGGGGCGGAGGAGAAGCGGACGATCACCGGGTAGGTGGCCGGTTCGGCGAAGAGCCTCTGAGTCAGGTGGGAGGGGAGATCGGAGTGGATGCGCAGTTCGCCGGCGAGGACGCCGTGACTCTTGGCGTGGGCGTCGCGCAGGCCGTGCCGGTGTTTGTCGGCGACCAGCACGGCCGTGGACCGGCCACGGACTGGACGTCGACCACATTGCGACCACCATGGCTCAGTGCGCGCAAAAGGCCGTCCTCTCATGTGTGAGAGAACGGCCTCCGACCTGCGAAAAGCATGGTCGGGACGACAGGATTTGAACCTGCGACCCCTTGACCCCCAGTCAAGTGCGCTACCAAGCTGCGCCACGTCCCGTTGTGCTCCGGCGGGCTTCCCACTTGGGGTTCTGCCGTCCCGGCGGCACATGCAGAACATTACCCCACGTTGAGGGGTGTGTATGCACGGGTATTCGTCGGGGGGCAGGATGGCCGCATGGACGGACGGGACCGGGACGCCGGCGGGCGGGCGCGTAGTGCGCGGCCGCGGGACGGGCTGGGGCGGCCGCTGCCCTACGGGGAGCCCGGCGTACCGCGCCAGCCCGAGGGGGTGGTGAGGACGCCGGCCGAGACGGTCGGGGAGGCGCAGCGGCTGCTGGACGCGGGGATGCCGTTCCACGCGCACGAGGTGTTCGAGGACGCCTGGAAGTCCGGGCCCGCGCCGGACGCGCCGCTGTGGCGCGGACTCGCGCAGCTGGCGGTCGGCCTGACCCATGCCGCGCGCGGGAACGCCGTGGGCGGGGCGCGGCTGCTGCGGCGCGGGGCCGACGCCCTGGACACCGCCCCGGTTGCGGAGGCGTACGGGATCGACCTGCCGGGGCTGGTCGTGTGGGCGCGGGAGCTGGCGCGGCGCGTCGAGGCCGGGGAGCCGGTCGACGCCGCGGCCCATGCCCCGCGGCTCGTCCCCGCGCCGCAGTCCTGAGCGGAATCGGAGGTCCGGTGCGCCGGTGCGGTACCGCGACCCGCACGGCCCGCGGTTCTCCAGCGGAGCGCTCAGGCCTCCTGGGCCGGGGCCGGGGCCGGCGCCGGCTGGAGGAGGTCCCAGCGGTTGCCGTACAGGTCCTCGAAGACCGCGACCGAGCCGTACGCCTCGTGGCGCGGCTCCTCCAGGAAGCGGACGCCCGCCGCCGTCATGCGGGCGTGGTCGCGGGCGAAGTCGTCGGTGTGGAGGAAGAAGCCGACGCGGCCGCCGGTCTGGTCGCCGACCCGGGCCCGCTGGGCCTCGTCCTTGGCCCGGGCCAGCAGCAGCGCGGATTCGGCGGCGCCCCCGGGGCGGACCACGACCCAGCGGGAGCCGTCGGGGCGCGGGGTGTCCTCGACGAGCGTGAAGCCGAGCGCGCGGGTGTAGAAGTCGACGGCCTCGTCGTAGTCGTGGACCAGGAGGGCGGTGAGGGCGATGTGTGCGGACATGCGTCCTATTGTGCGGAGGCGGCGGCCGGGACGACGTCCCGGGTCCGGGGGCCCGGGCACGCCCTTCACCCGGTCGAGTTCGATGTCGCTCGTGGCGGAGGGGCCGGAGATCCGGGTCAGCGGGCGGGCCGGTCGAGGCGCCCGAGCGACGGGGGGCGGAGTCCACCGGCTGTCCGGGGCGCGCACCAAGCGGATGCGGTGGTCGGGGACGAGCGTGACGCGCCGGCGGTTCTGGTCGGTGCTGCCGTCCGGACCGTCGCGGTCTGCGCGAGGGCGAGGGCGCGGCCGGTGACCACGCTGTCGACGGCACCCGGTGAGGTCGGGGACGGGGACGCGCTGCTGCCGGGCGGCGCCGAGCCGGTGCGCGGGCAGGCCCGGCGGGACGAGGATCGTGCGCGCCCCGGTCGGCCAGGAGTTCCGCGAGGCGAGAAGGGCGGGGAGGCCGGCTTCGTGGGCGCGGCGGACCCGGGGCCGGCCCGGTGCGCGGGTACGGCGCGTCATGGACGCAGGTGACGCACAGGGCGGCGCCCACGGGGGGCAGAATAGCCGCGTGAAGAAGTTCTCAGTGATCGGCATAGGCGCGGGCGACCCGGACCACCTGACCCTGCAGGCGGTCAAGGCGATCGGTGCGGCGGACGCGTTCCTCATCCTGGAGAAGGGCGAGGAGAAGGCGGACCTGACCGGGCTGCGGCGCGAGATGCTCACCGCGCACGCCCGCCCCGGCCACCGGCTCGTGGAGGGCCGCGACCCGGACCGGGACCGGACCCCGGCCGCGTACGCGCCGACGGTCGACGGCTGGCGCAGCGCGCGGGCGGAGATTTTCGAGCGGTTCGTCGCCGAGGACCTCGCGGACGGCGAGACCGGTGCGTTCCTGGTGTGGGGCGACCCCTCGCTGTACGACTCGACCCTGGCGATCCTCGACGAGGTGCTGGAGCGGGGCCGGGTGGCCTTCGAGCACGAGGTCGTCCCCGGCGTCAGCAGTATCTCCTCGCTGCTGGCCCGGCACCGCACCACCCTGAACCGGGTGGGGCGGCCGGTCCAGATCACCACCGGCCGGCGGCTGGCCGAGGGCTGGCCCGCGGACGCGGACGACGTGGTGGTGATGCTGGACGCGCGGCACGCCTTCACGGCCCACCTGGACCAGGACCTGTACATCTACTGGGGCGCCTACGTCGGCACCCCGGACGAGATCCTGGTGCAGGGGAAGCTGGCGGAGGTCGCCGGCCGGATCGAGGAGCTCCGGACCGAGGCCCGCGCCCGCAAGGGCTGGATCATGGACACGTACCTGCTCAGGCGCGGCTGAGGCCGGTCACTTCAAGAGGGAGGGCAGGACGGCGGCGAGGCGTTCGTATTCCTCGGGGCGGTTGTACAGCTGCCCGCAGACGCGGATTCCCCCGCCGCCCGGCCACGGCCAGATCAGCACCCGTATGCCCTGCTCGGCCGCGATCCGCTCGCGCAGGGCGCGGGCCTCGTCCGGGGTTCCCGCCAACCCGGGCGGCAGGCGCAGGGAGCGCATGGCCAGGCCCTCGGTGTACGGCAGCGGGGTGATCCCGGGGTGTTCGGCGAGCAGGGCGGCCCCGTAGGCGGCGAGCGCGGAGTTGTGGGCCCGGGCCTTGGCGGCGTCGAGTCGCTGCAGGAGGTCGAGGCCCTCGGGGGCGGCGAGCCAGCCGGTGTAGTCGGCGGTGGCCCGGTTCTCCACGGAGCGTGGGAATCCGTGCGGGTCCTCCCAGGAGGGGACCAGCGCGCGGACCCGGCCGCGGTGGGCGGGGGCCACGGCGAGGACGGCGCTGCCGGAGGGGGCGTACCCCCACTTGTGCAGGTTGCCGAACCAGAAGTCGGCGCCGACGGCGAGCGGGTCGGCGAGCATGCCGGGGGCGTGGGCGCCGTCGACGACGGTGGTGATCCCGCGGTCGGCGAGGTCGGCGAGCAGCCGGGGCGTGGCGAGGACCCGGGCGGTGGGCGAGCTGATGTGGTCGAGGACGGCGACCTTCGTGCGGGGTGTCAGGGCGGCGAGCACGGTCTCGCGCACGGCGTCCTCGTCGGGCAGGGACGGGTCCAGGGCCACGGTGGTGACGGGGGCCCGGCGGGCGGCGGCCGCGGTGACGGTGCCGTAGCCGTGGTCGGTGACCAGGATCTCGTCGCCGTCGGCCAGCGGGACGGCGGCGAGGGCGAGGTTGGCGCCCTCGGTGGCGTTGGAGACGAACGCGATGCCGTCGGGGTCGGCCGCCAGGTGGGCGGCGATCCGGGTGCGGGCGGCCGCGATCCGGTCGGGGGCGCCGATGAAGAAGGCGTCGGGGTCGGCGTGCGCCTCCTCGCGCAGCACGGCCTGGGCCTCCTGGACCGGGACGGGAACGGCGCCGAACGAACCGTGGTTGAGGTGGGCGATGGCCGGGTCCAGGCGGAACAGCCCGGGCCCGCCGGGGAACACGGTCGGGGCCGGGGTTCCGGCCGGGCGGCCAGTCGGATCGCCGGTCGGTACGTCACTGGTCGGCTGAGTCACGGATCCTCCGCGGGAGTGGACGGTGCGGTCGTCCTCCGGATCATCGGTGGCGGCGGGGCGGCCCGGAAGGGCCAATCCCGCCAGGGTGGCCCACCTCGCGGCGGAGGGCCACCCGGACCGGCCGCGCGGGGCGGCGGCCGGAGGACCGGGAACCCGGGGCCGGGGCCCGGGGCCCGAGGCCCGGCGGCCCGGGGCCCGAGGCCCGGAGGCATCAGCTGCGGCCGCTGGTGACGGCGTGGTACTGGAGGTCCTGGACCTTGACCGTGCGCTGGACGGGCCGCGGCAGCTCCGCCCTGGCGCCCGTCTTCCCGCCGCGGACGACGGCCGCCGCACTCGTACCGGTCCGCAGCGGCAGCAGCCTGGAGTGGAGTCCGGCCGGGGCCTCGTACGTGCCCGTGGCCGGTCCCGTCCGGGTGCGGACGGTCGCCGGGGCCTTCAGGAAGCTGAGCACCTCCACCGCGTCGCGGGCCGCGGCGCTGCCCCTGCGCAGGGACATCACCACGGACTGGTCGCCGGTGGGGTCGGTGGCCGCGAACTGGGTGCGGGCCGTGACGTACAGGGTGTCGCGGACGATCTCCGGCCAGCTGCCCGTCTTGAACCGGGTCAGGTAGTACGAGGTCAGGTCCAGGTAGGCGTGGCCGTTGTGCACGGAGGGCGCGAACTGGGTCCCCTCGGAGTAGTCGTTCCAGGTGGTCAGCTGCACCCAGTCGGCTCCGTCCTCGATGGCGCGGTTCCAGGTGGTGCGCAGGGTGGCGGTGTTGCCCGCCTCGTCGAACACGCCCTGGTTGGGGCGGACGTCCTGGACGGACACGGGCTGCATCCACACCTTGCCCAGGTCGTGCGCCCGCCGTACGTCGCGGGCGGCGCCCTCCTGGCCGACGTAGCTGCGCGAGCCCCACTCGGAGAAGCCGTGGCTGATCGGCGCGAACCGCTCGTGGTGGGAGTCGAAGTCGAGGAAGGTCGGGACGAACGCGGCGCGTAGGCCGTGCCGGGACTTCAGCAGCTCCGTGAAGCGGCTCCACCAGGCCGGGTCCTTCGCCTCCGCCTTGAAGGGGGAGACGACGAGCCGGCCGTCGCCGAGGCGGTGGGCTGCGGGGGACGTGCCGAGCGCCGCGACGGCGTCGGCGAGGACAGCCGGGTCGTCGGTCTTCAGCGAGGTCATGTCCGGCATCAGCATGACCTTGAATTCGGGGTCGACCGAACGGGCCGCCTCCATCAGGAGGTTGGCACGGTCCCAGTTCTGCCCGCTGAGCGAGAGCAGGTCGAGGGTGAAGCCGTCGAGGCCGGCGGTGCGGGCGGTGCGCACCTCCTGGCGGAGGTTGGCGAGCTGCCAGTCGCCGCTCTTGGGCTTGACGGGCAGGGGCCGGTCGCGCAGCAGGCCGCCGTACCGCTCGTGCTTGCCGTTCTCGCCGTCGGGGTTGAGGTAGTTGCGGGTGTAGTAGTCCTTGTCGGCGGGCTCGTTGTCGAGGGACAGCGGGTACGGGGTGAAGTAGTGCGCGAACACCAGCTTCTTGCCCGCGCCCGCCGCGGCGCGCAGGGCGGTCGGCTCGGGCATGTCGAACGGGAGGGCGCCCGCGGGCCGGTGGTCGCCGGTGTCGCCGGCGTCCGGGGCCGGAGCCGGGCTCTTGCCGTTCCCGGAGCTGCCCCGGCCCGTACCGGGGTCGGGGGACGCCCGGCCGCCGGAGTCGGAGCCGCCGGGTGCGACGGACCGGGGCTCGTCGATGCCGGGCACGGCGGAGTCCTGCCCGGCTCCGGCCGTGAACGGGTCCAGGGCCATGCCGGCCGCGCACACGCCGAGGAGCAGGAAACCGGACAGCAGCAGGGCCACCAGGGGCCGGCCGCGGAAGCCCCGCGGGCGCCGGTGCGAGGCGCGCGGCCGCTCGGATCGGGTTCCGGCCTGCCGCTGCGCGCGGCGGCCCGCTCTCCGGTCCGCTCTCATCGTGGGTGCCCTCCCTGAGACATGCCCGGGCGTCCGGACTGAAGAGCAGTAGAGCCGATTACCGACTTCCGGACAACCGTTCCTCCCTGCGCGTACAGCCCTCGGCCCAGCAGTGTTACGCCGGGCGCCGACAGGCGAACCGTTTCGCCGGATTGCCGCATTCCCCTGACACTGCGTCAGAGTTGGCGGATAATCAGCGACACGCGGCCCGATTCCACCCTTGGCCGCGCATGGACACGCATGCAATGGGGGCATCGTGCCGATGAGGGAATCAGGCCGTGCCGGGACGCTCCCGGCGACGTCCGACGAACTGTCCAGGCTGCTGACCGCCGTCCGGCGCGGCCGGGTGCTGACGGTCACCGGGCGGTTCAGGGAGCCGCGGAGCCTGCTGGTGCAGGAGATCGCCGAGCGGCTCGCGTCCAACTTCTGCGACGGCGCCGCCGTCGTCCGCGTCGACCGCGGCGTCTTCGGGATCCGCGAGCTCACGGCGGCCCTGGGCTGTGTCCCGGGACTGGCGTTCCTGCCGTGCGGGGCGGCGAGCACTCTGTCGTGGCTGGCGGAGCGGGACATGCTGCTCGTTCTGGACGGCGGCGAGTTCCTCACCCCGCAGGCGCTGTCCTGGCTCGGGGAGCTGCTCGCCGCGGCGCCCGGGGTGCGGATCCTGGCCGCCGGACGGGGGCCGCTCGGCCTCGCCGGGGAGCGCGTCCACCACCTCTGACGGACGTACGCGGCCCCGGCCCGGAGCACCGCGGCCCGGTCAGCCGCGGTGCCTGGCGAGCACCCGCCGCAGCAGCCGGGCGCCCGCACCGGCCTGCCCCGCCGATACGGGCGGCACCGGCCGCCGGGCCCGGAGCTGCGCCCACACCACGTCCGGGCAGCGGCCCTGGGGCCGGGACTTCAGGAACCTGCGGTACGGCACCACGCGCGGCTGCCGGCCGATCTCCACCCAGTGCGGGCGGCCGGACACCTCGTCCCAGCCCGTGTTCGGGATCCGGATGTGGTCGCGGCGCCCGTCCTTGTCCTTGCTGGTGATCTGCGCGACCTTCGCCCCGCCGGAGCCGGTCTCCAGCACCACGCAGTAGTGCCGCAGCTGCCGCTCCGGGTCCTCCCGCAGCGGCACCATGGCCAGCCACACCTCGCCCGGGAGGGGGCGCGCCCCGCGCCGCTCGTCCCAGCGGCGTACGACGAGGTGGACGACGAGGGCCGCCAGCCCGGCCGCGAGGCCCTCGACCGCGGCCCGCACGTTCCACGGCTGCCCGGCCACCCGCGCCTCGGCATAGAGCGCGACCCCGGCGACGGCGGCCAGGAGGACGGCGGCACGCAGCAGGAACAGCCGCCACAGGAAGCGCCCGCCCCGCCCCGCCACGGCGGTGAGCACGCACGCCGCAGCGACCGGGACACCGTGGACGACGGCCCACTGGCCGGCGCCCTGCACCTTCAGCGGCGGGCTCTGCCCGGCCAGCAGGTCCGGCAGCAGGACGGGGAGGGCCAGCAGGCAGCCGACCAGCCCCACGACGTTGAGCAGCAGGTAGCCCGCGCAGCCCATTCCCGCGCGGGAATTGTTGTCGCGACGTGCCACCAGGCCTCCCCCAGCTCCCGGGCCGCACGCTAATGCACGCGCAACACCGGCGCCAGGGGCCACCGTTGGCCAGCGGCGGCTCAGCGGAAACGGTCGTCGGGACGGATCACCAGGTCTTCCCGGCCGCGGCCGGGCCGCGGCCGGGAAGGTCTTCCGCGCCGACGGATACGGGTCCGCCCCGGCCGGCGGCTGCCGGCCGGGGCGGACCCGTGGATCACCTGCGCATGGCCTGCGGAGCCTCAGAGCGAGGCCGCCGGCTTCAGGCGAGGGTCGCGAGCGCCTGGTTGAAGGTCGCCGACGGACGCATGACGGCGGCGGCCTTCGCCGGGTCGGGCTGGTAGTAGCCGCCGATGTCGGCCGGGGAGCCCTGGACGGCGATGAGCTCGCCGACGATGGTCTGCTCGGCCTCGGTCAGCGTCTTGGCCAGCGGGCCGAAGGCGGCCGCCAGCTCGGCGTCGTCGGTCTGCTTGGCCAGCTCCTGCGCCCAGTACAGGGCCAGGTAGAAGTGGCTGCCGCGGTTGTCGATGCCGCCGACGCGGCGGGTCGGCGACTTGTCCTCGTTGAGGAAGGTGCCGGTGGCGCGGTCGAGGGTGTCGGCCAGGACCTGGGCGCGGGCGTTGCCGGTGGTGGTGGCGAGGTGCTCGAAGGAGGCGGCCAGCGCGAAGAACTCGCCGAGCGAGTCCCAGCGCAGGTAGTTCTCCTTGACCAGCTGCTGGACGTGCTTCGGGGCGGAGCCGCCGGCGCCCGTCTCGAACAGGCCGCCGCCCGCCATCAGCGGGACGACCGACAGCATCTTGGCGCTGGTGCCCAGCTCCAGGATCGGGAACAGGTCGGTCAGGTAGTCGCGCAGGACGTTGCCGGTCACCGAGATGGTGTCCTCGCCGCGGCGGATGCGCTCCAGGGAGAACTTGGTGGCCTCGACCGGGGACAGGATCTTGATCTCCAGGCCCTCGGTGTCGTGCTGCGGCAGGTACGCGTTGACCTTCTCGATCAGCTGCGCGTCGTGGGCGCGGGCGGAGTCCAGCCAGAAGACGGCCGGGGCGCCGGTGGCGCGGGCGCGGGTGACGGCCAGCTTGACCCAGTCCTGGATCGGCGCGTCCTTGGCCTGGCAGGCGCGGAAGATGTCGCCCTCGGACACCTCCTGCTGCAGGACGACGTTGCCGGCGGCGTCGACGAGGCGGACGGTGCCGGCCGCGGCGATCTCGAAGGTCTTGTCGTGGGAGCCGTACTCCTCGGCCTTCTGCGCCATGAGGCCGACGTTCGGGACGGAGCCCATGGTCGACGGGTCGAAGGCGCCGTGCGCCTTGCAGTCCTCGATGACGGCCTGGTAGACGCCGGAGTAGCTGCTGTCCGGGAGGACGGCGAGGGTGTCGGCCTCTTGGCCGTCCGGGCCCCACATGTGGCCGGAGGTGCGGATCATGGCCGGCATCGAGGCGTCGACGATGACGTCGGACGGGACGTGCAGGTTGGTGATGCCCTTGTCCGAGTCGACCATGGCCAGGGCCGGGCCCTCGGCGAGCTCGGCGTCGAAGGAGGCCTTGATCTCGGCGCCCAGGCCGTGCGGGATGGACTCCAGGCCGTTCAGGATGGCGCCGAGGCCGTCGTTCGGGGACAGGCCGGCGGCGGCCAGGACCTCGCCGTACTTGGCGAAGGTCTGCGGGAAGAAGGCGCGCACGACGTGGCCGAAGACGATCGGGTCGGAGACCTTCATCATCGTGGCCTTGAGGTGCACGGAGAAGAGCACGCCCTCGGCCTTGGCGCGGGCGACCTGCTCCGACAGGAAGGTGCGCAGGGCGGCGACGCGCATGACGGAGGCGTCGACGACCTCGCCGGCCAGGACCGGGACGGACTCGCGCAGGACGGTGACGGCGCCGTCGGCGGCGACGTGCTCGATGCGGAGCGTGCCGTTCTCGGCGACGGTGGCGGACTTCTCGGTGGAGCGGAAGTCGTTGTCGCCCATGGTGGCGACGTTGGTCTTGGACTCGGCGGTCCAGGCACCCATGCGGTGCGGGTGGGCCTTGGCGTAGTTCTTGACCGAGCCCGGGGCGCGGCGGTCGGAGTTGCCCTCGCGCAGGACCGGGTTCACGGCGGAGCCCTTGATCCGGTCGTAGCGGGAGAGGATCTCGCGCTCCTCGTCGCTCTTCGGGTCGTCCGGGTAGTCCGGGAGCGCGTAGCCCTGGCCCTGGAGCTCGGCGATCGCGGCCTTCAGCTGCGGGATCGAGGCCGAGACGTTGGGCAGCTTGATGATGTTGGCTTCCGGCTTCTTCGCCAGCTCGCCGAGCTCGGCGAGGGCGTCGGCGATGCGCTGGCCCTCCTCCAGGTACTCGGGGAAGGAGGCGATGATGCGACCGGCCAGGGAGATGTCACGGGTCTCGACATTCACACCGGCCGTCGACGCGTAGGCCTGGATCACAGGCAGGAAGGAATACGTCGCGAGGGCCGGGGCCTCGTCAGTGTGCGTGTAGATGATGGTCGAGTCAGTCACCGGATGCTCCGCTCCACAGTCTGCGTCTCACGTCTGCAAGATTGCTCGACATCAAGATATCTCGTGATCGGGCCGGTCTGGACAGTCCCCTGCCCGATGCGTCGCGAGACGCTTGTCACCCCTGTGACCGGTGCGGCGTACCGACCGGCGGCTTCACCGGTCCTGCACAAGGCGAGAGCGCCGCCCGCGGCTGTCTCCAGCCGGGGGCGGCGCTCAGGCGTTCGGACGTACCGGCCTGCGGGCCGGCGTACGGCCGGGTCAGGCCTGGAGGGCCTTCGGGTTCGGGCCGTACTGGTTCGGCTGCGGCTGGCCCTCGGTGGCGAACAGGACGAGGAGCCAGATCGAGCCTATGAGGGGCACCAGGCAGATGAAGTACCACCAGCCGGACTTGCCGAGGTCGTGCAGGCGGCGCACGGACAGGGCGAGCGTGGGGACGATGATCGCCACGACGTAGATGCCGTAGAGGACCATGTTCGCGCCGATGACGGCGTCGACGATCGCGACGACGATCGCGACCGCCATGTTGAGCAGGAAGAACATCCAGAACTCCTGCCGGCGGGCGCGGCCGGAGAAGACGGCGTACTTCTTCAGAACGTCGGTGTAGTGGTGCACGAGTCCCCCCAGAGGACGGATTGACGGCCCGTCCTGCTGGAGCAAGCCGGGGCAGAACTTATGCCCCCCTTACGTCATGGTCAAGCCACTTCCAGCGCAGGCGGAATGAGAGATTCCGATGTCGTGGGCGACCGTTTTCGCCGTCCACGGGGGCCACTTGGAACGCACCGGTGATGCCAGGTCACACGACGTGACGAAATAAGGTGGCGGAAAGTGTTCGGTGAGGCACGAGTACCGATTTACCCCCTTCGCGGGCAGCCGAGGCCCGTGGCCGCCGCCGGGCCCGGCAACCGGCGGATCACATCACTCCGGTGCCCACATCGTTACGCCGCCGCGACCTCGCCGTGGCCAGGCCCGCCGGGGCCGCACCGAGGGCCGGCGGCGCCCGGTCAGAGCCAGCCGTTGCGGCGGAATCCGCGGTGGATGAGGAAGCACGCCACGCCCATCACACCGAGGACGGCCGGATACCCGTACGTCCAGTGCAGTTCGGGCATGTGGTCGAAATTCATGCCGTAGACCCCGCAGACCATCGTCGGCACGGCGACGATGGCCGCCCACGCCGTGATCTTCCGCATGTCCTCGTTCTGGGCCACCGTCACCTGGGCGAGATGGGCCTGCAGGATGGAGTCGAGCAGGGCGTCGTACCCGTTGAGCTGGTCGGTAGCGCGGGTCAGGTGGTCGGCGACGTCGCGGAAGTACGCGCGGGCCTCCGCCGGCACGGCCTGTATCGGCTGCGTGGCCAGCTGCTCCAGGGGGCGGGCCAGCGGGGCCACCGCCCGGCGCAGCTCCAGCAGTTCGCGCTTGAGCTGGTAGATGCGGCCCGCGTCGCCCCGGGCTCCGGTGTCGCTGAACACGGCGGTCTCGACGGCGTCTATGTCGTTCTGCACGGCGTCCGTGACGGCCACGTAGTCGTCGACGACGTGGTCGGCGATGGCGTGCAGAACGGACGCCGGGCCCTTGGCCAGTTGCTCCGGAGCCGCTTCCAGGCCCTCGCGGACCGGGCCGAGCGTGCCGCGGCCGCCGTGCCGGATGGTGATGACGAAGTCGTCCCCGGTGAAGACCATCAGCTCGCCGGTCTCCACCACGTCGCTGGTCGCGGTGAGTTCCTCGTGCTCCACGTAGCGCACGGTCTTGAAGACGGCGAACAGTATGTCGTCGTACCGCTCGACCTTCGGGCGCTGGTGGGCGTGCACGGCGTCCTCGACGGCGAGCGGGTGCAGGCCGAAGAGCTTGGCCAGCCCGGCGAGTTCCTCCTGTGTCGGCTCGTGCAGGCCGATCCACACGAAGCCCTCGCCCGTCCTGCGGACCCGCCGCAGCGCCTCCTCGACCTCGGCGCAGCCGTCCTGGCGCACCCCGTCCCGGTAGACGATGCAGTTGACCACCGCGCTGCCGAGCGGGGAACGGACCGGGTGGCTCAGGTCGACGGCCCGCCGGTAGCCGCGGCGCACCGCCCGGCGCAGGTTGCTGAACATGGACAACGGTGTACTTCCCTTCGGCGGATCAGCAGCCAGTCTGCCACCGCGGCAGCCGGCCCCACCCCGTCCGGCCTTCCGCCCCCGCGTCCCGCCCGGTCAGGCGCGGTCGACGAACACGCTCGTCGCCTTCACCCGGGCCACGGCCCGCGCCCCCACCTCCAGGCCCAGCTCCTCCACCGCCTCGCGGGTCAGCAGCGAGACCACCCGGTGCGGTCCGGCCTGAATCTCCACCTGGGCGTCCACGATGCCGAGTTTGACCGCGGTGACGATGCCGGGGAAGGCGTTGCGGACCGAGGTGTTCGGCATCTCCTCGGCCTCGGCCGCCTCCTGCGCGACCTGGACGCAGAATGCGGCGAGGTCCGGCCCGTCCACCATCCGCCGCGCGCCTTCCCGCCGGGTGGGGAACCGCTCGGCGTCCGCCCACCGCCGGGCCGTGTCGACGCTCACGCCGAGCAGCCGGGCTGCCTGGCCGATCGTGTAGGAGTCCATGGCCGCAGCCTACGGGCCGGGTGGCGCCTGGGGTGCCGCCCCGGGCAGGAGTTCCTCGGCCGCGGTGGCCGCGACCACTTCCGCCACGAGCGACAGGGCCGGCGAGTCGAGCTTCCACTGCTGCCAGTACAGCGGCACGTCCAGGGGTCGCCCCGGCACCAGCAGGACCAGCTCGCCCGACCGGAGCAGCGGCTCCGCCTGCGGCTGCGGCACGAGCCCCCAGCCCAGTCCGGCGGCGACCGCGTCGCAGAAGCCCTCCGACGTGGGCACGTGGTGCCGCAGCGGACCGGCCCCGGCGTCCTCGTCGCCCGTCAGCGCGCGCAGGAACACGTCCTGGAGCACGTCCCGCCGGTCGAAGACGATCACCGGCGCCCGGCGCAGCGCCTGCGCCGGCTCCGGTTCCGGTTCCGGTTCCGGCCCCGCAAGGTGGCGGGCGACGAACGCGGGGCTCGCCACCGGCAGGTACCGCGCCAGGCCCAGCCGCCGTACGGTGCAGCCCGCCACCGGATCGGGGGAGGAGGTGACGGCCGCCATGACCTGGCCCTCCCGCAGCAGGGCGGTGGTGTGCGACTCGTCCTCCCGGTGCAGCTCGAAGAGGACCGGAGGGTCCTGCGGAACGCGGGTCAGGGCGGGCAGGAACCAGGTGGCGAGGGAGTCCGCGTTGACGGCGATGGGCAGCCGCACCGGCCCGCCCCCGGCCTGCGCCATCCCGAGTTCGGCCCGCGCGTCGCGCTCCAGGCGGGCCAGCTGCCGGGCGAAGCGGACCACGATCTGACCGGACTCGGTCGCCCGGACCGGCTTGGTGCGCATCAGCAGCACCCGCCCGGTCCGCTGTTCGAGGGCCTTGACCCGCTGGCTGACCGCCGAAGGGGTGACGTGCAGGGCGGCTGCGGCCGCGTCGAACGTGCCCTCGTCCACGACGGCGAGGAGGGTGCGCACCTGGTCCAGGGGAAGCTCGTCCATCACGATTGCTAAGGGTACGTAAAAATCTTTAGCTGTACTGCTTTCCACGCCGCTCATATGGTCGAACGCATGACACACGGCCTCATCGCGGCGGCTCTCGCCGGCTTCGGCACCGGACTCTCGCTCATCGTCGCCATCGGCGCGCAGAACGCCTTCGTCCTGCGGCAGGGGGTGCGCCGCCATGCCGTCCTCGCGGTGGTCGCCATCTGCGCCCTCTCCGACGCCGCCCTGATCGCCCTCGGGGTCGCCGGGGTCGGCGCCTTCGTCACCGCCTGGCCCGCCGCGCTGACCGTGGTAGGCCTGGCCGGCGGCACCTTCCTGGTCTGCTACGGAGTCCTCGCCGCCCGCCGGGTGCTGCGGCCGGTCCCCGGCGCCGTCCTGCAGACCGAGGGGGCCACCGCTGCCTCCCGCCGCCGGGCCGTCCTGACCTGCCTGGCCATGACCTGGCTCAACCCGCACGTCTACCTGGACACCGTGCTGCTGCTCGGCTCGCTCGCCGCCGACCGCGGCGACCTGCGCTGGGCCTTCGGCATCGGGGCCGGCCTGGCCAGCCTGATCTGGTTCACCGCCCTCGGCTACGGTGCCCGCCTGCTCAGCGGCCTGCTCTCGCGCCCCAAGGCCTGGCGGGTGCTGGACGGCCTCGTCGCGGCGACCATGGTCACCATGGGCGGGATGCTGCTGGCCCGCGCCTGACCGCCGCAGACGCGGGGCGCCGGGCCGGGCGTGCCCCGGCCCGGCGCGGGGTACGCACACCTCCGCCTCCGCACGACCACAGGAGTCCCCGTG
>NZ_JACBGN010000580.1 GCF_013401435.1 Streptomyces sp. BR123
GCCCCACCCCACCCACAGCCACAGCCCGCGGCCACCAACAGCTGCTGCTGTTCCCCGAGCGGCGGGGGGCGAAAGCACTCCCCAGATGAGGAGTTGGTGGCGGCGCAAGCTGATTGAAATCTGATCGAATGGGATTGACTCGCTTTGGCTTGTGCGTAGCTTCGTGCCATGACGATGCGGGATTTGCTTCTTGAGGTTGCAGGGACCTACGACCAGAAGGCTGGTACGGGTAAGGGAGTGCCCGGCCAGCAGGTGCTGCGCGGTGTGGCCGGCCGCAGCGATCTCGGGCCGCTGGGCAACCTGGTTGTTGCTGGGTACGGCGGGAACGGGAGCGCGGCGAGTGCGCCATGGATCGGCCTCTTCGATCCTGAGATCAACACTGACCCCAAGAAGGGCCTGTACCTCGCCTTCATCTTCAGCACGGACCTGAGTTCGGTGACCCTCACCGTCCAGCAAGGGGTCACCGATCTCAGCGACAAGATCAAGGAGCGGCAAGCCATCCTGGCGCAGTTGGAGCGACGCTCCGCACGGCTCCACGGATCTCTGCCACCCACCCTCGGGCAGCAGTGGGGACAACGTCCCGTGCTGGGTCGTGGGAAGCGTCCTGAGGCGTATGAAGCCGCGAGTGTGGCGGCGCGACGCTATGAGGTCGATGCCATGCCCGTGGAGGAGCAACTACAAGAGGATCTGCGGGTGGCCACGAGCCTCCTTCAGCGAGCCGCGGCAGCGGACGCTGCTTGGCGTAAGGCCGCGGACGATGACGACCACGTGTCTGCCGTCCTGCCGGAACAGAGGCGCCGGAAGCCCTCAACCGCATCCTCGTCCTCGCCCTCAACCACGTCCAGGTCCATATCCGCACCCGAGCCCGTCGCCTTGGGGTTCAAGCCTCGGGACAGCAGCGGGTACATCGCGAACATCGCTGCACAGCAGCAGGTGAAGAGCCAGAAGCACGAGGAGCTGATCAGGGAATTCGGTGCCTATATCGAGACGCGGAGTTACATGCCGCGGAACGTGCACATCCACCCGAAGGACTTGATCCTCAAGCAGGGGGATGTGCTGTCTCCCGGCGATCCGGAGTGGCTCGTTGAGGTCAAGGTCGTGCGGAAGGGAGACGTGACGGCAGCCGTGCGAGAGGCTGTCGGGCAACTTCGCGAGTACGGCTACTTCCTTTATCGGGAGAAGCAGCTCGCCGCCCCCCACCTGATCGCTCTGTTCTCCGAGGACATCGGCGCGTATGGGCCCTACCTGGAAGACCAAGGCATTGCCGCAATCTGGCAGACCGGAGACGGTTGGGCCGGGACGCCCACCGCCGCCGCCTGGGGCATGGTCGACTGATCGCGCCCAGTTTGCCGCTCACGCCGTGGGCGGGCGGCCGTGGCAGTCGGCGTAGGGCTTGGTCGAGGTGCACCAGCAGGGGGCGTTCGGGGCGGATTCCGCTATGTGATCGAGGCCACGGGGCGGGATGGCGTTACCCCCCGAATCGATCCTGCCGATGTGGTTAGGGAGGGATTCTCCAGCCTCCCGATCGAGATTCCCCGGATTTTGGCCAGTGCGGAACTCACTCTGCGTTTGGCGGCGCAGTTCGACGA
>NZ_JACBGN010000581.1 GCF_013401435.1 Streptomyces sp. BR123
GGCGGCGACGGCGACCGTGGCCGTGGGGGCCTGGGCGGCGGCCTCGGGCTGGGGCTCGGTGGCCGTGGGCAGGATGGCGGTCACCTGTGGCTGTCCTCTCGGATCGCGGCGGACGAGACGGAGGCGGTGGAGCCGGTGGCGGCCGTGGAGACGGTGGCGGCCGTGGAGACGGTGGCGGCCGTGGAGACGGTGGCGGCCGTGGAGGCCGTGGAAGCGGTGGAAGCGGTGGAGGCGGTGGTGCCGGTGGAGGCGGTGAGGTGGGCGCCGGTGTGGCGGGTCAGCTCCCATTCGGTGCGGCCGCGCTGTTCGCGCCAGACCGCGCGGATCGCCGCGCCCGCCAGCATGACCTGGTAGAAGGGGCCACCCGCGATCAGCTTGAGGTAGTGCATGAAGCGCACGCGCAGCCCGTACTGGCGGCCGAAGTCGTGCAGGCCGACGATCTCGAAGACGAAGGTCACCAGTGCCGTGATCAGCGGCAGGAAGGTGACGATCGCCACGCCGACGGGGACGTCCAGGAAGAGGGCGACGGCGGTGTTGACCGGGATGATCACCCCGGAGGCCGCCTGCATGAACGGCGTCATCAGCGTGTAGCGGGCCAGCCAGCGCTGGCCCCGGCCGGGCAGCCGCCGCCAGTCGCGCTTCCGGTAGACCTGGAGGAAGCCCTGGTTCCAGCGGGTGCGCTGTTTGAGGAGGCTGACCAGCGAGCCAGGTGTCTCCTCGCGGGTGACCATGTCGGAGTCGTAGGCGACGACCACCTTCTTGCCGGCCGACGAGAGCCGTACGCCCAGGTCGCAGTCTTCGGCGAGGCAGTTCTGGTCCCAGCCGCCGGCCTCGCGCAGTACGTCGGTGCGGACGAAGACGGTGTTCCCGCCGAGCGGGATGAAGCCCTTCTCGGCGTGCAGGTGCAGGCGGGAGCGGAACCAGAAGAAGTACTCCAGGCAGTTGCGCAGGCTGTACCAGCTGGAGTGGAAGTTGATCAGCTGGACGCCGCCCTGGACCACGTCCGCGCCGGTGGCGCGGAAGGCGTGGTCGACGTGGGCGAGGAGCTCGGGGTGGACCTGGTCCTCGGCGTCGAAGACGCCGACGATGTCGCCCCGGCAGTGCGGGAGGGCGGTGTTGAGGGCCTTGGGCTTGTTCTTGGCCTCGTGGTCGTCGACGACGACGCGGACCCTGTCGGGCGCCAGGGCAGCGGCCTCCTCGGCGACCGCGGTGGTCTCCGGGTCGTCGTGGCCGACGATGACGATGATCTCGTAGTCGGTGTGGCTCGATTCGAGCAGCCGCTCGACGGTGTGCCGCAGGACGGCCTGTTCGTGGCGGGCCGGCAGCAGGAGCGAGAAGGCCAGCCGGCCCTCGCCGTCGGGCCGGTCGAACCGGGTGGAGGCGAGCGTCTCGGGCGTCCGCCAGGCGTGCATCTGCCACCACAGCGTGAACGCGGCCATCCAGAACAGGGCGATGGAAATTGCCGATATGAACACAGAGGTGTACAAACCGTCCCCCCACAGACATGCCGCATCCCCCACGGCATCGAAAACCCCCCGAGGGGCTCGGGACGGGCCCCCCGGCCCGCCCGACCCCACCAC
>NZ_JACBGN010000582.1 GCF_013401435.1 Streptomyces sp. BR123
GCCCGGCCAGCCGGAGACGAACGACTCCCCGTCCACCGGGACGTCCGCGTCGACGAAGACGACCCGGGCGAGCCGGTCGCCGATCAGCTCGGCCGCCTGGCCCACCGGGATGCCGGAGTAGCTGTGGCCGACCAGGACGACGTCGTGCAGGTCCAGGCACTCGACCGCGTCGACGATGTCGTGCACGTGCGTCTGCTGACCCGCCCACGCCCCGGCCTCGCGCCGCTCGGCGAGCCCGGACAGCGTCAGCGGGTGGACGTCGTGGCCCGCCGCGCGCAGCTCCGCCGCCACCGCGTCCCAGGCCCATGCCCCGAGCCATGCGCCGGGTACGAGTACGAAGTTCCCCATGGAAGGCACCGTATACGAATAAATGTTCGATCACATGCCCGGACATTCGCCCTCACCTGCGGTCATTCGTCGCCGGGGCAGGATCGTGTGCCGGACGGCAGGCGGCCGTCGACGAGGAAGTCGTCGACGTAGCCCCGCACGCAGCGCGAGGAGGTGTAACCGGTGTGTCCGTCGCCCTTGTAGTCGAGGACGACGGCGGAGCCGAGGCGCTCGGCGGTCTCCTCGGTCCACCGGTACGGGGTGGCCGGGTCGCCGCGGGTGCCGACGAGGAGCATGCGGGGGGCGCCGGGCGGCCGGTCGATCCGGCGGATGAAGTCAGTGCCGGCCGGGCGTCCGTAGCAGGCCAGGACGGTGAGCAGCTGCCGAGGTCCGAAGATCTCCGAGACCTCGCGGAACTCCTCCCGCAGGCCTTCGATCCGCTTCAGCACGGCGTCCGGGCTCGCCTTGTCGGCGCTGCGGTCGGGGTCGTCGGCGCAGTTCACGGCGGTCATCGCGGCGGCGGCGTTGTCGGCGGGGACGAGGCCGGGAGGGTGCGCGGAACCGCTCGGGCCCGGGTCGGCGGGGGAGCCGAGGCGGAGCAGCCCGCCCGGGTCGCGGTTCCGTTCGGCCAGGGCGAGGCCTTCGGCGAGGGCCGGCCACAGCTCGCGGGAGTAGAGAGCGAGGGAGATGGCGTCGGCGGCGTCCTGCCCGGTGAAGACGGCGCCGTCCTCGTCGACGAGGGGGGCCGCGTCGAGCCGGGTGACGAGGGCCGCCGCGTCTTGCCTGGCGGTGCGGGTGTTCGTCCCGTACACGCAGCCCGGCTGGTGGGCGCACCAGGACAGGAAGTTGTCCAGGGCCTGCTGCTGGCCCTTCGCGGAGGCGAGGGCCTGCTCGACGAGCGGTTCGGTGAGGTTGTCGACACCGTCGAGGGCCATCCGGCCGACACGGCGCGGGAATTGGGCGGCGTACACGGCGCCGAGGCGGCTGCCGTAGGAGAAGCCGAGGTAGTTGAGCTCGTCCTCGCCGATGGCCTGCCGGATGAGGTCCATGTCGCGGGCGACGTGCACGGTGCCGATGTACGGCAGCACCGGCCCGGAGGCCCGTTCGCACCGGGCGACGACGGCCCGGAGGGCGGCGAGCGCCTCCGCGGCGTCGGCGGAGTCGACGGGTTCGGGCTCCAGGGAGCCGCCGCAGCTGACGGGTTCGCTGCGGCCGACCCCGCGG
>NZ_JACBGN010000583.1 GCF_013401435.1 Streptomyces sp. BR123
TGTGTATAAGAGACAGGCCCGTCCCCTCGTCCGAAGCCGCCCGGAGGGCCCGCTCATGACCACGACCACGCCCACGACCACAACCACGGCCATCAGCCGTGTCGGAATCGTCGGAGGGGGCCTGATGGGCGCCGGGATCGCCGAGGTCTGCGCCCGCGCCGGCCTGGACACGGTCGTCTGCGAGGCCGACGCCGCCCTGGCGCGCGCTGCCCGCGAACGGGTCGCCGTCTCCCTCGAACGCGCCGTGCAGCGCGGGAAACTCGACCGCTTCTCCGCCGAGGACGCCCTCGCCCGCCTGGTGTTCTCCGCCGACCTCGACGACCTCGCCGACCGGCAGCTCGTCATCGAGGCCGTCACCGAGGACGCCGACACCAAGACCGCCGTCTTCGCGGCCCTCGACAAGGTCGTCGCCGATCCGGGGGCGATCCTGGCGACCAACACCTCCGCCCTGCCCGTCATGCGCCTGGGCAGGGCCACCTCCCGCGCGGACCGGGTCGTCGGACTGCACTTCTTCAACCCGGTCCCCGTACTGCCCCTGGTCGAGGTGGTCTCCTCCCTCCACACCGCCCGCGCCACGAGGGACGCGGTGGCGGGGTTCGCCCGCGACACCCTCGGCAAGAACCCGGTCCACTCGCGGGACCGCTCCGGGTTCGTCGTCAACGCCCTCCTCGTCCCCTACCTGCTGTCCGCGATCCGCATGGCCGAATCCGGCTTCGCGACGGCCGCGGACATCGACACCGCGATGCAGCTCGGCTGCGCCCATCCCATGGGCCCGCTCCGGCTCGCCGACCTCATCGGCCTCGACACGGTCGCCGCCATCGCCGAGGCCCTGTACGAGGAGTTCAAGGAGCCCCTCCACGCCCCGCCGCCACTGCTGCGGCGCATGGTGCAGGCCGGGCTGCTCGGCCGGAAGACCGGCCGCGGGTTCCACACCTACCCGCAGCATCCGGCGGGCGCCCGTTAACCCCGGCCGATCCCTTCCTTAAGAGGGCCTCAAGATCCCGACCCGAGCGGCCGAACTGGCGTTTTGTCCGGTTCCGGATCGCTAGCGTGCTGCCCCGTCCCCCATCCCCGCACCGATGAGGCAGGCAGTCATGACCAGGAACGCACACCGCCGCACCGCCGGCACCAAGGCGAAGGCGGCCGGAGCGCTCGCGCTGACCGCGGCCGTCGCCGGCACCGCGATCGCCCTCACCGGCACCGCCCAGGCGGCAGCCGCGGGCGCCGCCTTCACCCGCTCCAGCAGCTGGGACTCCGGCTACACGGGCCAGTACGTCATCACCAACACCGGCAGCCGGCCCCTGAAGGACTGGACACTGGAGTTCGACCTGCCTGCCGGGACCACCCTGTCCTCGCTGTGGAACGGCGAACAGACCGTCAACGGCGGCCACGTCACCGTCAAGCCGCCGCGCTGGGACACCGCCGGACTCGCCCCGGGGGCCTCCACCACCATCGGCTTCGTCACCGCCGCCAAGGGCGGCGCCCCGGCCAACCCCACCGGTTGCCTCATCGACAAGGAGAAGTGCTCCCCCGGTTCCGGCC
>NZ_JACBGN010000584.1 GCF_013401435.1 Streptomyces sp. BR123
CCCCCGGGGGAGGTGGGGGTGACGCCGTTCTTCCCGGTGCCGTGGGACATGGGCTACCACGCGGCGATGGAGACCCGGTTCACCGAGGGTGCCTTCACGGAGCCGGGGCCGGGGACGTGCTGGATGCGGATGAAGGTGCCGCTGATCGCGGAGGAGGGGACCAGGCCGCTGGACCGGATCCTGGTGGCCGCGGATTCCGGGAACGGGATCAGCGCGGTGGTGGACTTCGGCCGGTACCTGTTCGTCAACAGCGACCTGACCGTCCATCTGCACCGCCATCCGGCCGGCGAGTGGGTGTGCGTGGAGGCGCGTACGAGTGTGGACGCGGCCGGGATCGGTCTCGCGGACTCCGTGCTGCACGACGAGAAGGGGCCCGTCGGGCGGGGCGCGCAGAGCCTGTTCGTCGCGCCGCGGGCCTGAGCGCTCCGCTGGGAGTCCGGTCGGCAGAACGCGGGCCGGTGGGGGCCGGTTGGGCGGTTCCCCGCGCCCTTGCGGGGCGCGGTACCGCACCGGACTTCACTGATCCCGCTTGGTCAACCCCTCTGCGGGGCCGGGGGATCGGTGTGGCAGTCTCATGTCAATGGAGCCCCTGAGAGACGTCGACCCCGCCTGTATCGGGGCGCATGCGCTGCTGGCCCGGCTCGGTGCGGGCGGCATGGGCCAGGTGTACCTGGCGCGTTCGCCCGGCGGGCGCCTGGTGGCCGTGAAGGTGATCCGGGACGAGATCGTCGGGCATCCGGAGGCGCTGGCGCGGTTCCGGCGCGAGGCCGAGACGGTGCGCGCGGTGCGGTCGGCGTACACGGCGAACCTGATCGACGCCTCGCTGGCGGCGGCGCCCTTCTGGCTGGCGACGGAGTACGTGGCGGGCCCGACGCTGGCCCACGCGGTGGCGCAGCGCGGTGCGCTGCCCGCGGACACCTGCCGCCGGCTCTTCGCGGCGCTCGCGGAGGGGCTGGCGAGCGTCCACGCGTACGGGGTGACGCACCGGGACTTCAAGCCGCAGAACGTGATCCTGGGCGCGCAGGGGCCGCAGCTCATCGACTTCGGCATCGCCCGGGGCGTCGGTGAGACGGCGCTGACCCAGGACGGGCAGGCTCCGGGCACGCCCGGGTACACGGCGCCGGAGGTGCTGCTGGGCGCGGAGGCGGGGCCCGCGGCGGACGTCTTCGCGCTGGGGGCGTCGCTGGCGTACGCGGCGACGGGGCGGTCGCCGTTCGGTACGGGTGTGGCGGCGACCGTGAGCTACCGGGCGGTGCACGAGCCGGTGGACGTGGCCGGGGTGGAGCCGGGGCTGGCGGCCCTGATCGAGGCCTGCGTGGCGAAGGACCCGGCGGTCCGGCCTGAGCTGTCGGAGGTCGTGGCGCGGTGCGCGGTGCGGGACGCGCTGGTCGACGACCCGGTGTACGTGGGGCTGGGGGCGCTGGGCGAGGCGGTGCCGCTGCACGAGATGCGGACGCAGGGGCCGGGGGCGGTGCCGTACGGGTACACGCCGACCGCGTATGCGGGCGCGACCGCGCCGCTGCCGGGCCGCGG
>NZ_JACBGN010000585.1 GCF_013401435.1 Streptomyces sp. BR123
GGGGGCCGGAGTGCCGGGGGTCGAGGTGCCGGGGCAGTGGGCGGGGCCCCACCAGCCGCTCAGGGGGTGCCCCTCGGGGCAGTGGCCGCGCCAGGGGGCGTCCGGCTCGACGGAGAGGCGGTAGGCGGCGCGCGGCAGCAGCAGCCCGGCGGCGACGCCGTACCCGGCGGCAAGGATGATCACGACCACGGCCATCCGCCGACGGTAGGCGGCGGCGCCCGGTCCGGCATGGGCCCGTGGACCCAACCCCCGCCGTCATCCCGCCCGTCCGCAGGCGGTCGGGAAGCGCCGTCTGCGCGGTCGGGGTCCACCACGCACGCCCCGGCCGGCCGTGGTGGACTCGGCTGCTGTTCGGCACCGCCCCGGAGGGCGCGGGGAACTGCGCGGCCGGCCACGGTGCGCCCGCGGGCGACCGCCGGACCGCCGGTGCCTCGCGGCCCTTTGCGCGGAGCGCCTAAGGTGGCGGCCATGGGTCGGGGGCGGCGGTGGACGGACGGCGAGGGCGTGCTGCGGGCGGGCGCGGACGGCGCGCCGGTGCCGCTGGAGATCGCGGCCTCGTACCGGGCCCGCACCCGCGGCCTGCTGGGCCGGGACGGGATCGCCGGCGCCCTGCTGCTGACCCCGGCCGGGAGCGTGCACACCTTCGGGATGCGGTTCGCCATCGACGTGGCGTACCTGGACCGGGACCTGCGCGTGATCGCCCTGACCACGATGGCCCCGGGCCGGCTGGGGCTGCCCCGGCTGCGGTCCCGGCACGTACTGGAGGCCGAGGCGGGGGCGATGGCGGGATGGGGGATCCGGGCCGGCGCGCGGGTGTCGGTGGCCGGACCGTCTCATCCCCCACTGGGCGGTGGGCCTGCCCGGCGGTAGGTTGGGGCGGTTGAGCCGGGGTGGCAGGGGAGCGGATGACGGAGAACGCGCGGGTCAAGGCGCTGGAGCAGATCATGCCCGCGACCCACGGCGCCGATGAGGACATCGACTGGCAGGCGGCCGAGGCCGTCTGGCGCACCCGGTTCCCCTCCGATTTCGTGGCCTTCATGGGCCGCTTCGGCGCGGGCTCCATCAACGGCGAGGCCAGCGTGCTGCTGCCGCTGCCCAAGGCCGGACTCCAGTGGGATCCGGCCGAGATGGCCGAGGAGACCGCCAACGCCCGCAAGCTGTGGGAGGAGGAGGGCGGCCGGGCCGCCTTCGACACCGACCCCGGCTCGATCATCGCCTGGGGCGTCACCGGCGGCTCCGACATCCTGTGCTGGCTGGCGGCCGACCCCGATCCGGACCGCTGGCCGGTCCTGGTCATCGGCCGGCACACGGCCGACACCTTCGCCGTGTACCCGTACGGCATGGCGGAGTTCCTGCTGCGGCTGTGCTCGGACGAGTTCGACGTGAGCCCCGTCGGCATAACCTTCTGGGACGGCGGGCGGCTCAGCTTCGTGCACTGGCGCAAGGCCCAGCGCCGCTGGCAGGAGGGCCGCAACCCCGAGACGGGGGACCCCGACCCGTACGCGGGCGAGTTCGCCGACTGACCGCCCGGCC
>NZ_JACBGN010000586.1 GCF_013401435.1 Streptomyces sp. BR123
CCCCGGCGCACCCCCCCTTGGTCCCCCGTGTTCCGGGTGCCCGGCCGTCCCTCGTGTCCCCCGTGGGACGGCCGGGCACCCGGAAGCGCTCGGTTACGGACGCGGGCCGGACGCGTGGTTGTCCAGCGAGACGATCTCCTCGTCCGCGGCCGGCTTGGCGATGCCGGCGTGGCTGTCCATCGGAGTGATGTCGGCGTCCGCCGCTGCGGGGCCGTCGACCGGCTTGATCTCGATCCCCGACGCGTGGTTGTCGAGCGGGATGATGTCGCTCTCGTTCTGCAGGATGTTCTCGTTCGTCGTCATCGGATCTCCTGATGGATGGCTAGGGCCCGTTCGGCGATTCCCCCGCGGACCGCCGAACGGGCGGTCCTCCAGCAGACTCCCCGCGTTCCCGACGCGGTTGAGTCGATGCGTCCATGGTGGCGGAGGGCGATAAACGAACGATGAACGCCTCCGTTCAACTCCCGCCGGTGCGGGAGGGGCGCGATCACCGCCGAGGGGTCAGGCCGCGATCTCCGAGGCCAGCAGGGCCCGCACCTCGGCCAGTTCCGGCGACCCGAGCCCTTCGAAGACGGCTTCCGCATCCCGCCAGCACACCCGGGCCCGGTCGCGCTGCCCCAGCCGCTGCAGGGCCTTGCCCAGCACGGTCAGCACGGTGGCCCGGCGCCACTCGCCGCCGATCCCGCGCAGCGCGATGGCCTGCTCGGCGTGGGCGGCGGCCAGCGTCGGCCGGTGCGCGGCCAGGTGGGCCTCGGCCAGCCGGAAGTGGGTCACGCCCTCCCACAGGGGCTGCCGGTTGTCGTGGAAGAGGGACAGCGCCTCGGTCAGCTGCGTCTGGGCCTCGGCGAGCCGCCCGGCCTGGGTGAGGGCGATCCCGAGGGCGTAGCGGCCGTTGGCCAGGCGCAGGGTCAGGCCCATCCGGTCGTATATGGCGATGCCCTGCTCGGCCAGCTCGATCGCGCTGGCCAGCCGGCCCAGCTCCACGTGGATGCGGGAGAGGTTGCACAGGGCGCTGGCCTCGCCGATGTGGTTGCCGTCGGCGCGGAAGTTCTCGATGGCCTCCAGCAGGTAGCGCTCGCCGTCCGCGTAGCGGGCCTGGTAGAGGGCGATGATCCCCCGGTCGTTGGGCGCCCAGCAGCTGGGCAGCGGGTCGTCGGCCTCCCGGGCCAGGACCATGGCCTGCCGGGCCTCGTCGTCGGCCTCGGCGAACCGGCCGGCGACGAGGTGGACGTTGGTCAGGGCGGTGCGGGCGCGGCCTTCGGCGTGCGGGTCCTTCGCGGCGCGGGCCGCGTCGCGCAGGGCGGCGGCGGCGGACTCGTACTGCTTGGAGTTGGCACCGGACTCGGCGAGGTCCTTGGCCGCCCACAGCAGGTCAACGGCCCGGCGCAGCACGTCGGCGCGCCCGGTGGTGCGTACGGAGGACTGCCGGACGCAGGCGAGCAGCGGGTCGGCTTCGGCGTACAGCCAGTCCAGGGCGGCGCGGGGCTCGCCGAAGTGCAGGCCGGGGTGGTGGGTGGCGGCGAGG
>NZ_JACBGN010000587.1 GCF_013401435.1 Streptomyces sp. BR123
CCCCGTTATGTTTTTCGCGGTCCTGCAAGAGGGCCGCTGGCCTCCGGGCCCGGCATGACTGTTGCCCCCTGTCGAACGGATGACCTGGGGGGTGGTGTCACCGGGTCCGAGGGGTGCCGTCGGAGACGCTGATGAGAGGTCCGACCACCGCCCGGCCGGGCGCAATGCCCGGCCGTTCGCGGGCGGCAGGTCTGCATAACGTGGATGCGCGAGAACGGCCCCGACGCCCAGGCCAGCACCGGTATTGAGCGAGTGGGGGCACCGTGATCGACACCAGCAGCGTGGGCGTCTTCCTCGGCCTGGACGTCGGCAAGAGCACACACCACGGCCACGGGCTGACCCCGGCCGGCAAGAAGGTCTTCGACAAACCGCTGCCCAATAGCGAACCCAAGCTGCGGGCCGTCTTCGACAAGCTGCGAGACAAGTTCGGCACGGTCCTGGTGATCGTGGACCAGCCCGCCTCGATCGGGGCTCTGCCGCTGACGGTCGCCCGCGATGCGGGCTGCCAGGTCGCCTACCTGCCCGGACTGGCGATGCGGCGGATCGCCGACCTCTACCCCGGTGAGGCCAAGACCGACGCGAAGGACGCCGCGGTGATCGCGGACGCCGCCCGCACCATGCCGCACACCCTGCGTTCGCTGGAGCTGACCGACGAGATCACTGCCGAGCTCACTGTTCTGGTGGGCTTCGACCAGGACCTCGCGGCCGAGGCCACCCGCACGTCCAACCGGATACGCGGCCTGCTCACCCAGTTCCACCCCAGCCTGGAACGCGCCCTCGGTACCCGCCTCGACCACCAGGCTGTCACCTGGCTGCTGGAACGCTACGGATCCCCGGCCGCACTGCGAAAGGCGGGCCGCCGCAGACTCGTCGAAGTGATCCGCCCCAAGGCCCCACGGATGGCCGCCCGGCTGATCGACGAGGTCTTCGACGCGCTCGACGAGCAGACCGTCGTCGTCCCGGGAACCGGCACCCTCGACATCGTGATCCCCTCCCTGGCCCGCTCGCTCGCGGCCGTCCACGAACAACGCCGGGCCCTGGAAGCCCAGATCAACGAGCTGCTGGAGGCCCACCCTCTTTCCCAGGTCCTGACGTCGCTGCCCGGCGTCGGCGTCAGGACCGCCGCAGTTCTCCTGGTCACCGTCGGCGACGGCACCAGCTTCCCCACCGCCGCCCACCTCGCCTCCTACGCCGGCCTCGCCCCCACCACGAAACAGTCGGGCACTTCCATCCACGGCGAACACGCACCCAGAGGCGGCAACCGGCAGCTCAAACGCGCGATGTTCCTGTCCGCGTTCGCCGCCCTGCACGACCCCGCCTCCCGCACCTACTACGACCGCTGCCGGGCCCGGGGCAAGACCCACACACAGGCCCTTCTCCGCCTGGCCCGGCAGCGCATCAGCGTCCTGTTCGCCATGCTCCGCGATGGAACCTTCTACGAATCACGCCTCCCCGAAGCGGTCGCTGCATGACCAGCTCAGGCTTGACGAAAGACATAGAGGCACCCCCCCC
>NZ_JACBGN010000588.1 GCF_013401435.1 Streptomyces sp. BR123
GCGCCGCCCCCGCCGTCCCCGCCGCCCCCGCTGTCCGTCAGGGCGCCGGCGAGGACGCAGCCTGCCGCCACCGCGAGGCCGGCCGCTGCGGCCCGCACAGCTCGTCTCATGACGCCCACTGGCGGAGGAAGGCGTTCAGGCCCTCTGGCGTCAGGGGCGGATTGCCCGTGACGTGGGTGTCGGTGCGCACCGTGCCGGTCGGGGAGACGACGACCAGGACGGGCATCTTGTAGGTGCCGCCGGAGGGGCTGTACTTGCCCAGGAGCGCGGAGTTCGCGGGGTTGTTGCCGCCGATGTCCACCTTGACCATGTGGTACGAGGCCCCGAGGATCGCCGCGGTCTGCGACTGGGCGAACACCTTGTCGGCGGCCTTGCAGTTGCCGCACCAGTTCGCACCGAAGTCGAGCAGCACCATCCGCCCGTCCGCCTTGGCCGCGCGCAGCGCCGCGTCGATCTGCTTCTGCGCGTCGGCCGAACTGTCGTAACCGGGGCCGGGGACCGCCGCCGGAGCGGGCGCGGCCGACGAACGGGCCGTCGGCTTCGCCGACGTCCGGGCGGGGGTGGCCCCCGTCCCGGCCCGCGAGGGCGCGGCGGAAGCGGCGGCGGAAGCGGGGGCGGAGGCGGAGGCGGACGGCGAGGCGGAAGCGGACGGGGACGCCTCGGCGGCCGCGCCGGCCGGCTCCGAAGCGGAGGGGAGGGACTCCGCGGTCGGGCGGGCAGCGGTGGGCTTCGCGGATCCCACGGGCTGCGAGGACGGCCCGCAGGCGGCGGTCAGCCCCACGGCGACCACGGCCGCGGCGGCCAGCGGCAGACGTATCCCGAGGGGCGCGGCGGGGCGGGACGGTGTCGTCGTACGGCGGGCGGCGCGGACGGGTCGGAGCATGCGGGAACTCATGGCGAAGACACCTCAGGGCACGGTTCGGACGGCGGGACGGGCTTCGGGTGCCCCCCGCTCGGTGGACGGCGGCCCGCACGGTCCGCCGGGGAGTCGTTCCCCGGCGTCGACGGCCGCTCGGCTGAAGCGAGCATAGGACCGCTCGGGGCTGCCGGAACCGTCTCGGCGCGGTCTTCAGCTTGCCCTAAGGAACAGCTCACCTTCCGCTTCGCCGGAGTTCGGCCCATGACCGCGCACAAGGCGTGGACCCCGTGAAGGGGACCGGGGCGGCCGAGCGCTGCGGAGGGGGTCAGAACGACGTTTCGCGGACGCTGGCCCGCGGCCCCGGGTCGATCGTCGCCGTGATGACCGACGTGTGGTTGTCGCTGGCGAACGTGACCGTGAGGGTGTCGTCCGCGGTCTGCGAGGTGGTCGCCTTGAAACCGCGGCCGGGGATCGCGGAGATCAGGCAGACGCCCCGGCTTCCGTACCGCACGGTGGCCTTGCCGCCCTGCGACGGGACGGTGTGCAGGCCCACTCCGCCGCCCTCGCAGTCGACGTCCGCCTTGGGGGCGGCGGTTCGGGGGGTTCCGGAGGCGGTCTTGGAGGGGGTGGCGCTCGCGGCCGAGGGGGAGGGC
>NZ_JACBGN010000589.1 GCF_013401435.1 Streptomyces sp. BR123
CCGGTCTCGGGGGCTCGGAGATGGGTATAAGAGACAGGGCGGAGGGGAGCTCAGTAGTCGAAGGCGCGGGCCGAGTTCGCCGCCAGGGCCGTGGCCATCGCGTCCTCGTCGATCCCGCGGACCGCGGCCATCGCCCGTACCGTCAGCGGAATGAGGTACGGCGCGTTGGGCCGTCCGCGGTACGGCGCCGGGGTGAGGTACGGGGCGTCCGTCTCGACGAGGACGAGCTCCAGCGGGGCCACGGCGAGGGCGTCCCGCAGCGGCTGGGCGTTCTTGAACGTGACGGTCCCGGCGAAGGACATGTAGTAGCCGGCGGCCGCGCACTCGCGGGCCATGTCGGCGTCGCCGGAGTAGCAGTGGAAGACCGTCCGCTCGGGCGCGCCTTCCTCGCGCAGCACGCGCAGCACGTCCGCGTGGGCGTCGCGGTCGTGGATGACCAGCGCCTTGCCCTGCCGCTTGGCGATCTCGATGTGGGCGCGGAAGGAGCGCTCCTGCGCCGCCATGCCGTCCGGGCCGGTGCGGAAGTAGTCCAGGCCGGTCTCGCCGACGGCCTTGACGTGGTCGAGCTTCGCGAGCGCCTCGATCTCGGCCAGCGCCTCGTCGAGCGCGGCCTCGCCGCCCCCCGCCCGGGCGCCCTGCCGGGACCAGCCTCCCCCAGGGTCGCCGAGGACGATGCGGGGGGCCTCGTTCGGGTGCAGGGCCACCGCCGCGTGGACGTTCTCGTACGCGGCGGCGGTCTCGGCGGCCCAGCGGGACCCCTTCACGTCGCAGCCCACCTGCACGACGGTGGTCACCCCGACGGAGGCGGCCTTGGCGAGGCCCTCCTCGACGGTGCCGGACTGCATGTCCAGGTGGGTGTGCGAATCCGCCACCGCCACGCGGAGCGGTTCCGGCAGCGGCGGCGGGGTGTCGCGGGCGTCCCGGGCGTTCGGGCTGCCCTTGGCGGAGGCGGAGGGGCTGGCAGGGCTCATACGGCCGATCTTATGACCGGCGCAGCTTCCGCAGCAGGCGGGCGAGCGGTCCGCGGCGCTTCCGCCCGCCGTCCAGCTCGGCGTCCACGGCCACCGGGCCGGGGCTCTCGTGCGACGGCTTCCCGTGCTGCCGGTGGGCCCGCGGCTCGTTCGCCCCGGCCGGCACCGGGCCGGCGATCCCGGGTGCGATGCGGTGGTGCCAGAGCTTGTCGATCGTGCCCAGCACGGACGAGACCTGCCCCGCGCGCATGATCCGCACCACGTGGCCGCCGCAGTTCTGGCAGGTCGGGTTCGACAGCGGGGAGGGGACCCGCTCGCCCTCCACCTTGTACAGGATGAAGGGCTGGCCTCTGCCGTCGGTGTGGTGCTCGATCCCGTAGGCCTGTTCCCAGGCGAATCCGCACCTCATGCACGCGAAGGAGTAGGCCTCGTGCACGGTCCGCACGCCGGGCGCCACGGGCGGGGACGCCGGGG
>NZ_JACBGN010000058.1 GCF_013401435.1 Streptomyces sp. BR123
CCACCCCCCTCGTCCGTCGGTCCCCGCTCGGCGGTTCCGTCCGCCCCCGATATCTCCGACACCCGAAGCCCCTTCCCTTCCACATGACTGACGGCCACGGCTCACGGCCAAGGCCCGCGAGCCGCCCCGGCACCCTAGTCGATCACCCATCTGTCAACCGCCGAACCAAACGACCAACCGAACGCCCGCGTCCCCGTGCAACCCGGCAAGCGTGCGCATGACCGCCCAGACAGGCCCCCACTCGCGGTCGTCCACGGCATGCTTCCGCCGCAGTCGGCCGATACGGAAGAGGCGCTCCCCGTCGCGCCACTCGGTGCCCTCCGGCCGGAACCGGCCGGCCCGGTACACCTCGTGTGGGCCGGAGGCCCCGGACAGCTCGGCGAACCGGTCCAGGCCCGTGTTGCGGCCCTGGAACTCCCAGTCCCCGTCCGCTCTCCGACGGTACTCGTGCACGCACTCGTCGACCTCGGACGAGGCCTCCTCCCAGTCGGCCCCGGCGATTTCCGCCCACGTGATCCAGGACGCGCCGTGCGCACCACTCCAGTCCGCGAAATCGGCCCGTACCTCCGGGGACGCGTCGGAGGGCAACCCCCGACCCGCGGCGAGCGGTGGGAAGGCATCGCTGCGGACACCGAAGAGGCATCCGAAGGCCGCGTACGAGCGGCCGTTGTAGAGGTGCGCGAGGTCGACCGCCGAGTGCCAGGAGCGGTCGTCCTCGTCCAGCCACCGGTCCCACCGGCACTCGATGAACCCGTATATGTCCGTACCCATCCCCGGATCGTCCTCGCCCACGGCTCCACAGGCGATCGCTTTTCCACGCCGCGGGAACGCCCACGACCTACGCGCAGGGGCTGCTCCCTCGCGACGCGCGAGAAAACAGCCCCTGCGGTTCCTGCCGCCGTGCTTACGAGACGGAGACAGGGACGGGCAGCGGGGCCGTGCTCAGGGTGGGCACGGTCCACCGCTGGGCGGGGCTGCCGTTGCAGTCGAACAGCCACAGCTGCGTGCCGGGCTTGGTGTCGAAGTTGCCCAGGTCGAGGCAGCGCCCGGAGGCGGGGTGGTGGATGCTGCCGTCCGCCCGCGGCAGGAACCGCTGGCTCGGTGCGGCGCTGTCACAGGTCCGGAGTTCGATGAGCGTGGCGTTCGCGACGCCCGCGTTGGCCGCGTTGAGACACATGCCCTGGGTCCGGATGGTCCCGTCGCCCCGGATCTGGAACTCCTGGGCGCCGGTGCCGTTGCAGGAGGAGATCTGGATCCTGTTGCCGTCCTCGGCCCGGTCGAAGTCGTTGTCGACGCAGCTGCCGGCCGACGCCGTCAGGGAGATCGGGCCGGTGGCGCCCGGTGCTGTGGGGGCGGCGGCGTACGGGTAGACGGTGAAGTTGCTGATGCCTCCCTGCTTGAGGTGGTCCTGGGCGGCTCCGTCCGTCTTGTAGCGGCCCAGCACGAGCGGCCCGCTCGGCGCCGGGCTCGTGGCGGCCCGGTGGATGCCGCTGGCCGCGAGTACACCGTTGACGTAGAGGCTCATGCGGCCGGTGCCGGCGTCGTAGACGGCGGTCAGCTGGGTCCAGGCGTCGGGCGTGAAGCGGGCCGCGTCGGTGGTGGTGCCGGTGTAGTCGAACGGCCAGCCGTTGTCGTCCGCCGAGGCCAGGGCGAACTGCCAGCGGGCGGAACTGCGGTCGGGGTAGAGGATGAAGGTGCTGGCGCGGTTGCCGTCCTGGCTCGCGATCACACCGCCGCCGGCGTCGGCCTTGGCCCACGTGCTGAGGGTGAAGCTCTTGCGCGTGTCGACGGCCGGTCGGGCGGCGGTGAGCGTTGCCGGCGACTGCTTGCCGTCGAAGGCCGCGTACGGGGTGGCACGGCCGCCGATGGTCTCGGGATCGGCGATCTTCACGTTGCCTGCCGCCGTCGCGTGGTTCGTGCCGACGGCGTCAGGGGTGGTGGCGCCGTTCTGGCCGGTCAGTTTCCACTGTGCAGTCGGCATGCTGAGGTTGCCCATGAGAATCGCTACGGTGTCGACGCCGGTGGCTGTCGGGTGCGGGACTGTGTTCCCGTTCGGCGCGGTACCGAGCCCCTTGAACGCGACGATCTGGTGGTCCGAGTCAATCGCCCAAAGGTCGGGGATGCCGTCTCCCGTGAGGTCACCGTCGGAACCGGCACGCGGGTACCGCAGCGGATCGACCTTGCCGCCGATCGTGCCCGAAGCAGGGTCCTTGAACGCAGTGAGGTCGGGTGCCTGGACTGTGCCCTTGACGGGCAGGGCGTGCAGGGTGCCGTCGTTCTTCGAGCGAGCCCACAGTGTCGGCAGGTCCGTGCCCTGGGCACGGCCGGGCGTGATCAGCTCGTACCCGTCCCAGCGCGTGTCGTTGGCGGAGAGCAGCATGGCCTGGGGGGCGAGCTTGTTCGTCGCACCTGCGGTGGCCAGCCAGAGCCGTCCGCTTTCCACGAACATCAGAGAGGTGCGCCCCAGCGCCCCGTCCTGGGCCGTGTCGCCTGTGAGGGAGCCGAAGGCCGCGATCTGCGTCGCCTTGGACCAGTCGCTGCCGTAGCCGTGGGTCGTGCAGTCGACGGTCGCTCCGGTCGGGGTGATGCAGCTGCCGGGCTTGTCGACGAGGACCGGCGCGGTGCCGTCCAGGCGGCCGCCCGTCGTGCTGTTCCGGTAGATGTAGAGGTTGGGCTGGCCCGGCTGGTGGGCGAACAGGTCATCGACGTTCTTGTCGCCGAGACTGCCACGGTGTGTGGTCTGGATGCCGTTCCAGCCGTTCCACCCGGGGGCCAGCTGGGGACGGGCGCTCGGGGCGCCGGCAGGGTCGGCGTCGGACCCGATCACGCGCAGTGCGCCCGAGCTGTCGGGCAGCAGGATGTCGGCCTTCCGGTCGCCCGTGACGTCACCGAAGATCGGCGCCGGGCTGTTCGGGTTGGACGGGACGTAGAAGCCGTACGCGACGGGCTGTGACAGGTTGCCGGCGTTGTCCTGGGTCTGGAAGTAGAGGAAGTTCGTGCCCCACTGCTGCGGGGTGAGCTTGATGGTCGCCTTGCCGTCGGTGAGCTTGGCGATGCCCGTGTCGGTGTCGGTGCACTTCCAGTTGACGGCCGCCGCCTTCACGGGGTCGGTCGTCCAGCGGGCGCAGGCCAGGCCGGAGCTGCGGCCGCCGCCGGGCGGGGCGGGGTCGGTGCCGCTGAGGGTGAAGGTGCCTTCCTCGCCCACGCGCTTGGGGTGCGCGTCGATGGTGCCCGAGGCGGGGAAGTCGGCGGAGGTGACGGCTGCGGTGGGCGGGGTGCGGTCGACGCGGAGGTAGCACCAGGCCGTTTCGGCGCTGGTCAGCGTGCCGTCCGTGGTGCGGGCCGTCCATCCGTACTGGTGGCCGTCGATCAGCGGGCCGACGTCGACGGTGACGTCGCCGTAGTCGCTGTTCCAGCCGGTCTCGGCGGAGTACGTCCTGCCGTTGTCGTCGTCCCAGTACTGGAAGGCGGTCCACAGCTGGCGCTTGGTGGCCGAGTACGTTGAGGTCGTGAGCGTGACGTTGTTGTCGGCGCCGACCCAGCCCGGGTTGTCCCAGGGGTTCGCGGTGCCGGGAGTGCGGCAGTCGGCGTACGAGGCCGAGCCCGCGAAGCCGGGAGTGGGCCGGGTGCGGGGCCACCACACGGTGGGTGTGATGTCGTACTCGACGGTGATGTGCGGGGTGTTCTCGTAGCGCTGCCGGTGGTACTTGTTGTACTCGTCGTCGGGTGCGAGGCCGACGGTGATCGTGGGCCACTGGTACCGGACGGCGTTCTTCACCAGGTCCGTGACGTTGAAGTCGATCTGGCCGGTGCCCGACATGTTGGTGTGCCCCACCTTGCTGCAGCCCTGCATCGTGGAGCGGGTGCCGCAGGGCTGCCGGTTCCAGCTGGTCGGGTTGCCGATGGCGCCGGTGGCGTACAGACCCATCGGCGTGGCTGTGGTGGGGCTGGAGGAGGAGATCACGGTCGCGGAGAACGTCGCGCCGATGACCTCGGTGTTGTAGAGGCGGGAGTCCACGCCGATCTGGAAGTAGGCGCGGGTACGGCCGATGCCCGTGCAGGGCGGATTGCCGATGTTGTAGCCGCAGTAGCCGGTGGCCGGCTTGTCCTGCCCGTGCTCGGTGCCGTTGAACTCGTTCGTGTCCGGGTAGGCCTCCTGGACCTGAGCCCAGGCCTGGTTGCCGTTGTCGATCGTGGGGTTCCACCCCGGGTCGATGTACCAGGGGCCGGTGCCCTTGTTCAGCAGTTCCGCGTCGGGGACCAAGTCGATGCCCTTGCCGTCGGCGGTCGTCCGGACGGGCTTCACCGTCGCGCCCGCGCCCGGGCCGTCCGCGCTGGACGGGGCGGGCGGTGCCTCGGAGGCGCGCGAGGCCTGCGGGGCGTCGACGCCGGCCGACTTGCTCAGGCGCTGGGAGGGACCGGCGGCGGCCGGGCCCGACGTGGCGGCGGCGGAGTCCCACATGAAGGAGGTCGGGCTGGTGAAGCGGGTCCGACCGGTGGTGTCCTTGACCTCCAGGTTGCCCGCGGGGTCGCTGCTGACGGCCAGCCCGTCGGCCTCGACGTCGAGCCGGAGCTTGCGGACGGCCGGGTTGGCGGCGGCCTGCGCGGTACGCACGATCAGGACCTGGCTCCAGCCGCCCTGCCGGTCGGCGGTCAGCCGCAGGTCGACGTCCGGCAGCACGTTCCGGTAGAGGGCGCTGTCACCGATGAGCGTGGGCTTGGGGAGCGCGAACGGAGCCTTGAAGGCCACCTTCTTGCCGTCGGCGGTCGTCATTGCGGCCATGGGGCCTGAACCGCCGCCGGAGAAGCTGAGCTGTGAAGAAACCGCGGTGGGAACAACGGCGCCGTCCGCGGCGGCGCGCAGTGTCGCGTCGAGTGTGCGCCACTTGCCGTCCTGGCCCTTGACGCGCTCCGGTACGGCACTGGTGTCGGTGCTGAGCGTGCCGCTCGGGTTGGCGAAGGTCTGCCTGTCCGCGGTCGTCAGCTCGGCGATCGCCACCCGCTTTCCGCTGCTCCTGGCCTCGGAGAGGGCCTTGGTGACGGCTGTCTCCTGGGCGCTCGGGGCGGGCTTCGGCGGGGGAGCGGGCCAGGTGCTTCGCGCCGGTCCGTGACCGCGGGGGCCGGCGTCGGCCGCGGCGGGCGGAGCCGCGATCAGACCCGCGCCGAGGCCATCGGGGCTTCGGCAGCCGATTCCGGCCAGGACACGACGCTGCGCGTCGAGGTGAAGGACCCGACCAAGACCCGTGCGGCCGGCGTCAACGGCGCACTCGTCGCCGTCAGCAGCGCCCCGGGAGCCGCTCCGGCGGGCAGGATCGAGGTCGGACTCGACATCTCCACCTGGGCCAAGGCCGCCGGCGCCAACTGGGCCGACCGCGCCGCCTTGGTTCAGCTGCCCACCTGCGCCCTGACCACCCCCGGCGCCCCCGGATGCACCACGCGCAAGCCCCTGAACTCGCACCGGGACGCCTCCGGGCGCCTGGTCGCGCAGGTCGACGTGCCCAAGACCTCCGCGGTCTCTGCCGCTGTCGCCAAGGGGCAACCCGGCGGAGCCAGGTCGGCACCGGCGGCCCCGCAGATGCTCGCCCCCCAGGACCTGGCCATCGCCGTCGAGGCGGGCCCGCAGGGCGCCGGGGGCGACTACACGGCCACCCCGCTCCAGCCGTCCGCCTCCTGGCAGGCCGGAGCCAACGCCGCGAACTTCACCTACGGCTACACCGTCGAGGTGCCCAACGGCATCGCCGGTGCCGGACCGGGCATCTCCCTCGGCTACGACTCGTCCTCCGTCGACGGGCGCACGGCGTCGACGAACGCGCAGGCCGGCCCGATCGGCGAGGGCTGGGACTGGAGCCCCGGCTCGATCTCGCGCTCGTACAAGGGGTGCAAGGACGCGGGCATCAAGGACTCGGGCGACGAGTGCTGGGCCGGGGACATCCTCTCCCTGAATCTCGCCGGGCACTCCGGGCAGATCGTCCGCGACGACGCCACCTGCGCCTACCGCCTGCAGAACGACGACGGCACGAAGGTCGAGCGGCTCACCGGTCAGCGCAACTCCGCCTGGAAGGGCGAGGCGTTCAAGGTCACCACCACCGACGGCACCCAGTACTACTTCGGCTCCAACCGCCTCCCCGGCGGCGACGGCACCGACCCCGAGGCCAAGTCGGTCTCCACGGTCCCCGTCTACTTCAACAGCGGCCAGGACAAGTGCCTCGGCGCCGACACCCCGGCCAACGGCACGTGGCAGCAGCTCGGCTGGCAGTGGAACCTCGACTACGTCGTGGACCCGCACCAGAACCTGACCAGCTACCGCTACGAGCAGGAGGACAACCACTACGGGCGCGGCGGCGGCCAGAACAACGGCGACGGCAGCCCGACCCGCTACCAGCGCGGCAGCCACCCGACCTGGATCGGCTACGGCCAGCGCCTGCCCGAGCAGATCGCGGCCAAGGGCGCGGCCAAGCCCGCCGCCCAGATCCTGTTCGAGACCGCGGAGCGCTGCTTCGCAGCCGGCGCCATCACCTGCGACCCCGCCCAGCGCACCAAGGCCAACGCGAAGTCCTGGGCCGACACCCCCGTCGACCAGGAGTGTGCGGCCGCCGGCCAGTGCCTGAACCTGTCGCCGACCTACTTCACCACCAAGCGCCTCACGAAAATCAACACAGAGGTGCTGGCGGGGACCGGCTACCGCCGGGTCGACTCCTACGTCCTCAACCAGTCGTTCCAGGACCCGGAAGACGGTTCGTCTCCGACCCTTTGGCTGGACTCGATCGAGCGCCGGGCCTCCAACGGCAAAAAGGAACTGAAGCTGCCGCTGGTGTCGTTCGAGCCGCTGCAGATCGCCAACCGCGTCGACGGCGTGGTCAAACGCCCGGACGGTACGGAAGCCTCGGCGCCCCGCTACAACCGGCCGCGCATCCAGAAGATCACCACTGAGACCGGCGGCCTGATCAACGTCGTCTACAAGGCCCCCGAGTGCTCCCGTGTCAAGGGCACCATGCCGTCCTCCGAGGACGGCAACACGATGGCCTGCATGCCGGTCAAGTGGTACCTGCCCAAGCAGTCCTACGACGACCCGGTCAACGACTGGTTCCACAAGGTCGTCGTCCAGTCGGTCACCCAGCAGGACATGGTCGCCGGCCAGGTCACGACGGTGACCGACTACGAGTACGGCGGCGGCATCGCCTGGCACCGCAACGACTCCGAGTTCGCCGACCCCAAGACCCGCACCTGGGACCAGTTCCGCGGCTTCGCCACGGTCACCACCCGCACGGGCAACGGCAACACCGCCGAGGCCCCGCGCACCAAGAGCGTGGCCACGTACCTGCGCGGCATGGACGGCGACGCCCTCGCCAACGGTGGCAAGCGCAGCGTCACCCTCACCGACGCCCACGGCGGCAGCACCAAGGACGAGGAAGTCCTGTCCGGACGGGTCCTCCAGACCGAGACGTACGACCGCGACGGCGGCGCCGTCATCGCCGACGAGGTCACCACTCCCTGGCTCGGCAAGAACATCACGGCCACCCGCGCCCAGTCGGGCGGCATGCCCGCCGTCACCGCCCGCGCTCAGAACACGGCCAAGGTCACGAGCCGGGCCAAGCTGGCGAACGGCACCTGGCGCACCAGCGAGCGCACCTCCGAATACGACGACACGGCCTTCTCGCGCCCGCTCCGGGTCGACGACAAGCAGGACCTGTCCCGCCCGGAGCAGCGCCTGTGCACCGAGTTCGATTACGCCGTGGGCCCCGGCGGCGCCCCGACCGAGCTGATCTCCCGCACCCTCGTCCTCTCGGGCGCCTGCGGCCAGACCCCGACCACCGCGAACACGGTCGGCGACACCCTCACCTACTTCGACAACCAGCCCGCCAAGCAGGCCGGCGCGACCGGCGACCAGACGGGCACCGCGGTCCTGGAGAAGTACGACGACGCGGGCAAGCCCGTCTACCGCCTCAACTCCACCTCCACGTACGACGCATACGGCCGCGTCACCAGCAACACCAACAAGGTCCGCAAGGACGCCGCCCGCCCCGACGGCGCGGTGACCACGACCGAGTACAAGCCGGCCACCGGCAGCCTGCCCACCGCGGTCACCCACACCAACCCGCTGGGCTGGAAGACGACCACGACCCTCGACCCCGGCCGCTCGCTGCCGCTGAAGACCACGGACGAGAACAAGCACGTCGCCGAGCGCGAGTACGACGCCTTCGGCCGTGTCACGTCCATCTGGCAGCCCGGTCAGGAGCGTGCGAAGGGCGCCCTGCCCGTACGCAAGTACTCGTACGCGATGAACGGCACCAACGCGCCGTCCAGCGTCCTGAGTCAGGCGCTCATGAACGACAAGTCGTACACATCCAGCTACACCCTCTACGACGGCCTGGGCCGCGTCCGCCAGACGCAGGCGAACCCGGCCTCCGGTACTGCCGGACGACTGATCACGGACGCGCTGTTCGACTCACACGGCCGGCAGGTGAAGACCAGCGCCGCCTACTACAACGACGAGGCAGGTCCGTCCGGGGCTTTGTTCCTGCCCAACGGCGGTGTCAATCCGGACAGCAAGCTGCCCGCGCAGACCATCACGGCCTTCGACGGCCTGGGACGCCCCACGGCGTCCATCTTCCAGTCGTACGGTGTGGAGCAGTGGCGTTCGAGGACCGAGTACCCGGGCGCCGACGAGACCCGCACGATCCCGCCGAACGGCGGCTACGCGACGGCGACCGTCACCAACGGCACCACGTCGTTCCTGCGCCAGTACAAGTCGAACACGCCCACCGGCCCGTACGATGAGACGACGTACGAGCGCAACGCGCAGGGCAAGGAGCTCCGGCGCAAGGACGCAGCCGGCAACGAGTGGACCTTCTCCTACGACCTCCTCGGCCGGGTGGTGAAGAGCACCGACCCTGACGCGGGCACCAGCACCACCGTCTACGACGACGGCAAGAACCTCACCACCGTCACCGACGGCCGGGGCAAGAGCGCCACCACGCTTGTCGACCTCCTCGGTCGCCCCGTTGCCACCTACGAGGGCAAGGCCGTCGACCCGGCCAAGCAGGTGGGCGCCTTCACCTACGACACCAAGGTCCTGGGCAAGCCTTCCAGCAGCACCCGCTACGTCGGCGGAGCCGGCGGCAGCGCCTACGTCTCTGAAGTCATCGGGTACGACGCCGGCTATCGCCCGCTCGGTACGAGGACCACGATTCCCGCAGCGGAGAAGGGGCTTGCGGGCACCTACGAGTCCAAGAACACCTACGACGCCTACGGACAACCGGCCACCACGACTCTGCCGGCCATCCCGGAGGCAGGTCTGTCCGCCGAGACGCTGACGTTCTCCATGGACACGGTGGGCAACCTCGTGTCCTTCGACGGCACGATCGGAACGATCCGATCCCCGTACGTCGTGGACCTGCAGCGCGACCCCCATGGCCAGGTCATCCGCACCACGGTCGGCAAGGCCGGCATGCAGATTGTCTCCACACTCGACTACGACGTGGCGACCGGCCGCCCCATCCGCTCCACCCTCGACAAGCAGACCGAGGCCAGGGCCAGCGTCGACGTGGTCGACTACACCTACAACCAGATCGGCCAGCTGACCTCGATCGGCAACACGCAGGACGGCGCCCAGCGCGACCTGCAGTGCTTCACCCATGACTACCTGGGCCGGTTGACCCAGGCCTGGACCGACACCGGCAACCAGACCACCGCGCCCAAGCCCAGCGTCCCCGGCATCGGCGGCTGCGCCAACGCGACCGGCCCCGCGGTCGATGCCGAGGGCAAGCCCAGCGTTGGCGGGCCGGCACCGTACTGGCAGCAGTACGAGTACGACCTGATCGGCAACCGCAAGAAGCTGGTCCGCAAGGACGTCACGGGCGACGCGGCCAAGGACACGACGGTCACCCAGACCTTCGGCGGCCGCCAGAACACCCCCTCCACCGACCCGAAGACGGGCGGCGGCACGGGCGGCCCGCACGCCCTGATGACCTCGACGGAAACCGGTCCGGCCGGCACCAAGGTCACCTCCTACACGTACGACGCCGGCGGCAACACTGCCTCCATCACCGACACCCCCGGCACCCGGACCCTGACCTGGAACGACCAGGGCAAGCTCGACAAGATCACCGGAACCGGCGAGAAGGGCAACACCAGCTACCTCTACGACACGGGCGGCAACCAGCTCATCCGCCGAGACCCGGACAGCACCACCCTCAACCTCGGCACCGACCAGATCACCCTCAACACGACCACCGGCAAGGTAAGCAACGTCCGCACCTACGCGGCCCCCGGCGGTCTGTCCGTCACCCGCACCACCACCGGCGGCGAGTCCGACCTCACCTACCAGAGCTCCGACCACCACGGCACGGGCGGCGTCCAGTTCAAGGCCGCCGACCTCGCCCACGTCCGCCGCGCCACAGACCCCTTCGGCAACGACCGCGGCACCCCGCCCGCCCCGGACACCTGGGCAGGCGACAAGGGCTTCGTAGGCGGCACCAAGGAGAAGTCCACCGGTCTGACCCTCTTGGGCGCCCGCGAGTACGACCCGACGACGGGCCGCTTCATCAGCCCGGACCCGCTCATCAACAGCAGCGATCCACAGCAGTGGAACGCCTATGCCTACGCCAGCAACAGCCCCGTCAACGCATCCGATCCCAGCGGGCTCATGACGCCCTGCACCAGCGGATGCAGCGAGTCGGAAGAGTACGTGAGTCCCCCTCTCTGGGAGGACGACGCGGTCTCGAGCGCCGGCCGGGAGCTGCGGCAGGCCAACGCATCGCTCGACAAGGCCAAGAAGAGGCGCGCCCACCTCATCCACGAGGTCGTCAACCTCATCGGCGACCTGATCGGCTACAACGACGCCCGCGACTGCTTCACCAAGGGCGACGTCATGGCGTGCATCAACACGGCTCTGGGCGCCGTCCCGTGGGGCAAGATCGCCAAGGCCATCAAGGTCGGCATCAAGGCCTTCAAGATCTACAAGGAAGTCAACAAGGCCTACGACGCCATCCACGAAGCCGAACGAGGAGTCTCCCGCGCATCCGATGCGATGACCCGAGCCAAGACGGCGGCCAAGGAAGCCCGCGACGCCGAGGCCAAAGCAGCCCAATCGGCATCCGAGAAAGCCGGCAAGGACACAGCCACCGACAGCGCCGGAACGGAAGCCAAAGCCACACGCGAGACATCCGACACGGAGGTGAACGCCGGCTCCGCCGAATCCCACAGCAGCGGAGGCGGGGAGTCGAGCGCAGGAACGGGATGCAAGGTCAAGCAGAACAGCTTCCCGACCGGCACGCGTGTCCAGATGGCCGACGGCACGACCAAGGAGATCCAGGACGTCCGCGTCGGTGACACCGTCCTCGCCACTGACCCTCAGACGGGCGAGACCCGGCCGCAGCAGGTGACGGCCACCATCACCACCCCCGACGACAAGGAGTTCACGGACCTCACCCTCACCGACGATTCCAACCCCCGGGCCCCGCCGGCCGACCTCACCTCGACCTTCCACCACCCGCACTGGAACGAGACCCGCCGCCAGTGGGTCGACGCGGGCGAATTCAACCCGGGCGACCAGCTCCGCCGCCCCGACGGCACCACCCTCACGGTCAAGAGCAAGCGCAACTACCCCTACGCGGTCACCACCCACAACCTCACCGTCAACGACTTCCACACGTACTATGTGCTGGCGGGCGCGACGCCGGTCCTCGTTCACAACTGCGGCACTCAGTATTACGAGAACCGCTATGGAGCGACGGATAATCGTGGACTCTCGGCCACCTTCGAAGACGGCATGGTGGAGATGACCCTCAGGGCCAGGACGCCCATTGGGGCCCGGATCGAAGGGGTCCCCACAGGTAGTGAGATGTTTCAGGAAGCTTTGGATGCCTTCGGTGGTGCAGAAAACGTCCGGGGAATCACTGCGTCATGGAATGCAGGTGAGCTGGACACAAATCTCAGGCAGTTCAACGAACTGATTCGCGGAGGATCCTCGCTTGAGGACGCAGCACGGGGGACGTGGACCGGGCGGCAGGCCGGAAGGCGAGGGTGGTCCTCTGTATCCATCGATCACGACATGTCGCTTCCGAATCCTGACGGAACATTCCGAGAGGTGATGGTCTACTTTACGAGGTAGGAGTAGCGTATGAGAGACGATGAATACGAAGAGAAGCGAAGCCGAATTGTCCAATCGATCCGCATGTGCTGGATTGCCGAGCAGTCGGTTGTGTCGGTGCTGCGAAAACTGGTGGCCGAGCTGGGGCCTTCTGACGATCGTGCCGGCATCGCGTTTCAGGTCGTAAATTACATGGCGCGAGCCTTTGATATTCGACTGGCTGTGGCCGGAAAGTTTGCGCGATGGCAGGCTATCGGGGGAGATCTGTCAGACGAAGAAACCGAGGAGAGGTTTAAGGGGTTCATTGTCTGGCCCCCAGCGGCTTGATCTTGCGTTTTGTTGAAATATTCGGCGTCTGGAATGTGGCGCCGAAATGAGCAATAGTAGAGAAATTGGAGAGGCCCCACCGGATTTGATTCCGGTAGGGCCTCTCGTGTGTGTTGGGGCGTCTGACGGCAGTAGTTGCCGCAGCGGCAACAACCACGGATCTCCCCGCACAAGCGCGGACGCCAGCGGAACGCAAAACCCGCTCTGACCAGCGAAGACGCGGGTCGAGGGGTACCGCGTAGCACACGTACTATGTGCTGGCGGGCGCGACTCCGGTCCTGGTTCACAACTGCGACGGAACCTTCTCTCTCGGAATAGGAAGTGGGAGAACAGTTACGGAGGAGACCTGGCCACGCAGGGTGTTGAAGCGACGCTAGACAGAGATGGCGTACTGGGAGATGGTGGTGCGTGCACCCAAGGGTGTTTCTGGACTCCCCAGAGGTTCAGCAATGGTCACGGATGCGATGAACGCCTTCCAAGGTATAGGTAGGCAGGTCAACGGAATCCGCGGGGTCTGGAATGCGGGACCGTTGGGCGATAACCTGAACTCCCTCAACGCCGCCGTGCGTGGCGGGATGAGTGCTGAAGATGCCGTGTGGGAAACATTCACCGGAAAGTTTGCTCGGAGGAACGGATTCACGGAGGCATCAATCGACTGGGAAAGTGCAGCGGGCGGTCTGGGGGGCCATACAGAATTCGTCGTCAACTTTATGCGGCCGGGGGGTTGAGGTGGGCCCAGAGGAATATAAGGCAATGAGGAGAAAATTGCTCGAACTCTTCAGAAGTGCTGGATGCGCGACGGTTCGATCATCGGCGTCCTGCGTCTGCTGGTGTTGGAACTCGGTCCGAGAGATAACCTCGCGGCTATCGCCTTCGGCGTAGTTGGTTGCATTCATGACGCGTTTGATATGTCGCTAGGGGAAGCGAAGAGAATCTCGCGATGGCATGCAATCGGGGGGATCTCTCAGACGTGGAGATCGAACGGCGGATCGGAAATCTGGTACCTCGTGAGCTGGAACCCTGACAGCTGATCCTTTTTCCGACTGAAGAGTTGAGGGCCTCGCGAAAATTGTCGCGAGGTCCTCAATGCTTGCTGGCAGACTCAGGTCTCGTGTCGAATGCGAGAAGCTGCTCGCGGGCTCGGTGGGCGGAGCCAGAAGAGCGGCGAGGAATTCGGGCAAGCTATGCTCGGCGTTTTCATGCGAAGGGCGGGTTCATGATCCAGGTAACGCGCTTCGCACCCTCGGAAATCGAGGCTCTCGGGCGAGAGCGAAACTTCCTCCGGGACCAGTCGGAGTGGCTTTGCCCTTCGTGTGGAGAAGTTTCGGTTCGCACGTACCTCAGAAATACGCAACACGCGAATCGCCCCGCTGTGATCAGCTACACATGGTGTGCGGCTTGTCGCAAGATGTCTGGCTCAACCGGACCTCTGCCGCCCGGTCTGATCATCTCGGATCCATGGCGGGAGTTGGACCGGGTAGCGTGGGAAGAGTTCGACGCGAGCTTGACCAGGTTTTTCGCTAGGCTTGACCGGCTTTGGGAGGACGGAGTGCTGCCACAAAGCCTCGTCTGGAAGCGGTAGTAGAGCGCCGATCGCGCTGTAACACGAGCAAACAGAAGCCCCGCCAGGTGACTCCTGGCGGGGCTTCTGCGAGGGGTGACGCTGAGGTTGAAAGGGTGGGGTGACAGGGTTACGGGGGCTCCAGTCCCAGTCCGGTCTCGGCGATGAATCCGTCGAGCACCTCGGGCCGGCGCTGGATCCTGCGCAAGCGGCTCTTCACGAGCGGGGTGAGATCTTCGATCGTCCGGGGTGCGAGGTTGGCCAGGGACTTCTTCAGATGCGCCCAGACACCTTCGACGGGGTTGAGGTCGGGTGCGTACGGCGGCAGCTTGACGATGGTGAGCCAGTCGCTGTTGCGGTCGCAGAATTCCCGCAGGGCCTTGGCGTGGTGGGTGCTGGCGTGGTCCCACACCACGATCAGCGGGGCACCGCCCAGTTGTTGGCGTGCGGAGGTGAGCAGGTCCGCGAACTCGCGGGCACGGAAGCCCTTCTTCTCGCCGGTACGGCCCCGGTACGTCTGCGTCCGGTAGATCAGACGGGTCTCTCGGCCCGGTCTGACGCAGACCATCCCGGCCATCAGGACCCGGCCCGAGCCCTTCCCCGTCACCCTGCTGACCGGAGTCCGGCCCCGCCGTGCCCAGGTCCGCCCCTTCCCGGGCTTCAGGTCCTGCCCGGCCTCGTCCTCGAAGACTATCCAAGCGCCCAGGAGCTGGGCCGTCCTCTTACCCGTGACCACTGCTCCGTCCGCCAGCGCTCCACAGCCGCGTCATCGCGCTCGACGGCCCGGTGGACGGGCACCTGCGGCGACCAGCCCAGCCGATGCAGCAGGTACGACGCCCCGCGAGGGGTGTACCGGTAGCCGAACAGGCGGTGGATCAGCTCCGCCACCCGCGCCGGCGTCCAGCACTGGTCCTCGCTCCAGCCATGCGCGGCGGGTCCGGCCTCCAGTTCGACTTGCAGTTGCTCCGCCTGGTCATTGCTGAGCTGACATAAAACCACCAGGTCCCTTGGAGGCCAGAGCCGCTCTTCCGCCGTCCCGCCAGGCCGCGTGCCAGGCGTACGCCGACTTCCGCGACACCCGTAACCTGCGGGCCACCTCCGGAGGCCGCACCCCTTGCTCGAACATCTCCGCGGCCTCGAAGCGCACTGCTTCACGCTTCGCCCGCCCCGCGGCGGTCAGACCGCCGCCATCCGCATACCTCATGACGAGGATGTAGCGGGGCCAACGGCCTCTGTCACCCCACCCTTTCAACCTCAGCGGCAACGTCAGCGGACGACGACTGTGGTAGGTGGGCCGTCAGGGTCGTCCTCCTGGCTCAGTGCGTGGCCCAGGGTGTCGATGGCTTGGCGTTGGAGCCGGAGTCGGACGTGGGCGTAGACGCCGGCCGTGACGCCAATATGGGCGTGGCCCAGAAGCTCCTTGATCACGACGAGGTCGACGCCCTGTTCCAGGAGCAGGGTGGCGGTCGAGTGGCGGAGGTCATGGAAGCGGATGCGCCGGAGCCCGGGGCGGTCGAGGAAGGTGCGGAAACGGCGGGTGAGGTTGGCCGGGTCGAGAGGCCGGCCACTCGGCGTGGTGAAGACGAGGCCGCCGTCTTGCCAGCCCGACCCTGCCGTCTCGCGCTCCTTGTGCTGCCGTTCCTTGTGCTGCTTGAGGGAGCGGAGGCATTCCGCCGGGAGAGCGATGCGGCGTTCAGACGCCCGGGTCTTGGTGGGCAGATGGATGAGGCCGCCGGTGCTGGTGCGCCGGAGCGAGCGGCGGATGGTCACGGTTCCACTGTTGAGGTCGAGGTCTTCCCAGTGGAGGCCGAGGAGTTCGCCTTTGCAGAGGCCGGTGCGCAGGGCGAGTTCGTACAGCGCATGGAGCCTGTCGGCGCGGGCGGCGTCGAGGAATTGGCGGGCCTCGGCCGCCGTGAGTGGCCGGAAGCGCTTGGGCCGGGGTGTGGTGGTCTTGACGTTCGATGAGCAGGAAGCTGCGCAGACCTGGGCACTCCCGTCACACCGGGAGTACGGGCCACGGCCTCTTCAGGCGGGTCTTCACCGACCACGCCAAGGTGAGCCGCGCCGAATAGAGTCCCACCGGCAGCCGTAGCCGGATACACGACCGCAGGCCATCGCACCGGGCCAGCAGCCCCTGCCGAACGCTCAACCGACAGCCAGGGCGTACCGCCGAGCCGGGATGCGTCCAAACTTTCTCCACGTCTTCAAGGCGGCCCGCTGACACGGGTCGCGCGCGGCACGGCCGCCCACCCGGCCCGCTCTCGGCTCCGCCACCGCGGGCCAGCCAGCGACCAGGCCGCGCAGAGATAGCGCAGCGTTGTGCCGGAAGCGAGGAGAAGCCGGACGCGCCCGCGCGGCGAGCGCCAAGCCGACGGCGGGGAGTTGGCCGGGGCGGAGGCCCGGAGGTGGGGTCGGTCGGCTCCGTAGGCTTTACCCACCTCCCCGGGCCGGGGCCCGCGTCGGGCAAGGCCAGGGGGCCACTCGTTCAAATTCCGGGCAGGATCACGACCTGCCCGAGTTGCCGGGCCAGCGTACGGCCCTCTGACCATGCCCGACCCCAACCCGGGCAGGACACCGGCCAAAGCCCACTCCGCCGCCCTCACGCGCGTAGCCATCTGCGGCAACGCCGACGGCGACAGGGGCGCACAGCAAGGCCCTCTCGGCACGCACACGTACTATGTGCTGGCGGGCACCACACCGGTCCTCGTCCACAATTGCTCCGTCGGCCCCATGAAGTGGAGCGAACGGAGCAGCTCGGCGGCGCCAGAGATCGTGAACGGGTCGATCAAATTGCCGAAAGTATGACCAGGGATGGCTGGGTCGGAGAGCCCATCGAGGTCTTTGAGCATCTGAACCGGTGCTACGTAATCAACGGCCACCATCGAGTTGCGGCGGCCAAGAAGGCAGGGATCGATGTTCAGTACCGATCTCTTACACTTGATGAGATCAAGGCCTACAAGTATAAATCCGCCGATGAAGTGGTCTGGGCGCCTATCGAAGTAGGCGGAGACTTTCCCGAGGAGCCGAGAGGACGGAGGCGCCGGTGAGTCAGTCGAATGAAGCTGCTGTCTGTGTGCGTTCCTTCCTGCGGTATCGCATGCTCATCAGAACGGCGCTGGTGGGCAACTACCCTCAGTTCGACATGCTGGAGCATGTGCTGGAGGCTGTCCGCGCAGGGAAGCTGGAACGAAGGGGGCAGTCGGATGGTGGCTTCTCGTACTCGGTCCATGGGCGCGGGTGTCGGATGGTCGGACCCGATGGCGCTGAGATTGAGATGGACCTACTCCTGGACGGGTCGGAGGCGTTTGATGCTTGGCGCCTGGAGGTTTTTGCGCGAAGCGTTGGCATGAGCCCCGTTCCGCCTAAGGGTGACCTTATGCAGGAATGCCGCGACATGACGCAAGAGGGAGTCCTCGATGAGCCAGAGCCAGGATGGTTCCGCCTCATCGAATGACGCGTAACGGTTGGGTGGGTATTCCATCGGGATGGAATACCCACCCCGCAAAGGCGGCCAATCCCGAAGAACGATGCACCATCGTTGAGAGTCAGTTCGTGCCTCATAAATTGGCGAAAGCTTGCCAGAGTTAGCGTGTAGGAAACCGCAGCGGCCCCGCTGGATTGTTTTCCGGTGGGGCCGCGGGGGCGTTTGACGGCAGTAGTTGACGCAGCGGCAACACGGGCGTACGACAGGGCACTTCCATGTACGCCCACGGACAGGCCGGAATTCGCTGACCAGCGAAAATCCAGGTGACGCCCGCCTGGCGCGCACACATACTATGTGCTGGCGGGCGCCATGCCGGTCCTGGTCCACAATTGCGGACCTGAGGCTAGAGCAGCAGCGCAATCGGCGCCCGCGGACGCCACAATGAGCGCAGCAGCTCGGTTCCGGGGTAGCGATATGGTTTCCACCGGCCACTCTGGTCATTCGTCCCGCCCAGGCTATTTCGAACCCGAAATCGATTCTGCTCGCGGATGGCGGGCAGATCGCTGGCCGCGGAGCCGATAACTGTGCTGGGATCCGGGCTTGCAACGCTCTGATCGCCGAACATGGAGCCGATTTTGAGGGTCAAGTCGGACGCTCACTACGGTTGAGTGACATCGAATTTCTGACCGTCCGCAGTGCAACGGGCGCCCCGGAAGCGGCGTGCCTATCCTGCCAAAGTGTTCTTGTTTGGCGAGGAGCAACGGGCCTATCGAGGTGAAAATAGTGCGCGAGTCGGAGCTGGAAGAATTCCCCAGCTCGTTTGGCTGGGAGATCGCTGGAACGCGTCCTGCAGCAGATGTCGTCGTGGCAGGTCTGGAGCGTGTCGGCTTCGCCTGCCATGAGAAGGCAAGGAGCTTCTTGGGTGAATATTTCGCCCTGAAGATCGACCACCTTCCTGCCCTCGTCATCACTGGATCGAGGATCTCAAGCTGGACCAATTTCGATCCGTCTGCCGTGTGCACCACCCGTGATGCGGACGTGGCTAGCCGATGCTCAGAGGTCGCTGGCACTGCTCTGTTCCCGATTGGAGTGGACAGCTTCCATCTGACCGTATATTCGGGAAGTGATGGAAGGTTCTATGCAGGGTTCGATTCATCGGTCTATCAATACGGGCAAGATCGAAATGTGATGTTTTCAATGATGAAGGCCGGCGTCCGTCCAATTTTATTGGGCGAGTGGACACTTCCGGGAGGATGATCCGCCATCGTCGTGCTGGAAGCGGGTTCATTTGTGTTCAATGGCCTCTCCGCGGCTGAGGATTCAAAACCCTGAAGAAGCGCGCACGAGCCCTCATCGACAGCGATGTCGATGAGGGCTCGATGCCGTTTGACCGCAGGAGTTGACGCCATTCAGCCCACCGGTCCCGCACGGTCCGCGACTGGCTGGCCGATCACGCCGACAGGGTAGAGCTGCACTTCCTGCCGTCGTATTCACCCGAGCTCAACCCCGACGAACTCGTCAACGCCGACCTCAAACGGAGCCTTCCCGCGAGCAGCAAAGCCCGCACCCAGGCCCAACTTGCCAGCGAGGCCCAACGGTTCTTCCACCGCCGTCAGCGCCAGCCGGACATCGTCAAGCGCGGAGGTCTCGCCCGCCGTCGGCCGGGGCGCTGGAGGGTGGCTTGAGTGGGGTGCGAGTGGGGCTCGTATGGATGGGCCCGTGTCGGCCGGCAGGACGGCCGCGGTCACTCCCGCGCGAAGGATGGACGACGGTGCAGCAGTATCCCCAGGCAGGGACGGTCGAGGACGGGTTCGGCGAGGTTCGGCGGGTGTTCGCGGAGAACTTCGCCGACGGGGAGGAGTTGGGGGCGGCCGTCTGCGTGTACCACCGCGGGCGGGCCGTGGTGGATCTGTGGGGCGGCTGGGCCGGGCCTGAAAGGACGGATCCCTGGCGGCGGGACACCCTTGCCGTGCTGGCTTCGCCGACCAAGGCGTTGGTCACCGCCTCCTTCCTGCACCTCGTCGAGCGGGAGGGGCTGGACCTCGACGAGCCGGTCGGTGCGGTGTGGCCCGAGTTCGGTGAGCACGGGAAGGGCTCCATCACCCCCCGCATGGTTCTGGCGCAGCGGTCCGGGGTCGTCTGTCTGGATCATGCGCCGATCACGCCCGAGGGGCTGAGAGAGCATGCGCCCGTTGCCCGGGCGCTGGCCGCGGCGCGGCCCGAATGGGAGCCCGGCACCGCGCACGGGTACCACGCCACCACCTACGGGCATCTGCTGAGCGAGCTGATCAGGCGCCGCACCGGGCTGACCGCCGGCCGGTACTTCGCCCGGCATCTTGCCGGGCCGTTGGGGCTGAATGCCTTCATCGGGCTGCCCCACGACCACCGAGCCGCGCACCTCGCCACCATGATGGAGTCCAAGGCCGAGGCCCTCATGGACGGCGCCGACCCCGGGACGGAGCTCGCCATGCTCCGGGCGCTCGGCGACCCCGGCTCGCTGACCCACCGGGCGATGATCGGCAGCATGCGGCTGTACGACGCCCTCGACCCGGAAGTCGAGGACCCCTCGTACGGCGGGCTGGCCAGTGCGCACGCCCTCGCCCGGCTGTTCGCCGCCCTGGTGGGGGAGGTGGACGGGTTCAGGGTGGTCGGGCCGCAGGTCACCGCTGAAGTCGCCCGGCCGTACTCCCGTGGCACCTGCCGGGTGGTGTTGCTGCCCAGCACCTGGGGGCTCGGTTTCATGCTGCCCGACAGCCCCGTCTTCCCCGCCTCCGCCGGGCTCGGCCCGCGCGCCTTCGGCTTCGACGGCGCCAACGGCACGTTCGTCTTCGCCGACCCGGACCGCGAGCTCGCCTTCGCGTACGTACAGAACGCCGGCTCGCGCACCATCGGGCGGATGAACGACCGCGCGCACCGGCTCGTCGAGGCCCTGCACCGGTCGCTTCAGCCGATTCAGTCGCTCTAGCGGTTTTTTAGAGGGCTTGGAGGGCGGTTCTAGTGCCCCCTGCGACTTTGGCGCCGCTTGAGTCAGAGTCGATCCCCGATCACCCGGAGGAAACATGGCGGCCGACGCCGTACGTACTGCACTTGTCACCGGAGCCACCAGCGGGATCGGCCTGGAGATCGCCGGCCGGCTGGCCCGGGCGGGCCACCGCGTCTTCCTCGGCGCCCGCACCGCCGACCGGGTGGCCGACACCGTCAAGGCGCTGCGCGCCGAGGGCCTGGAGGTGGACGGCCGGAGCCTGGACGTGACGTCCCGCGAGGACATCACGGCCTTCGTGCACGCGGCGACCGAGCGGTTCGGGCCCGTCGGCATCCTCGTCAACAACGCCGGCCGCTCCGGCGGCGGGGTCACCCGGGAGGTGTCCGACGAGCTCTGGCTCGACGTGATCAACACCAACCTGAACAGCGTCTTCCTGATGACGAAGGACGTCCTCAACCACGGCGGCATGCTGGAGCAGGGCTGGGGCCGCATCATCAACATCGCCTCCACCGGCGGCAAGCAGGGCGTCCTGCACGGCGCCCCCTACTCGGCCTCCAAGCACGGCGTGGTCGGGTTCACCAAGTCCCTCGGCCTGGAACTGGCCAAGACCGGCGTCACGGTCAACGCCGTCTGCCCGGGCTTCGTCGAGACCCCGATGGCCGAGCGCGTCCGCGAGACGTACGCCGGCCTGTGGGACGTCACCGTCGACGAGGCCCACGCCCGGGTCAGCGCCCGCGTGCCGATCGGCCGCTACGTGATGCCCGAGGAGGTCGGCGCGATGGTCGACTACCTCGTGGGTCCGGGCGCCGCCTCCGTCACCGCGCAGGCCCTCAACGTCTGCGGTGGCCTCGGCAACTACTGACAGACGTGCTGCTCTTCCCGACTCGCATCCGAAAGGACTCCGCATCCGCATGGAGAACACCGCAGAGCTGTACCTCGACCTCCTCGAGAAGGTCGTCACCAACCTGATCTACGAGGACGCCCCCATCCCCAACGAGTGGTTTCCCGAGCAGGCCTTCCGCCCCGAGAACCGCGAGACGGGCACGGACTGGCCCAGCGTCGCCCACACGATGGTCGGGCTGAAGCGCATCCGCAACGTCCGCGACCTCCTCGACCGGGTCGTCGCCGACGGCGTACCGGGCGACTTCATCGAGACGGGCGTGTGGCGCGGCGGCGTCTGCATCTTCGCACGCGGCTACCTCAAGGCGCACGGGATCACCGACCGGAACGTCTGGCTCGCCGACTCCTTCGAGGGCATCCCCGACACCGGCGAGGAGGGCCACCCCATGGACCGGGAGATGGCCCTGCACCAGTCGAACCACGTCCTCGGCGTCACCGCCGACACCGTGCGCGAGAACTTCGAGCGGTACGGGCTCCTCGACGACCAGGTCCGCTTCCTGCCCGGCTGGTTCAAGGACACCCTGCCCACCGCCCCCGTCGAGCGGCTGGCCGTCCTCCGGCTCGACGGCGACCTGTACGAGTCCACCCTCGACGCCCTGGACAACCTCTACCCGAAGCTGTCCGCCGGCGGATACGTCGTCATCGACGACTACTTCATCCCGGCCTGCCGCAAGGCCGTGGACGAGTTCCGGGAGCGGCACGGCATCACGGACGGGATCGAGGCCATCGACGACTACAGCGTCTACTGGCGACGTTCCGCCTGAGCGCCGCCCTGACGCATTCCTTGTTCGAGCGCACCACGAAGTCGGCCTCCGGGACCCGGTCAGGGTCCCGGAGGCCGACTTCGTCGCAGCGGCGGACGGGGCGCGGTCAGCCCGTGTGCCGCCCCGCCAGCTCCAGCGTCGCCCGGCTGTTGCGGCCGAGTACGTCGCGCAGGTGCCGGCGCGCGTCGGCCAGGGAGGCCTCGGCGCCCAGTTCCTCCCGCACCGCCGCCGGGTTCACTGCCACCGTGTGCTCGGCGGTGACCTGCGCCCCCGCCCCCGTGTCCGCGAACTCCCAGCGGCCGCTGTGGCCGAGCAGCAGCCGGGGCGGGACCAGCTGCTTGTACGCGATCCGCTCGCCCGGCACGCACACCCGCACCGAGCGGGTGGTGTGCGCCGAGCCGTCCGCGGTGACGGTGTCCATCTCCATCTCCTGCACCCCGGCCGCGTCCTCGCTCAGCTCCACGCGGCGCACGTGCGGCAGCCGCTCGGGCCACAGGTCCGCCCGGTGCACGAACGCGTACGCCTCCTGCGCGGTGCGGCCGGGCAGGGTGACGGTGTCGCTGAAGGAGAACACCAGGTCGCCGGGGCCGGCGCCGAGCCCGGTGGCGAGCTCGGCGATCCGGGCCAGCGCGGCCAGCTCCACCGGGCTGTTGCGGTCCAGCGCGGCATTGATCCAGGCGGCCGCCTCCGGGTCGTCGCCGACGGCGGTGAAGTCGTGCAGCAGCACGATCTCCGTCCCGCCGCCCGGCCGCAGCTCGAAGATCCACTCGCCGCCCATCGAGGCGATCGGCGGCGCGCTCTGCTCCTGCTCGAACCGGATCCGGAGGCCCGCCCGGTCCCGCTCGCGCCGCGAGACCCAGGTCTTCACCTCCCCGCCCACCGACGCCCACAGCCGGAACCGCTCCGTGCGCTCACCGCGCTCCAGGTACTCCGCGGCGACACTGGGCGCGAACACGGCCGGCCAGCGGCCGACGTCGGCGGCCAGGTCGTACAGCGCCTCCGGCGGGGCGGAGGAGACCAGTGTGTGCCGGGTGTGGTGCCGACCCATCCGTCAGCCCACCGCGACGAGGAGGCCGTTGACCGCGTCCAGCAGCTCCCGCGGGGTGGCGAGCTTGTCCGGGATCTCCACCCCGTAGTCGCGCTGGACGACGGACACGGTCTCGATCAGGGCCAGCGAGTCGTAGCCGAGCTCCGCGAACTCGGTGTCGAGGATGTCCCCGTCCAGCTGCCCCTCCTCGCTTCCGGCCGACTCGGACAGGATCCGGCGGAGGTCGTCGAGGGTCATGAGGGTCTCACGGGTCTCAGGGGTCTCAGGGGTCTTAGCGGACTCAAGGGACTCAAGGGACTCAAGAGTCCCGGTGGTCCGTGCGGTCCGAGCGGTCCGGGTGTCGTTCATTCGTGGTTCCTCTTCCTGTCTCAGTGGTGGTACGCCCGCACGACGGCGGCCGAGTTGAAGCCCGACCTGCCGCGCGCGAGCACGAGGGCGGTGGAGATCCTGGCCTCCCGCGGCGATCCCGTGACCAGGTCGATGCCGTACTCCTGCGGCATGTCGGAGGTGCCCGCGGTCGGGGGGATCACCCCGTCGCGGAGGGACAGCAGCGCGGCGGCCACGTCCAGGGGTCCGCCGGCGGACAGCAGCCGCCCGGTCAGCGCCTTCGGCGCGGTCACCGGGACGCCGCGCTCACCGAACACGCCGCGCAGCACCTCGGCCTCCTGCCGGTCCGGCCCGGGCAGCCCGGCCGAGTCGGCGAAGACCACGTCGACGTCGGACGGCGCCACCCCGGCCCGGGCCAGCGCCGCTTCGACGGCACTGCGCAGGGCGGGCGGCCGCGGCGAGCCCGGTGGCGGGTCGAAGGTCGACGCCTGGCCGGCGAGCTCGCCGTACACCTTCGGCGCGCCGCGCAGGCGGGCCGCCCCGGCGTCCTCCAGGACCAGGATCGCGGCTCCCTCGCCCGGCACGTGCCCGCTCGCCGCCCGGTCGAACGGCCGGAACTCCCCGGGGGTGACCCGGCCGGACGACCACTGCGAGGCCCAGCCCCACGGGTCCAGCGCCGAGTCCGCGCCGCCCGTGACGACCAGCTTCGCGTCCCCGCGGCGCAGGGAGCGGCGGGCGTGGCCGAGCGCGTCCAGGCCGCCGGCCTGCTCGGCGACGAGCGCCTTGCCCGGCCCGCGCAGCTCGTGCCGGATGGAGATCTGGCCCGTGTTGACCGCGTAGAACCAGGCGAAGGACTCGTACACGCTGACGAACTGCGGCCCCTGCGACCACAGCTTCGCGAACTCGCGGTGCGTGAACTCGAAACCGCCGCAGGCGTTCGCGGTCACCACGCCCATGTCGTAGTCGACGAGCGCGGACGGGTCCACACCGCCATCGGCGAGCGCCATGTCCGCGGCGGTCAGCGCGAACCGGGTGGACCGGTCGGTCTGCGGCAGCAGCCGCTTCGGCAGGTGCTCCGCCGGGTCGAAGTCCTGGATCTCACCGGCCCGCCGGGCCGGGTAGCCGGCCGTGTCGAAGCCGCTGATGTCCTTGATGCCGCTGCGGCCCTCCAGCGTCGCGGACCAGAACTCCTCCGTCCCCAGGCCGTTGGGGGCCAGGACCCCCAGCCCCGTGAACACCGTGGTGGTGGTCGTCATGACGACGCTCCTTCCGGCCGCCGCAGCAGCATCGCGCTCTGGAAGCCGCCGAATCCGCTGCCCACGGTCAGCACGGTGTCCACCCGCTGCTCGCGGGCGGTCAGCGGCACGTAGTCGAGGTCGCACTCGGGGTCGGCCCGGTGCAGGTTGGCGGTGGGCGGCACCACGTTGTGCTTCATGGCCAGCGCACACGCGGCGATCTCCACGGAGCCGATCGCACCCAGCGAGTGGCCCACCATGGACTTGATCGAGCTCACCGGGGTCCGGTACGCGTGCTCGCCCAGGGCCCGCTTGAACGCGGCCGTCTCGTGCCGGTCGTTCTGCACGGTGCCGGAGCCGTGCGCGTTGACGTAGTCGATCGCCTCCGCGTTCATCCGCGCCTGGTCCAGGGCGGCACGGATGGCCTCGGCCATCTCCCGGCCGTCGGCCTTCAGCCCGGTCATGTGGTACGCGTTGCAGCGCGTCGCGTACCCGCCGACCTCGGCGTAGACGGTGGCCCCGCGGGCCCGCGCCCGCTCCAGCTCCTCCAGGACGAACACCGCCGCGCCCTCCGCCAGCACGAAGCCGTTGCGGGTGGCGTCGAACGGCCGGGAGGCCTGCGCCGGCGTGTCGTTGCGGTCGGACGTGGCCCTGATCGCGTCGAAGCTGGCCACCACGACCGGGGTGATCGGGGTGTCGGTCGCCCCGGCGAGCATCACGTCCGCGGTGCCGTCGGCGATCAGCTCGACGGCGTTGCCGACGGCGTCCAGGCCCGAGGTGCAGCCGTTGGAGACCAGGGCCACCGGGCCCTCGGCACCCACCGTCCACGCCACCTCGGCGGGCAGGGCACCAGGGGTCAGGTAGTCGTACATGTGCGGGGACAGGTAGCCGGGGTCGACCTCCCACTGTCGTCCTGCGTCGGAGAGCACCAGGTACTCGTTCTCCAGGCTGGTGGCGGCGGCGACGGCACTGCCCAGGCTCACACCCACTCGGGACGGGTCGAGCGCGCCGAAGTCGAGGCGGCTGTCCGAGACCGCGTCCCGGGCGCAGACCACCGCGAACTGGGCCGCCCGGTCCATCCGGCGGATCTCCCGGGGAGTGAGGCCTTCGGCCGCCGCATCGAAATCGCACTCGCCGGCGATCTGGGAGCGGAAGGGCGTCGGGTCGAAGAAGCTGATCCGGCGGGTCGCGGTACGGCCCGCGGCCAGCAGCGACCAGAACGCCTCCGTGCCGCTGCCTCCTGGTGCGCGCACCCCCATACCGGTTATCACGACACGACGGGACATCGGATCGGTTTCCTTATCGAAGAGGTGACACGGTCGGGCCGGGGTGGTGGACCCCGGCTGCGCACTTTGGTAAGCCGGGCCGGTCGACGTCCGCTCAAGGGCGGCTCGACACGCGCTCAGGGCAGGCGGACGCGGCGGCAGGCGGTCCAGCGGTTCTCGAGCACCGTGCGGCAGCGTCCGTGCGATGAGGATCCTTTTCATCACCGGGGGGAGCCCGGCGACGGTCTTCGCGCTGGCCCCGCTCGCGTCGGCGGCCCGCCTCGCCGGCCACCGCGTGCTCGTCGCCTCCCCCGAGGACATGACCCCGTACGTCACCGGCACCGGGCTGCCCGCCGTGTCCGTCACCGACGCAACCATGCGCCGGTTCATGTTCGAGGACCGGGCCGGGCGCCCGCTCGGCATCCCCGCGGACCCGCAGGAGCGGATCCGCTTCAACGGCGAGGGCTTCGGCAGGCTCGCCGCCGCCACCCTGCCCGCACTGCGCGCCCTCTGCGCCGACTGGGGTCCGGAGCTCGTCGTCGGCGGATCCCTGTGCTACGCGGCCCCGCTGTTCGCCCACGAGCTGGGTGTGCCGTGGGTACGGCACACCTGGGACCTCGGCGAGCCGCCGGAGATGGACGCCGGGGCCGCGAGCGAGCTCGCGGCCGAGCTCGCCGCCGCCGGCCTGGACGCACTGCCCGTACCCCGGCTGTGGGTCGACATCTGCCCGCCCGGCCTGCGCGCCCCGGAGCTCGCACCGGGCCCGCGGCAGTCGATGCGCTTCGTCCCGTACAACCTCCGCCGGCCGATGGAGCCGTGGATGCTGCGCCCCGCGGGACGCCCCCGGGTGTGCGTCACCGCGGGCAGCCGGGTCGCCGGGCAGGACGAGGTGGCCGAGCTGACGGAGCTCGCCAGGACCGTCGAGGGCCTGGACGGGGAGCTGGTGGTCGCCGCCCCGCAGGAGCTGGCCGCGCAGCTGGGGCGGGCGGTGCCGGGGGTGCGGGCGGGCTGGTTCGCGCTGGACAGCCTGCTGGCCACCTGTGACCTGATCGTGCACCACGGCGGCGGCCAGACCGCGATGACCGCCCTGCACGCGGGCGTCCCGCAGCTGCTGGTCCCCACGATCCCGAAGATGCTCCCGCCGTGCCGGCGGATCGCGGACCGTGGCGCGGGCCTGGTCCTCCCGGAGGGCGACCGGTCCACCACCGCGATCGCGGCTGCGGCCGCCGAACTCCTGGCCGACCCGGCCTACCGGGCCCGGGCCGCCGAGGTCGCGGCGGAGATCGCCGCCCAGCCGGGCCCGGCGCGGGTGGTGGCCGAACTGGAGGCGCTGGCGGGGGAGGCGAACGGGCGGCCGGCGCGGTAGCGCCCCGGTGGGCGGCACCGGTCTGCGGAACCGTGGGCCCTGCACCGCCCACGGCCACCGGCTCTTCCGCGGCTACGCGCTGACGCTCCTGGCAGGGCTCGCGTGCGAGGAAGGCGACCACGCCGTGGCCGAGCTGCGGACGCGGGAAGCGGCGGCCGCCCAGAGGGAGAACGGCCACCCGAGAGGCTGTGCGGATGCCCTCGTCGCCCTGCCCCGACCCGGGCGAGGCACGGGAGCTCGTGCTCGTTCTTGGTGTCGATGCTGTCGGCGGCGACCGGTTCCACGGTGACGGCGGTCAGACAGGTGAAGGCGGTGCCGGGAGGGATGCCGAGGCCGGTGTCACCCGGGCTTAAGTCGTGGTAGCGCTGGACCTGGCCGGGTGACGCCTTTGCGGGACCGGGACCGGCTGCGTCCGTCCGGTCGGTGTGGGCCGGACGGACGCAGCTGTGCTTGACGGGAGACGGCGCGCTGGTGAGGTTAGACGCCGCTGGCGATCTGGCCGAGGCCGTTCCATCCGTCGATCTTGCCGTTGCCGAGCCAGGAGCTGTAGGCGGTGCTGGTGCCACTGCCGCGCAGCAGGAAGTCGACGTGGGTGTCACCGTTGAAGTCCGCGAAGTGGACGCGGTTGTGTTCGGTGGTCACTCCCGAGGCGACTTGGCCGACGCCGTTCCAGCCACCGCCCACGTCGCCGCCCGTGTTGACGTGGACGTTGACGGAGCCGTTGGGGTTGATCACCCAGTAGTCGGCCTTGCCGTCGCCGTTCCAGTCGGCCAGGCGCACCCGCGAGCGGTCGGTGGTCGTACCGGTGGCGACCCTGCCGATGCCCACCCAGGCGTTGTCGCCGCGGTTCAGCCAGACGCTGACGTTGCCGTTGTCGACGATGGTGATGTAGTCCGCACGGCCGTCACCGTCCCAGTCGGCGAAACGGACCTGGTCCTGCTTGGGGGTGATGCCCGACGCCACGGTGCCCAGGTCCTGCCAGCCTCCGCCGACATCGCCTCCGCGGTTGAGGTGGACGTTGACGGAGCCGTTGGGGTTGATGACCCAGTAGTCGGCCTTGCCGTCGCCGTCGTAGTCGGCGAGACGTACGCGCGAGCGGTCGGTGGTGGTGCCGGTGGCGACCCTGCCGACGGTCGCCCAGGCGTTGGGGCCGCGGTTCTGCCAGACGCTGACGTTGCCGTTGTCGGCGATGCTGATGTAGTCGGGCTTGCCGTCACCGTCCCAGTCGGCCCACCGCACCTCGTCAGCACCACCGGCCTCGTTCGCGGCGGCGGAGCGCCGCGGTTCGGTGGTCTTGGTGATCCACTGGGCGAGGTCGTCGGTGCGGGCGGCGATGGCGCCGGTGCGGGTTTCGGCCGGATCGGTGCCCAGGCAGCCGCCCTGCCAGGACCTGCTGTTGACCCCGACGAGTTCACCCGTGGCGTTGAGGAGGGGGGCTCCGGTATCGCCCTTGCAGATGGCGTCGGTACCCTTGCCGGTTACCGCCAGTGTGGTGGCAGCCGCGGAGTCGAGGGTGAACGTGCCGGTGTGGAGTTTGCCCGGTACCCATTCGGTCTTCGTCCGGCCGAAGCCGGCGGAGTTGAGGCTCGTTCCGGCGGCCGGGGCCGAGGCGGAGACCTTGACGGTGGCTGCGCCCCTGGCCGGCAGCATGAGCCGGGCCAGGACCAGATCGCGCTCGGCGCGGGGGGCGAGTTCGGTGACCTCGCGGGTCTCGCCGCCCGCCAGGGTGACGGTGGCCCGCACGGCGGGCTTCCCCGCGGGGACCTGCTGGCCCGGGACCGTGGCGAAGCAGCTGGCTGCCGTGGCGACCCACCACTCGTCGACGAGGGCGCCGGTGCAGGCGCGGCTGTTCGCCTCGTCTCCGATGCTCAGCTTGACGACGGAGGCGTACTGGCCGGACGGGGCCTCTGCGCCGGTGAGGGCGTGCGCCGGGGCAACGGTGACGAGGCCGGTGGTGACCGCGATCGCAGTCACCACGAGGCCGGCCGTCCGCGTCTGATGGGGACGGAGAGCATGCATACGGGAGCATCCTTACGGACGGGGTTCGGTGCGCGAGTGCGCGAAAGGATGGCAGTGCTGTGTGAGGGCGGGTCCGCAGGGCTTGGCGGGTGGCCTCGCCGTCGCCGGTGCGTTGGCGGGCGCATGGATGACCGCCCTCGTGCCGTCCGGGCCACGGTGGTGGTCGCCAGCGGGTACGCCGTGGTTCGGGTGTCCGAGTCGTCCGGCGGTTCGGGCCGGCCCCGCCTGTACCACGGGTTCGATGCGCTCCGCTACCGCGCCCCGTGTCCGTGGCGCCGGGGGCGCCACGGACACAGGGCAACGCCCGGGCTAGAGGGTGCCGGTGATGGCGATGGCCCCGGGGATTCCTGAGATGCCCTGGAGTTTGACTGCGGTGGTGGTCCAGGTGCGGTCGGTGTGGCGGATGCTGAGCAAGGCCTTGTCGTCGGCTGCGGTGACGGCGAGCTGGAGTTCGCCGTCGACGGCGGCTGCGGAGACGGACTTGGCGGTGACGGTGCCGAGGATGTCCTTCAGGTCGCCGAGGGAGGTCCAGGTGCCGTCGCCGTTGCGGATGGCGTGGTATTGGCGGGTGCCGTTGTCGGTGGCGATGACGATGTGGGCGTCGTTGCCGACGCCGGCCATGGTGACGGCAGTGATGGGGCCGGTGGCGGAGCCGACGGCCGCGGCGACGTCGCCCCACCTGGTCCAGTGGCCGGTGGTGTTGCGGATGGTGTGGTGAGCCTTGCCGCCGCTGATGGCGGTGACCTGGAGCTGGCCCCCCGTGCTGGCGGTGGCAGCGGCCGTGACCTTGCCGATCGGGCCGGCGGCGCCGGCGATGTCGCCGAAGCCGGTCCAGTGGCCGGTGGCGTTGCGGACGGTGTGGAAGATCTTGCCGTCGGCGACGGCGACGACGTGGAGGTCGTAGCCGATGGAGACGGCAGAGACCTGGGTGGGGTTCGCGAGTCCGCCGGCGGCGGCGCCGACGTCGCCGAAGGTGCCCCAGGTGCCGTCCGCCTTGCGGACGGTGTGGAACAGGCGGCCGTTGTTGCTGATGGCGAGGACGTGGGTGTCGCCGTTGACGCCGGCGGCGGAGGCGGTGCGGATGCCGCCGATGTCCCCGACCTTGGTCTGGAGGTCGGTGAAGCCCGTCCAGTCGCCACCGGCCAGACGGATGCCCTGGTACAGGGTGTTGCCGGCCTGGACGAGGGTCTCGGTCTTCCAGCCGGCGGCCAGGGTGCGGGTCTGCAGGATCCAGTCGCGCAGGTCGTCGGTACGGACGGAGACGGCGCCGGTGCGGGCCTCGGCGGGGTCGGTGCCGAGACAGCCGCCCTGCCAGGAACGGCTGTTGAGGGCGGCGAGTTCACCGTCGGCGTTCAGAACGGGGCCGCCGGCGTCGCCCTGGCAGATGACGTTGCCCTGCCCTGCTGCGTCGAGGGTGAGGGTGGTGGCCGTGCTGGCGGAGACCTTGAACGAGGCGGTGTGGACCTTGCCGGGGACCCACTCGGTCTTGGTGCGGCCGTAGCCGGCGGCGGTGACCGCGGCACCGGCGGCAGGGGCGGCGGAGGCGAGCTTGGCAGGGGTGGCGCCGGTGACGAGCCGGTCCAGGCGCAGGAGGATCAGGTCCCGGTCGGTGCGGGGAGCGAGTTCGGTGACGCTGTAGGTCTTGGAGCCCACGGTCGCCTTGACGGGCTGCTTCGGTGCCCCGGCGGTGGCGTCGGTGCCGAAGCAGCTCTTGGCACCCAGCAGCCAGTCGCCGGCGATCAGGGTGGCCGAGCAGGCCCGGGCGTTGACCTCGTCGCCGATGGTGAGCTGGGCCGTGTGGGTGTAGGTGCCGGTGTCCGGGGTACCGATGGCGGCGTGCGCGGACGCGGGCGCCAGCAGGCCGGCTGCCATCACTGCGGTGAGGCCTGCGGGCCGCCAGGGGAATCGGGGGCTGGGTCGGGACATGAAGCTTCCTTGGATCGGGGTGTAGGAGGGCGATCGGGCGGCGCGTGGCGGGGCGCAGGTGTGGGCGCCAGGTGCGTGTGTGCTACTTGGAGGTCCTGATCTCCAGAAGCGTGAAATCGCGTCCCTGTTCGTCGGCGGTCTCACCCACAGCGGGCCGGGCATTCTTGTCGACGGTGAAAGTCTTTTCCTCGGTACCGACGGACATCGCGACCTGTGCGGCGTAGTTGTTTCCCTTGACTCCGAAGACTGCCGGGATCTCCAGACTCAGGTAGCCCTTGTCTCCGGTGACCCGGAAACACGCCTTCGCGTTCTCGTGGGAGAAAATCTCCATCAATTCAGGCGCGCCCGTGCACTCGGCGAGGAGTGTGTGGCCGTTTCCGCTCTTGAGCTTGATCTTCCCCTCCGCGAGGATTTTGTCGGCGTTCGGGTATGCGAAGTCTCCGACGGCGTAACCCGGGCCTTCATGGGCGATCGCCTTCGCTGCAAGATCTTCCGCCCCGGATCCGCCGATCACACCGCCCGTGGCTGCGACCCAGGTCAGTGCCCCTGCAGCCACAGCTGCGCCGACGATTCTCAGGATTGTGCTGCGCACCTTCGTTTTCATCTCAGTGTCGATCCGGGGTCTTCGCGAGCGCGCCTGGATGCGCAGTCGAGGAAAGGGGGTAGCACGGGTTCTTGAGCGCCCCGGTCACGGCTGACCGATGTCGACGAAATGGAAATGCGATGACGTTGCGCACCGGCTGACGATCTTCTGAATGAAAGCAAGTCAGGGGTCATCCGGCCAAGAGAATAAATGGGGCCATAGGGGCGCACATCGCCCACCGAGGGCGTGACTTGCGTCACTCTATGGGATGGTTGCAGCGGTTTTACGAAACTTAAGGGCGAGATTCGGCCATTTTTCGGTCGCGGTGCCAACCGGGTTCCAGCCAGGTGTGTTCCGGGCGTTGCGCTGCACAAGGTCAGGTCCATCGCCGTTCCGGTGAGATATTTCCCGGGCAAGGTTCGGCGCCGGCCGCGAGGAATCGGAATCAGAGAGATTCTTCTGTGCAGGAAACGTTTTGGAGTCGGTGTCGATTCACGACCGCTCTCGCAGCGGGCGCAGCCGCTGTCTCCACCCCCTGGCTGTTCACCACCCGGTCCGGGCAGCCCCCGGCGCGGCCACCCAGGCCGGCGACGCGCTGGCGCTTCCGGACACGGATCTGGCCAAGGCCGTCAAGGCTTGGATTCCGGGCGGCCGTTCGGGAGCGTACGAAGGGACGCGAGCGCCGCCCTCACCGGTGGGGAGGAGGCGATATCCGCGTTCGCCAAGGACGGGTTCCGCTCCTCGGTCACCGAGGACATGCGCGTCATCACCCTCAGCGCCATGGCCAACGGCGGAAAGAACGTAAGCGAGACGGCAATGACGCGCTGACCGCCGGCACCGACCGGGCACTGGAGCAATTCCTGCTCACCGGCCGGTACACGAGGACATGCGGGTGGAGATCGTCCGCAGAGTCGCCACGGCCGGCGCGCCGGGCCGCCACCGCCGCGGTCCAGGCGTCGCAGCGGGCGTCCTGGGCGGCCACGGCGGCTTCCCGGGCAGCTGCTGCCGCCGGATCGGCGGCCACCCGTGCCTACAACGCCGCGATCGCCGCGTCGAAGGACGCGACGAACGCGAACGAGGCGAAGAACGCCGCCAACCAGGCGACCAACGCCGCTCGCGAGACCACCCTCTTCATCGCCCAGGTCGTCGAGCCGGCCGTTGCGAAGGCAGCGGTTCAGGCCCTCTCCGGCGGCGTCCCCGCAGTAGGGGGGACTTCAAACACGTCCGGCGTCATCAAGTCACGCGCCGAGGACAACAGGGTCAACATCCTGAAGATCCTCAACGAGAAGCCCGGCAAGGCCGTCACCAAGGCCGCCAACGACGCGCTCCAGCGAGACGCGGCACTCGCCCCCGACCCCGCAACGGCCGCCGCATGACCAGCTCGGGCCTACGAAAGACATGGAGGCACCCCCCGTACGGCCGGCCCTCAGGCCCGTCCCGCGGTAGCGGGACTCCCGGGCCGTGTCGCTGCGACGGCGGTCACCGTCCGGTGCAGCGCCTCGTCCAGCGGGGTCAGGGCCCGCCAGCCGGTGGCCGTCTCGAACGCAGACGGGTCCACCTCCAGGCTGCGGAAGTCGGTGGCGTCCGCGTGCGCCGGGGGAACCACCGACACCACCGGCACCGGGTCGGCTCCCGTGCAGCGGGAGACGGCCTGCGCCACCGCCCGGAACACCTCGCCCAGCGGCCGGGCCCGCCCGGTGCCGATGAGGTAGTGCCGGCCGTCGAGGGCGTCCGCGTGCGCCAGGGCCGCGGTGAACGCCCGGGCGGCGTCGTCCACGTACAGCAGGTCGCGGCGGACCGTGCCGTCGTGCCACATGGTGAGCGGCTCCCCGGCCAGCGCCCGCCGGATCATGGTGGACACCACGCCGCGGTCCTCGGCGGTCGGCGCGGGCGGCCCGTACACGGGCGGCAGCCGGAGGCTGACCGCCCGGAGGAGTCCTGCCGCCGCGGCCTTCTTCAGCAGTGATTCCGCAGCGTGCTTCTGGCGGTCGTAGACGCCCTCGGGGCGGTCCGGCTCCGACCCGTCGATGCGCTCGACGGCGACCCGGCCCACCTGGGTGTTGCTGCCCGGGAAGACGACCACGGGCGGGCGGGGGTGGTGCACGGAGCCGGACGGCCGGTCGGCGAGCGCGGCCACCAGGTCGCGGATCAGGCCCACGTTGACCCGTTCCGCCTCCGTGTCGTCCTCGGACAGGCGCCAGCCGGACGCCCCGCGGATCCGCGCGGTGAACGGCAGTACCGCGTCGGCGCCGGCCACGGCCCGGGCCAGGACGCCCGGTTCCGTCAGGTCGGCGGTGACCACCTCCACCCGCACGGCGAGCCGGTCCGACAGCCGGACCGGCCGCCGGGACACCGCGCGCACCCGGACACCGGGGGTGTCGGCCAGCGCCCGGACCACGGCGGAGCCGATGAACCCGGACGCCCCGAGGACGACGACCTGCTGTGGCTCGCTCACCGCCCACCCCCAACTG
>NZ_JACBGN010000590.1 GCF_013401435.1 Streptomyces sp. BR123
GGCGACCCGGCCGCCCCCCGGATCCCGGCCGCGGCCGCCTCCCCGGTCCCGGCCGCGGCCGCGCCCCGCGCCGCCGACGCGGACGAGCCCGTACGGCCGGTGGCGCGCACCCCCGAGGGGCTGCCCCTGTCGCCCGGCCAGCAGGGCATGTGGCTGCTGGACCGGATGCGGCCCGGCAGCGCCGAGTGGAACGCGCCCGTCTTCCTCACCCTGCCCGCCGCATACACGGACCGGACCCTCGCCGCCGCGCTCACCGCGCTCGCCGAGCGGCACGAGATCCTGCGCACCCGCTACGTCCTGCGCGGCGCCGAGCCCGTCCAGATCGCCGACGCCGAAGCCCGCGTCGAGCTGCGCACCGCGCGCGCCGCCGACGGGGCCGCCCTGAACGCCCTGGTCCGGGAGGAGTTCGCCCGCCCCTTCGACCTGGAGCACGGGCCCGTCTGGCGCGCGCTCGCCGTCCGCGGCCCGGAGCCCCGGTCCGACACGAGCCTGGTGCTCTGCGTCCACCACATCGCCTGCGACGGCTGGTCCTCCGTGATCCTCGAACGCGACCTGCTCGCCCTTGCCGAGGCCGCCCACCGAGGCACCGCCGCCGGGCTCCCGCCGCTGCCCGTGCAGTACGCCGACCACGCCGTCCACCAGAGGCGCCGCCTCGCCGGCCCCGCCGCCCAGGAGGAACTGGCCCACTGGAAGCGGGCCCTCGACGGGATCCTCCCCGTCGACCTGCCCGCCGACCGGCCCCGGCCCGCCGTCCGCGACGCCGCCGGCGCCGCCCACGTGTTCACCGTGCCCGCCGAGCTCACCGAGCGGGCCGCCGCGCTCGGCCGCGCCCACGGCGCCACCCTCCACCAGACCCTGCTCACCGTGTTCGCGGCCCTCGTCGCCCGCCTCACCGGACAGTGGGACGTGCCCGTGGGCGTGCCCGTCGCCGGCCGCGACCGGCCCGAGGCCGCCGACGTCGTCGGCTTCTTCCTCAACACCCTCGTGATGCGCTGCGACGCCCCCGCCGACACGCCGTTCACCGACGCGCTGGACCGGGTCCGGGACACCGCGAGGACCGCGTTCGCCCACCAGGACCTGCCCTTCGACCGGCTCGTCGCCGCCCTCGACGACGCCCGGGACCCCGCCCGCACCCCCCTCTACCAGGTCATGTTCGACCTGCACGAGGAGGGCCGGACCGGCACCGCCACGACCGGCACCGACATCGACGCCTTCCGCGGCGCCTGGCGGGCCGCCCGCACCGACCTCACGTTCGTCGTCCAGCGGCAGCCGGACGGCTCCCTGCTCGGCCTCGTCGAATACGCCACCTCCCTCTTCGACGCGGCCACCGTCGAGCGGTTCGCCGCCCACTGGGTGCGGCTCCTCCAGGCCTTCACCGACGACCCCGCGGCCCGCCTCGACCGGGCCGAGATGCTCCCCGACCGGCTGCGCGCCGAACTCCTCGCCCTGGGCCCCGGCGCCCCCGAACCGGGCACCGGCCCGGCCCACACCCCGGCTG
>NZ_JACBGN010000591.1 GCF_013401435.1 Streptomyces sp. BR123
ACCCCTCCGGCGCCGCCGCCCCGCAGCAGCCGCCGGTGGACCCGCGGCAGCCGGGGGCTGCTGCGGCGGGACGGGCGGGGCCGTCGGCGGCGGCGCGCCGAAGCCTCCGGGCGGAGGGTCCTGCGGCGCTCCGAAGCCGCCGGCGGGCGGCTGCTGAGGGGGCGGCGGGGTACTCATGGGTTGCTACTGCCTCTCGGTGGGCGGCTGGGGCACTCGTTCACTTGCCGAAGACCATCAGGAGCTTCTCGTCCTTGCCCTGGGCGCGCAGGCGGGTGACGGAGATGTAGAAGCGGCCGCCCGCGTAGTCGATCTGCGGGTAGTAGAAGGCGTTCTCGATCGGGGCGGCGGCGCCGGAGGGGTGGCGCAGCAGGGCGGTGGGCGTGCCCCCGGCGGCCGGGATCGCGACGACCTCGCCGCCCTTGTCCTTCTCTGCGGACCGGTAGGCGATCAGCTGCCCGTTCTCGGCCCTGATCGGGGTGAGGGTGCGGCTGTCGCCGGCCGGGGTGCGCCACTTGGCCTTTCCGGTGCCCAGGTCGAAGGCGACGATCTCGTTGGGCTTGCCGGAGCCCGCGGCGGTCGGGATGTAGAGGGTGCCGCCGTCGACGACGGTGTTGCGGCAGACTTCCAGGGATCCCAGCGGCGCGTTGTTGCACTCGGTGGCGAACTTGCCCTCGCCGCTCACGGTGGCGCGCTGTTTCCCGTCGGGTCCGAGGACCACGATGGAGCGCTCGCCCTTCTGGTCGTTGCCGACGTCGAGGACGACCGGGTCGAGCGAGTACACGCTGGTGACCTTGTACTTCTCGGGCAGGCGGAAGGTCCAGCTCTTCTTGCCGGTGACCGGGTCGGCGTCCGAGACCTCGCCGTTGCCGTCCTTGTCGATGCAGCCGGCGATCGAGATCACCTTGTTGTTGTGGGCGACGTACGCGTCGGGCCTGCAGCCCTCGGCGGAGCCGCTGCCGAACAGCCTGTCACCCGTGCTGATCCTGAAGGCGCTGGCGCTGCCGCCGTTGCGGCTGACGGTGACGGTGTCGCCGGTCAGTCCCAGGGTGGGCGCGGTCATGATGTCGAAGTGGCCCTCCTTGGGGACCTCCTTCGACCAGCCCTCCTTGCCCGTCTTGAGGTCGACCATCCGCATCCGGTTGCACGGGGCGGTGTCGGACCCGCTCTCCCGGTACAGGACGACGGTCTTGGCATCGGCGGTGGTCTGCGGTGTGACGGAGCAGACCGGGAAAGGGAAGGCGAGCGTCCACTGCTCCTTGCCGTCGGCGGCGCCGTAGGCGGTGAGGTTCTTCCCCACGGCCTTGACGACGGCGTCGCCGACGACCCACTGGCCCTTGGCGTCGATGCCGATGCCCGGGCCGTCGACCTTGGCGGTCTTGAGCCAGAGGACCTTGTCCTCGCCCTCCTTGCGCCCGGCGTTGAGGTCCTCGGCGGCCTGGGAGCCGTTGCCGCTGCCGTCGCCCTTGTCGGGGGCGGCGGAGGCCTCGGGG
>NZ_JACBGN010000592.1 GCF_013401435.1 Streptomyces sp. BR123
CGCCCCCGCCGTGGCCGCACCCGCTGCCGCCGCGGGCGGCGCCGCGCTGGATCCGGCCGAGGATGATCCCGCCGAGCACCGCACCGCCCGTACCGCCGCCACCCTGCCGCTGCCCGGCCTCGCCGAACGGGTCCCGGAAGCCCCGTACGTCCTCCTCGGCCAGCTGCTGCGCCTCCCGCGCCAGTACGTCCGCCTGCTGCGCCTCCGCCAGCGCGCCCGCCGCGTCCGACTCCGCCAGCGACCGAGACCGTTCCAGATGCCGCTGCGCCTCCGCCAGCCGGGTACGGGCGCGGCTGCCGACCGCACCCCGGCTGGTCGTGACGTAGTCCGCCGCCGCGGCCGCCGCACTCCGCGCCGACAACAGCGCCTGGTCCAGCAGGGCCGCCGTCCGCCGCCGGCCCGACTCCTGCCCGCGCGCCGCGGCCAGGGCCTCGTCAAGTGCCGCATCGGCCTCCTCGGACCGGCGCAGGGCGTCGATCGGGTCGTACCGGCCTGCCGCCACCTCCTGCCGGACGGCCGACACCACCGCCTCCGCCCGGCCGATCCGGCCCCGCAGATCCGCGGTCGACGCCCCCTCTTCCGTCCCCGGCAGCAGCCCGCGGGCGTCGGCCAGGTCCGCCTCCGTCTCCGTGAGGGCTCCCGGTAGCCTGCCCGCCGCCTCCGCCAGCTCCTGCGCCCGCCGCTCCACCGCGTCCGCCAGGGTCGCCGCCTGGTCCACCGCGCCCTCCGCCGCCCGTACGTGCACGGCCGCCGCCCCCCTGTCGCCGCCGTCGACGGCCTCCCGGGCCCGGGAGGCGTTGTCCGTCGCGAACCGCAGCCGCTCCTCGGCCCGTTCGGCGTGGCCGGCCACCGGAGCCGACGCCGAGTCCGCGTACCGGCCGCGCAACGCGGTCAGGGTGGCCGCCGCCGTCACCGTACGGCCCGTCAGATCGCGCACCCGGCCCTCCACCTCCGCCAAGGCCTGCGGGGCGTTGCGCTCCAGCTCCCGCAGCCGGTCGAAATCCGCGGCCTCGGCGTCGAGCCGCCGGTTCGCCTCACTGCACCGGGCCACGATCTCGTCCAGCATCCGCCGCCGCGTCGCATCGTCCTCCGGGTAGGCGTCGTCCAGCTGCTGGCGCAGCCGGAACGCCGCCGTCAGCTCTCCGTTCGCGAACGCCACGGCCTGGGCGAAGGAGGCCACCGCCGCGTCGCCGAACTGCGCGGAGGCGAAGCCGAGCTCCTCGGAGCTGGTGCGGACCGCGTCGTCCGTGTCCACCAGCAGGGCCCCGGCCTTCGCGTCCAGGTCGGGCAGCGGCAGGGCCGTCGTCGTGGCGGGCCGGTCCCCCCAGCCGGTCGTGGTGCGCGGGCGGCCTCCCGGCGCGGAGCCCTTGCGCCTGCGCCGGGTGTACGCGTACACGGCGAGCGCCCCCGCCGCGCCGACGGCGACGACCGGCAGCACGAAGTCCCCGGCACCGGTCGCCCCGTCCCCGTCCCTGTC
>NZ_JACBGN010000593.1 GCF_013401435.1 Streptomyces sp. BR123
CCCCGGGGCGGGTCCTCCTCGGGGCTGATCTGCGCGGGGCGAGCAGCCCCTAGGCTGAACCGCATGATCGCTTTCGCGCCGGCCGCCGTGCTGCTGCTGCTGTTCCTGGTGAGCATGTGGAAGGACCGCCGGCGCTTCCGCAATGCTGTCCTGCTGGGGCTGACCCTCATATGGGCCTCGATCGGGGTGCTGTTCCTGATCCCGTCGCTGCCGCCGGTGGCGGCGATCGCCGCGGTGGCGCTGGTCCTGCTGGTGCCGGCGCTGGGCACGCTCGTGCTCGGCGTGTTCCTCGTGCGCAACGGCATCACCATGCTCCGCAAGGAGGGCCGCCGCCCCGCCAACCTGCTGTCGCTGGCCGCCGGGCTGGGCATCTTCGGGCTGATCGCGCTGATCGCCTACACCGGCGACCGGGGCTCGCCGGCGATGGACGCGGCCGTGGGCGGGCTGGTGCTGCTGGTCGGCTACGTCTCCTTCCTTTTCGCGTGCTTCCTCGCGTACGCCTTCCTGTACGGGCGGACGCACGTGCGCAGCGAGGTGGACTACGTGGTGGTGCTGGGCTCCGGTCTGATCGGCGGCGAGCGGGTGCCCCCGCTGCTGGCCTCGCGTCTGGAGAAGGGCCGGCGGATCCAGGCCGCGCAGGCCACGCAGGCGGCGCGGGGCGGCGGGAGGGTGCCGCTGCTGCTGGTCTCGGGCGGGCAGGGCCCGGACGAGAAGCTGTCGGAGGCGCGGGCGATGGCCGACTGGCTGATCGAGCAGGGCGTGGCGCCGGAGCTGATCCGGCTGGAGGACCGCTCCCGGACGACGGACGAGAACCTCGCCTTCAGCCGGGCGGTGATGGAGGAGGAGGCCGGGCCGGACTACCGGTGCGTGGTCGTCACCAACAACTTCCACGCCTTCCGTGCCGCGATGACGGCCCGCAAGGCCGGGGTGAACGGGCAGGTCGTGGGCTCGCCGACGGCCCGTTATTTCTGGCCGAGCGCCACCATCCGCGAGTTCGTCGCCGTGTTCTGGGAGCACCGGCTGGTCAACCTGGTGGTCTGCGGGGCGATCGTCGTGGCGACGGGGGTCGCGGCGCTCGTCGCGTAGCGCCGCCGCCCCCGTGCGTCAGCAGGCGTCGTACCGGCCGAGCCGGTCGACGATGCAGTGGGCTTCCCGGCTGCTCCGGTTCCGGAAGGTGGGCCGCGGCGGCATCGGCGGCCGGCCGTTTTGCGATGTGGCCGGCGGTGGCGAAGCCCTGGGTGGTGCCGGGGGTGACCGGGAAGCCGACGGAGCAGCGGCCGCTGCCGATGTGGTACGCCTCGCCGCCCCGCAGCTCGTACACAGCTCGTACAGCGGGCGTGGGGCCTCTGCCGTGGCGACCACGGTGACCAGGGAGGCGTCGGTCCCGGTGGCGGCGAGCAGCTCGGGCGGGGCGGCGGCGGTGGGCAGGGCCTGTGCCACGGTGGG
>NZ_JACBGN010000594.1 GCF_013401435.1 Streptomyces sp. BR123
GGTTCAGTGGGTCGGGGGTGTGGGGCCGGCCTCCGCGACCCGTACGACCTCGCCGATGACGATGACGGCCGGCGGGCGGACGTCCTCGGAGCGGACCCGCTCGCCCACGGTGGCGAGCGTGGCGTCGACGCGGCGCTGGGCGGTGGTGGTGCCCTCCTGGACGACGGCGACCGGGGTGTCCGCCGGGCGGCCGTGGCGGACCAGGGCCTCCGCGATCAGGCCGATCTTGTCGACGCCCATCAGGATCACGAGCGTGCCGGTGAGCCTGGCGAGCGAGGCCCAGTCCACGAGGGACCGCGGGTCATCCGGACCGACGTGCCCGCTCACGACGGTGAACTCGTGGGCCACGCCCCGGTGGGTGACCGGGATGCCGACGGCCGCGGGCACCGAGATGGAACTGGAGATGCCGGGCACCACCGTGCAGGGGATCCCCTCCTGGGCGAGCGCCTGGAGTTCCTCCATCCCCCGCCCGAAGACGTACGGGTCCCCGCCCTTGAGCCGGACCACGGCCTTGCCGGCCTTCGCGTGCTCGATCAGGGCGTTGTTGATGGCCTCCTGGGCCATGTAGCGGCCGTACGGGATCTTCGCGGCGTCGATGACCTCGACGTGCGGCGGGAGTTCGTCGAGCAGGTCGCGGGGGCCCAGCCGGTCGGCGATGACCACGTCCGCCTCGGCGAGCAGGCGCCGGCCTCGGACGGTGATCAGGTCCGGGTCGCCCGGGCCGCCGCCGACGAGGGCGACGCCGGGCACGCCCCGGTCGCGGCCGCGGTGGGCGGGGGCGGTGAGGGTGCCGTCCCGGAGCCCCTCGACGACCGCGTCACGGACGGCGGCGGAACGGCGCGGGTCATTGCCCGTCAGCACGGCCACGGTCACGCCCTCCACACGGCCGGTGGCCGGGGTCCAGGCGGTCGCGGCGGAGGCGTCGTCGGCACGCACGCACCAGACGCGCTCGCGCTCCGCCTCGGCGGAGGCCTGCTCGTTGACCTCGCGGTGCTGGGTGGCGATGAGCGCGTACCAGGCGTCGGCCAGGTCGCCGTCCCGGTAACGGCGGCGCTCCCAGCGGATCTCGCCGGTCTCCGCCATGGCATCCACGGAGGGCGTGGCCGAGGGCGAGACGAGGAGGACGTCGGCGCCGGCCGCGACGAGCGCCGGCAGCCGGCGCTGGGCGACCTGGCCGCCGCCGATGACGACGACGCGCCGGCCGGCGAGGCGGAGTCCGACGGGGTAGGCGGGGTGTGCCGGGTGTGCCATGGCGGTTGCGGCTCCTGATGCGGCGGATCTGCGGGCCGCTGCTGCGCTGGAGCGGCTTGGCTGGTGGGGCGGTCGGGTCGGCGTGACGTGCGGTTTCGCTGTCCGGGTCCACGATAAGGCCCCCGGCCCGCCTGCCAACCCCGGGCCCCGGTGACGCAC
>NZ_JACBGN010000595.1 GCF_013401435.1 Streptomyces sp. BR123
TGTGTATAAGAGACAGTCATTGCGGTACGGCCTCCTTCTCCTGGCGGGCGGCGGCGGCCGCCGAGCGCAGGAAGGCGATGCTGTGGCGGGCGGCGTCGGCCCCGGCATGGCTGTGGCGCGGGAGTTCCACGGAGACGAGCCCTCGGTAGCCGGTGCGGGCCAGGGCGGCCAGGACCGGCGGGAAGTCGATCTCGCCCTCGCCGAAGGGCAGGTGTTCGTGGACACCGCGGCGCATGTCCTCGATCTGGACGTGGGCGAGGCGGTCCGCGGCGAGCTCCACGCAGTCGGCGACGGGGAACGGCTCCAGGCAGCGGCAGTGGCCGAGGTCCAGGGTGAGCCGGAACCGGTCGGGCCGGCCGAGGTCGTCCAGCAGCCGCCGGTAGCCGGCCAGGTCGGGGACGAGCATGCCCGGCTCCGGTTCGAAGGCGAGGTCGATGCCGGCGGCGTCGGCGTGCGCGAGGGTGTCGGCGCAGCCGTCGACCAGCCGCTGCCAGGCCTGCTCGGGGGTGGTGTCCGGGTCGGGGGCGCCGCTCCAGAAGTGCACGGCCCCGGCCCCCAGTTCGGCGCCGATCACGAGGGCGCGGCGCAGCAGGTCCGCCCGCAGGGCGCGTTCCTCCGGCCGGGCGGACAGCAGGGTGGGGCGGTGCTTGCGGCGGGGGTCGAGGAGGTAGCGGGCGCCGGTCTCCACGACCACGGCCAGGCCGGTGTCGGCGAGGGCCCGGCGGACTCGGGCCGTGCGGGCGGGCAGATCGGGGGCGTACGGGTCGAGGTGGTGGTGGTCGAGGGTGAGGGCGACCCCCTCGTAGCCGAGGTCGGCGAGCATCCGCAGCGCGTCGTCGAGCCGGTGGTCGGCGAGGCCGTTGGTGCCGTACGAGAAGCGGGGCATCGGTCCCGCGGCGGCGGTGTTCACGGCCGGCCCCCGGCAGCGGGGCGGTGCGTGGCGGTCATGTCGAGGACACCTTCCGGGCGAGGCCGCGGACGAGCGGCAGGGCCGCGGCCAGCGGGACGGCGAGGCCGGGGGCCCCGGCGCGGGCGGCGAGGGCGGCCTGCAGCGGGAGCAGGGCGTGGATCCCGGCGCCGACGGCCCGCCGCACCTCGGGGGCGGCGGGGCGGCGCACCGCCCGGGCGAGGGCGGGCCCGTAGCCGGCCGCGTACACGGCGAGCGCGGCGGTCTGGGCGGTGCGGGCGGTGCCGCCGGCCGCGGCGCGGAGCCCGAGGGGGCGGGCGGCCGCGTCGGTGCGGGCGAGGCCGGCCGCTGCCGTGACGGCGGAGGAGAGCAGGGTCAGGGCCACCTCGTGCGGCGGGGCCCCGGCGACCTCGTGCCTGCTGAGCCGGGTCAGGGCCAGCGTGTGCGCCCCGACGGCGGCGGCCGGGCCGAGGGCGGGCCGGGCG
>NZ_JACBGN010000596.1 GCF_013401435.1 Streptomyces sp. BR123
GGGCTGGGGCTGGTTCCCGGGCTGGGTCCGGGGGCGGGGGCGTCGAGCTGAGTGCGGAGCAGCAGGAGATGCTGCGGCGGGTGGGCGGCGTGCTGCCGCTGCTGTCGTTCGGGACGCTGATCACCGCCGCCGTGGTGCCGCTGGCCGCCGGGCTGTACCTGGCGGCCACCACCGCCTGGTCCGTGGCCGAGCGGGCCTGGCTCCAGCACCGCAAGGAGCGGCTGGAGGCGGTGGGCGGGGCGTAGGGCGCCCTCGGGCCGCCGGCCCGGAGGGGCGAGCGTTCCAGTCCGTGAACGGGGTCTTGCGGATCGGTCGGGGGTCTTGGAGGATCAGCCAGTCCTCCGATGGCCGCACCCCATCGTGCGGCCCGGGGTACGCCCATGGGCCGACCATCCGCGACCCCGGGAGAATGCCCATGAAGCTGCTGCGTGTCGGACCGGTCGGGGCGGAGCGTCCCGCAGTGCTCGACCAGGACGGGTCGCTGCGCGACCTGTCCGGCCTGATCACGGATGTGGACGGCGCCCTGCTCGCCGACGACTCCGTACTGTCCCGGGTACGGGAGGCGGTGGCGTCCGGGGAGCTCCTCCCGGCCCTGGAGGCGGAGGGGCTGCGGATCGGCGCGCCGGTCGGCCGCATCGGCAAGATCGTGGGCATCGGGCTGAACTACTTCGGGCACGCCGCCGAGATCGGTGCCGAGGCGCCCGCCGAGCCGATCCTGTTCCTCAAGGCCGCGGACACCGTGGCCGGGCCGGACGACACCGTCCTGATCCCGCGGGGCAGCGTGAAGACGGACTGGGAGGCCGAGCTGGGCGTCGTCATCGGCAGCACGGCCCGCTACCTGTCCTCCGCCGAGGAGGGACTCGCCCATGTGGGCGGGTACGTGCTGGTGAACGACGTATCGGAGCGCGAATTCCAGATCGAGCGCGGCGGCACCTGGGACAAGGGAAAGAACTGCGAGACCTTCACCCCGATCGGCCCGTGGCTGGTGACCGCCGACGAGATCCCGGACCCACAGGTGCTGGACGTGAGGCTGTGGGTCAACGGGGAGCTCGAGCAGGACGGCAACACCGCCGACCAGATCTTCCCGGTGGGTGAGGTCGTGCGGTACCTGAGCCGGTTCATGACCCTCTACCCGGGCGACGTCATCATCACCGGTACGCCGGCGGGCGTTGCCATGGGCCGACCGGAGCCGAAGCCGTATCTGCGGGCCGGCGATGTCGTGGAGCTGGAGATCGAGGGCCTGGGGCGGCAGCGGCAGGTGTTCAAGAACGCGTAGGCGTCGCGGGTTGGGCGTCGTGGGCTCGGCGTTGCGGGTTGGGCGTCGCGGGTTGGGCGTCGTGGGCTCGGCGTTGCGGGTTGGGCGTCACGGGTCGGGCGTCGTGGGT
>NZ_JACBGN010000597.1 GCF_013401435.1 Streptomyces sp. BR123
GGTCTGCGGGGCGGGCGTCGCGGGGGCGGAGCCCAGGTCGGGCAGGGCGGGCAGTCGGCCGGTGGCGTCGAGGGCGACGGCCAGGGAGACGGGGTCCATCTCGGTGCCGGCCCGGTACAGGGAGTCGAAGGCCTGGGAGCCGCCTTCGGTGAGGGTGGCCCGGGCCTCGGTGAGGGTGGCGAGCGCGCCCTCGGCCTTCAGGCCGGCCGCGTCGAACTCCACGAGGGAAACGGCGGTCTTCGTCGCCCCGCCCGCGGTGACGTCGGCGGTGAGGACGCCCTTGCCGCCCTCCACCTTGACGGCGACCCTGCCCAGCTTGAGGTCGAGGTGGGCTCCGGTGAAGTGGACCGTACCCGCGAAGGCGGCGTCGAGGGTGCCCTTCCAGCCGTCGTAGAGGCCCTTGCCCTGCGGGAAGCGGAACAGGGCCCCGCCGTCCTGGGCGCCCTCGGCGACGGCCCACCTGCCCTGGCCGACGGCCCCGGTGACGTACTCGCGGAAGGTGCGCCGCACCCCCCAGTCGACGGCCGCGTCGGCGAACGCGCCCTGGCCGGCGGGGGTCTGCGTGCCGGGCGAGGCCCCGGCCGCGGCACTCGGGGACGGCGAGGACGCTGCGGCCGGGGCGGACCGGACGTCGACGGAAAGCGTGACGGGGTCGAGCGGGGTGCCGGCGGGGTAGTAGCCGGCGAAGGCCTGGGCGCCCTGTTCGGTGAGGGTGGCGGGGACGTTGGTGAGGGCGAGGGGGCTGCCGCCGCCCTTCATGTCGATGCCGCCGAGGCCGAGGCTGGCGAAGGGGACCCGGGAGCGGCTGGTGACCTGACCGGTGTCCTTGGCCTTGCCGACGACGTCCGCGTAGAGGGTGCCGCTGCCGCCTTCGATGCGGATCGCGGGCCGGCTGATCGTCAGGTCCAGCTCGTTGCCCCCGTCCGGCTTTTGGTGGCCGCGGAAGGCGACGCCGCCGCTGAAGGCCGCCTCGAATGCGCCGGTGCCGGGGTCGTAGGAGCCGGTCGCCGAGTGGAAGCGGAACAGGCTGCCGCCGACCGTGGCGGCGCCGTTCTTCAGCTGGAAACCGCCTTTTGCGACAGGGCCGGTGACATAACTCTGGAAGGACGATTTGACGCCCCAGTCGAGCCTGCCGCCCTGCACGGGACGGCTCGCCGCGTGGGCTCCCGCGGCGGGGAGCAGTGCCGCGAGCAGAGCCGCCAGGGTCGCCACGAGGGCGACGGCGAACGGGCGGACGGGGCGTGCGGACATCGATGTCCCCTCCAGGACCTGGTAAGTAAGGTTAGGCTAACCTAAGCTATCCCCGTCGGGAGCGGAACCCCCACACCCGACGGACCATCAGCCGGACCACCAGGACGGTGCCTTCGTGCCTACGCCCGCCGCG
>NZ_JACBGN010000598.1 GCF_013401435.1 Streptomyces sp. BR123
GGGCGGCCCCTGCCGGGGCATGGGGGGATAGGTTCCCCCCATGCCCCAGCTGCTCTACGTGACGGACCTGTCCTACCCGGCCCGCGGCCGCCGCTACGGAGACGAGGACGTCTTCCTCACCTCGCGCCTGCGCACCCGCTTCGAGCTGGCCCTGTGCCATCCCGAGGACGCGGAGGCCCTCATACCGAGGGGCTTCGACGCGGTCGTCGTCCGCAACAGCGGGCCGGTCCTGCACTACCGGGACGCGTACGACTCCTTCCGCGCCGCCGCCCTCGCCGCCGGAACCCGCGTCTACAACCCGCTCACCGGCCGCGCCGACATGGCGGGCAAGCAGTACCTCCTCGACCTGACCGCCGCCGGCTACCCCGTCATCCCCACGATCGACGACCCGGCGCACCTCGACCGGCTCCCGTCCGCCCCGGCCTACGCGGTGAAGCCCAAGCAGGGCGCGGACTCCATCGGCCTCACCTTCACCCCGGACCCGTCCGGCCCGGTCGGCGAGATCCTCATCCAGCCGCGCATCGACTTCGCGTACGAGGTCTCCTTCTACTACGTGGACGACACCTTCCAGTACGCCCTCCACGCCCCGGATCCGGCCCGCCGCTGGGAACTGGTCCGGTACGAGCCCACGGGGGCGGACCTCGACTTCGCGGCGTCCTTCATCAGGTGGAACACCCTGTCCCACGGCATCCAGCGGGTGGACGCCTGCCGCGCCCCCTCGGGGGAACTCCTCCTGGTCGAACTGGAGGACCTGAACCCGTACCTCTCCCTCGACCTGCTGCCCCCGGAGGTCCAGGACCGCTTCGTGGACGCCGTCACGGCCTCCCTCCGCTCCTTCCTCGACGCCTGATGTCACAGGGGGATGCAAGGCTCCCCCCATGGACAAGCAGAGCTTCTGGACCCTGATCGAGGCGGCCCGCGCGCAGGCCGCACCGGACGAGGTGGCGGAGCGCGCCGCCCGGCTGCTGGCCCTGCGGCCGCCGGCCGAGATAGCCGCGGCCCAGCAGGTGCTGTGGGACCTCCTCGCGGAGTCGTACCGCAGTCCGCTGTGGGCGGCCGCGTACCTGATCAACGGCGGCTGCTCGGACGACGGCTTCGACTACTTCCGGGGCTGGCTGCTGACCCAGGGAGAGGCCGTCTTCGCCGCAGCCCTCGTCGACCCGGACTCCCTCGCCGGCCACCCCGCGGTCCACGAGGCGGCGCAGGACGGCCCGGAACTGGAGGACGAGGACGCCCTCGCCCTCGCCTGGACCGCGTACGAGCAGGCCACGGGCCGGGAACTCCCCTCGGACTCCTTCACGATCCGCTACCCGCCCCTGGACCCGTCCTGGGACTTCGACTTCGACGACACGGCCGAGCTCGCCGCCCGCCTCCCCCGCC
>NZ_JACBGN010000599.1 GCF_013401435.1 Streptomyces sp. BR123
GGGGTGGGCCGTGCGCGCCGGTCGGCGATGAACTCGGCGGTCCGCCGTACCGAGTCGGCAACCCGGCTGGCGAGGGCGGTGCCGCCGCGGCCGAAGGGGCCGGCGGGGCTGCCCTCGCGGGCGAGGAGCGAGACGAGGGTGACGGCGTCCAAGGCCGGGGCGTGGGCCGGGGCGCCTTCGAGCCGGGCAGGTGCGAAGCGGTGCCAGCCGGAAGGGGACCAATAGCGGACGGCAATGAGCAGGGCGGTGCCGGACGCGGGGAGGGGGATGCGGAGCAGGGTGCCGACGGGGCCGTCGGGACGGCCGATGCCGTTCTCGCGGACCCAGCACCGCAGGAGGTTCTCCACCGTCGCGGCCTCGGCGGCGGTGGCCGGGTCGGGGTGGTCCAACAGGTCGGGCAGCATCGCTGGTTCGGGGCCGACCAGGCCCGCGGAGCCTACGCGGGGGCGGAACGCGCCGTGGTTCTGGCGGGGCAGCAGGGCCCCGGCAGCGGGGGGCAGCGGCAGGGACGCCGGGCGCGGGTCGGCTCCTCCCTCGGTGCGCTCGCTCCCGTCGGCTGCGCGTCCGCTCGGCCGGGCAGGGCTGCCGCGGTCCTGCTGGGGACGGGCCTGCGGGGCCGGCCCTGGGGCGGCGCCCCCGGTATCGGGCCCGGCGCCGGCCGTCGGGCCGCCCGCGTCCCGCTCGGCCTGCGGGGCTTCGGCCGCCGCCGGGCGCGGGGGGCTGGGGGGCGTGGCAGCGTGTGCCGACGCCTGCGGGGCCGCGGGCGGAGCCCCCTGCGCCGGTGTGCCACCCGCGTCCGGGACCCCGCGGTCACCGGAACCGGGGGCGGCCGCCGGTCGAGCTGTACCGGGCTGCTCGACCCGGGCGGTTCCGGGGCTGTCGGCCTGCATGGTGTGCCGGTCCGCCTCTGGAGGGCCCGGCCTCGCGGCTCGGGCCGCGGGGGCACCGGTCGGCGGTACGGCGGGCGCGAGGTGCCGCGTGCCGGCGTGCCCGCCCGGCGCCTGCAGAGCCTCCGGGCCACCCTCCGACCCGGCGGCCTCGGCCGCTGACGGGGCGCTTTCCGACCTGGCGGTCTCGGCCACCGTGGGGGCGCTTCCCGACCCGGCGGGCCTGGCCGGGGTGGGCTGTGGAAGGCCTGCGGGCGGGGGTGGCGCTGCGGGCGCGGGAGCCCGGCCGACGGGTGGCTCGGCAGGCCGGGCAGTTGGTGGATCGTGCGGGGGCCGGGCTCGATCCTCCAACCCGGCGGGCTTGGCCGGGGTCGGCTGCGGTGCAGGCGCAGGCGCCTGCCCGACGGGTGGGTCGGGCAGGCGGGCTGCAGGGTCACGGTCCCCTGCTGGGGCGGTGGGCTGGGGGGTGCTG
>NZ_JACBGN010000059.1 GCF_013401435.1 Streptomyces sp. BR123
TTTTTTCACGCAGAAGACGGCCTACGAGCTACGGACCGGTCTCGGGGGCTCGGAGATGTGTCTAAGAGACAGCCGCCCGGCCCACCGAAGTGCTCGTCGTGGAGGACGACCCCGAGGTCCGGGCCGCCGTCGTGGACGCGCTGGCCGTCGAGGGGTACGAGGTGCGGGAGGCGGCGGACGGGCTGGCCGGTCTCAGCGCGGTGGCCGCCGAGCCACCCGACGCCATCGTGCTGGACCTGGCCATGCCGGTGCTGGACGGGCTCGCCTTCTGCCGCGAGCTGCGCGGGCTCGGGGACCGCACCCCCGTCCTCGTCCTGACCGCCCGCGACGCCGTCAGTGACCGGGTGGCCGGGCTGGACGCGGGCGCCGACGACTACCTGGTCAAGCCCTTCGCCCTGGACGAGCTGCTGGCCCGGCTGCGGGCGCTGCTGCGCCGGGCCACGCCCGTCCTCACCGCGGACGAGCCCGCCGTAGGCGCGCTGTCCTTCGCCGACCTGACCGTCGATCCGGCGACCCGCACAGGTGTCCGCGGCGGCCAGCGGCTGGAGTTCACCCGCACCGAGTTCGCCCTCCTGGAGCTGTTCCTGCGCCATCCCCACCAGGTGCTGCCGCGTGAACTCATCATGGAGCGGGTGTGGGGCGCCGACTTCGGGCCCGAGTCCAACTCGCTTGCGGTATATGTCGGTTACCTGCGTCGCAAGCTGGAGGCCGGCGGCGCCCCGCGGCTCGTCCACACCGTGCACGGCGTCGGCTACGAACTGGCGGCACGATGACCGGGCGCCAGGCCGCCGCGCCGCTGCTCCGCCGCCTGGGAGTGCCCCGCCGCGCTCCCCTGCGCACCCGGCTCGCCGTGATCACCTCGGCGGCCGTCGCCCTGGTCGCGCTCGGGGTGTGTGCCGCAGCGTACGTCGTCATCCGCCACGAACTGGTGCGCCAGCTCAACCTCCAGCTCACCCAGCAGGCGAACCTGATCGCCCAGGAGAAGCGCGACCAGCCCGCCGGGCCGCTGTACGGCGAGTGCGTCTGGCTGTCCGCCCCGGCCTGCGCGCAGATCGTCACCCCCGGCACCGGGGACCGCGCCGGGAAGGGAGAGGAGCTGGTCCTGCCGGTCACCGGCGCCACCCGCGCGGTGGCCGAGGGCTCCCGACCGGCGTACTACAGCGGCATCTCCCTGCGCGGCCACCGGATGCGGATGCTCACCACCCCGCTGCGCGGCCACCGCGCGCTCCAGCTCGCCATCCGCTCCGACACCGCCGACCGGGGCATCGAGCAGGCGGGCCGGCTGCTGGCCGCGGTCGGCGGCGCCGGGGTGCTGCTCGCCGCGGGCCTGGGCTATCTGGCGTCCCGTACGGCGCTGGCGCCCGTCACCCGGCTGACCGCCACCGCAGAACGGATCACCGACACCCGCGATCCCGCCCACCGCATCGAGCTGTCGGCAGCCGAACGGCGACGCCCCGACGAGATCACCCGGCTGGCGGACAGCTTCAACACCATGCTCGGCGAGCTGGAGCAGTCCGTCGCCGCCCAGCGCCGGCTGGTCGCCGACGCCTCCCACGAACTGCGCACCCCGCTGACGGCGCTGCGCACCAACGCCGAGCTGCTCGCCCGCGCCGACCGGCTCTCCGACAGGGCGCGCGACCGGGCCGCGGCCGCGCTCGGCCGCCAGCTGCGCGAGGTGACGGGGCTCGTCAACGATCTGATCGAGCTGGCGCGCGACGAGGAGCCGCAGCCGCTGGTGGAGCCGGTACGGCTGGACCGGCTCGTGGCGTACGGCGTGGAGCAGGCGCGCGGCCACTGGCCCGGCACCCCGTTCACTGCGGAGCTGGCGCCGTGCACGGTGCACGGCGTTCCGGCCCGGCTCGCGCGGCTGCTGTCCAACCTGCTCGACAACGCGGCGAAGTTCAGCCCGCCGGGCTCCCCGGTGGAGCTCCGGCTCACGGCCGCGGAGGACGCCACCGTGCTCACCGTCCGCGACCACGGTCCCGGTATCGCCGCCGAGGACCTGCCCCACGTCTTCGACCGCTTCTACCGGTCGCGCCAGGCGCGCGCCCTGCCGGGCTCCGGCCTCGGCCTGGCCATGGCCCGCCAGATCGCCCGCGCCCACGCGGCGGAGCTCACCGCCGAGCGCCCGGAGGGCGGCGGGGCCTGCTTCCGGCTGCGGTTCCCCCTCTCCTGACCGAACCAGTCACCCACGGACGTCAACTTCCTTTCGCGGTGGCTCTCTTAGAACTCCTCTTATCTCGGCCCCGTATCAACTCCTCATGCGAAAAATCAGCTCTCGCCACACCACCCGCGCCGCCGCCGCGGCCCTGGTCGCCTCCCTGGCCTGCGTCGCGCTCGTCTCCCCCTCCGAAGCGACCGTGCCGCCGGCGTCCCGGCAGGCAGCCGGCGTCGTGCGCGGCCACTTCGTCGACATCCCCGTGAACGGGGGCACGGCCACCGTCGACACCACCTCGCTGCGGGTCACGGCCCGCACCGCCCACGGGGCGGTGGAGCTGTCCGCGCCCGCCGCGACCGCTCCCGGGGCTCCCGGGCCCGTGCGGAGGACGGCGGACGGCCTCCGCTGGAGCTATCCGAACAGCGGGCTGTCCGTCACCGCGCGCGCCGCAAGCGGGCGGCTCGTCGTCTCGGTCGACTCGAGCGGCCCCGCCGACCGGACCCTGTCCTGGCCCGTCACCGGCGGCGACCGCGCCGCCTCCGACCTTCAGCTGCCGCGCGGCGAGGGGCTCTCCCTCCCCGTGGCCGACCGCTTCTGGAACTCCGCCGAGGCCGAGCTGGTCGGCAGCGACCTCCCCATGGAGTCGGCCCTGTCGCTGCCGCTGTGGGGCTACACCCTCGGTCGGCAGGGCGTCAGCTATCTCGTTCCCACCGACATCGGCACCACCTTGCGCCCCACCTCCGAGCGGGGTCGGCTGCTCGCCACCGCCACCCACCGCTTCTCGCGGGCCGAGGGCACCACCGGCTACACGGTGGCCTTCTCCCTGACCGACGGCTCCCCGGTTGCCCCCGCCGCCGACTACCGCTCCTGGCTCGCCGAGCGCGGGCAGCTCTCCAGCCTGCGCGAGAAGATCGAGGCCAACCCGGCCACGGGGAAGCTCCTGGGCGCCTTCCACGCCTATCTGTGGGGCGACGCCCGCACGGCGGAGGGCGTCCGGCGGCTGCGTGCGCTCGGCGTGGACCGCATGTGGCTCGGCTACGACGCCGACGACCGGCCGATGGACGCCGCCGCCGTCACCGCGGCCAAGGACGCCGGCTACCTGGTCGGCCCGTACGACACGTTCGCCAATGGCCAGGACCCGAAGACCTCGGACGCCACCACCTCCGTCTGGCCGGACCGTGTCTACCCGGACTTCTGCGTGCAGGGTCCCGACGGCAAGCCGGTCCCCGGCTTCCACGACCGGGGGTGCTACCTCAGCTCCGAGGCGTTCGAGAAGGCCGAACCCACCCGCCACTACCTCGCCGACCGCACCCGGGCGATGACGGCCAACGGCGCCGACAGCTACTTCCTCGACGTCGACGCGGCCGGCGAGCTGTTCCACGACCACCACCCCGCCCACCCCATGGACAAGGGGCGCGACCGCGCCAACCGGCTCGCCAGGATGAAGCGGCTGGCCGACGGCAACCGGCTGGTGCTCGGATCGGAGTCCGCCGGGGCGTGGGCCAACCAGGTGCTCGCCTTCGACCACGGCTCCGGCACCCCCGTGGCCGACGGGCTCTGGGCGGCCCAGAAGGACAAGGTGAAGTGGGGCGGCTACGCCCCCGCCAATGCGCCCGCGGTCTTCTTCAAGCCCGCCGAGCTTCCCGAGGCCGTGGCCAAGGCGATGTACGACCCGGCCTACCGCGTCCCGCTGTACGAGACGGCCCTGCACGACTCTGTGGTCAACACCGAGCGCTGGGAGCTGTCGTACGACAAGCTGCCGAAGCAGAAGACCACCCGCGCCCTGCTGGCGATGCTCTACAACACCCCGCTCAACTTCGTCCTCGACGGGCCGTCTCTGGAGGAGCGCGGCGGCGAGCTGGCCGCCCTCCAGAAGTACTTCGCGCCCCTGCACAAGGCGGCCGGCACGGAGCCCATGACCGGCTTCCGGACGCTGACCGCGGACCGCTCCGTCCAGCGCACCGTCTTCGGCGACGGCGCCCTCACCGTCACCGCCAACTTCGGCACCGAGGCCCACGACGGCTTGCCCGGCGGCTGCGTGGACGCCGCGCTCAAGGGCGACGACCAGCCGCGCCGGCTGTGCCCCGGCGGAAAGGGCCAAGGGCTTGCAGATGATTGACACGTCGTCTTGACCTTGATGTCGGGATCGCTGCCTTGAGCTGGAGCCGCTCGCCCTCGGCCGGTCGGCTTTGCCACTGGCCGGTGGACAGCTGCTCTGGCTCTGCGGCGTGGGAGACGAGGGCGTCGCAGAACGCGCAGGCGGCTATGTCCGGTGTATGGCCTTGAGGCAGCGGGTGGCCTGGGTGCGGAGGGCTTCGGCCAGTTCGGGTGGGGCGTCCACCAGGGTGAAGTCGGCATCCATCGAGGTGATCATCCAGGCGAGGTCGCGGGCGCTGTCGGCTCCGAGGTACAGCAGGCAGCTGTGGTCGTCGACGGGCTCGATGACCCCCATGCCGGGCCAGAGGCGGTCGGAGACCTCGGTGGCGGATTCGTGCAGCGTGACGGTTGCCTGAAAAGGCCATGTTTGCGCAGACAGGCGGCGGTCCAGGTAGGCGGCCACGTCCTTGCCGGGAAGTTCGCGGGGGGTGAACCGCGGGCCGAGCGGAGTGCGGGGGACGAGCCGGTCGACGCGGAAGGTGCGCCAGTCCTCGCGGTCGGTGTCCCAGGCGACCAGGTACCAGTGGCGGTCGAAGTTGACGAGGCTGTGGGGCTCGGCCGAGCGGATGCGGGGGCCGAGGCGGGGGGTGGTGTAGTCGAAGCGCAATCGCTCGTGCCGGCGGCATGCCTCGGCGATGACCATGAGGGTGTCCGCGGAGACCGCGGGAGCCGGGGCCGCGCCGACCCGAACGGTTGCGTTGTCCAGGGTGCTGACCCGGTGCCGCAGCCGGGCGGGCAGCACGTGCTCCAGCTTGACCAGGGCCCGCAGTGCGGACTCCTCGACTCCCGTGACCGCGCGGTCGGCCCCGCTGCGGAGGCAGACGACCATGGCAACCGCCTCCTCGTCGTCGAGCAGCAGCGGCGGCAGCTTGGCTCCGGCACCCAGCCGGTAGCCGGCGGTGCCCTGCGTCGCCTGGACCGGGTAGTCGAGGTCGCGCAGCCGCTGCACATCACGGCGCAACGTGCGTCGGCTGACGCCGAGGCGTTCGGCGAGCTCGGTCCCGGGCCATTCACGATGGGACTGCAGCAGGGACAGCAGTTTGAGCAGTCGCCCGGAGGTTTCCAGCATGCCTCCAGGGTGCCGCAGTCTTAGGAAGGAAGTTGACCTAAGGGAGCCCTAGCGTCGCAGCCATGACGAACGCGAACCCTGATATCCGCCCGTTCCGCATCGAGATCCCGCAGGACCAGCTCGACGACCTCCGCGCCCGTCTTGCCGCCACACGCTGGCCGGACGAACTGCATGGTGTGGGCTGGAGCCGCGGCGTCCCGGTGGGCTATCTGAGGGGCCTGGCCGAGTACTGGCTCACCGCTTACGACTGGCGGGCGCACGAGGCGGCGCTCAACGCGTACCCCCAGTCCCTGGCCACCATCGACGGGCAAACCATTCACTTCCTGCACGTACGGTCTTCCGAGCCCAGTGCCACGCCGCTGATGCTGCTGCACGGCTGGCCGGGTACGGTCGTCGACTTTCTCGACATCATCGGCCCGCTGTCCGATCCACGGGCGCACGACGGCGATCCTGCCGACGCCTTCCACCTGGTCATTCCCTCACTGCCGGGATTCTGCTTCTCGACGCCGCTGGCAGGGCCCGGCACGGACTCGGTGCGCATGGCAGCGATGTTCACCCGGCTGATGTCCCACCTCGGCTACACGCACTACGGCGTCCACGGCTATGACACCGGCTCGTGGGTTGCGCCGCAGATGGGCAAGCAGCAGCCGAAGCACGTCACGGGCGTCCACGTCAACGCCATGATCACGTTTCCGGCGGGCGCGGAGGGCGAGACGGAAGACCTCACCGAGGCTGAACAACGACGGTGGCAGGCCATGCTGGACTTCAACGATGGCTATCTGCAGTGCAACTCCAAGCGCCCGCAGACAGTGGCCTACGCCCTCACCGACTCCCCCGTCGGCCAGCTGGCCTGGATCGTGGAAAAGTTCAAGGAGCTCACCAGTCCGGAGGACGCGCTCCCCGAGAACAGCGTGGACCGTGACCGGATCCTCACCGAGGTCTCGCTGTACTGGCTGACCGGCACCGCCGCCTCAGCCGCCCAGATTTACTACGAGGAGACCTCCGCGAGCACTTGGGGAGGGAATGCAGCCGGGGACCAAGACAACCGGGCGGCGGCCGGTCAGCGCGGAACCGTGCCGACCGCCGTCCTGCTCTCCACCCGTGACGTGACCATCCGCCGCTGGGCGGAACGCGACCACAACATCGTGCGGTGGACCGAACTCGACCGCGGCGGCCACTTTCTTGCGATGGAAGCCCCGGACGCGCTCATCGACGACATACGCACGTTCTTCCGCACGGCGCGCTGAGGGGCCCATCGCTTCGCCTTTCAGCGACGGGCCGGAGGCTTCGGCCAAGGCGCTCCCGCGGCGGCTGCGTCCAGCAGATCACCCAGGCGGAGCCACGCGGTCGCTCCGGAGCAGGTGGCCGGGCAATTCGCGAACCGCTCCCATGCCTACCGGTCGGAACCGAGCGCTTCACACACCGCTGAGACCACCAACGGGTGGGCGCTGCCGAACCCGCTGTGCGCAGGGAGGCCGGCCGAGCGAGTACACGAGGCCGGCCGTAACCTTCGGCCATGACCGAGATTCCTCCGCCGACGCCCCACGACGCCTTCGAACTGCTCATGGCCGGCAACCAGCGCTTTGTCGCCGGTATCCCCGAGCACCCCAACCAGGACGCCACCCGCCGCACCGAGACCGCACCGTCCCAGCAGCCCTTCGCCGTGCTGTTCGGATGCTCCGACTCCCGCCTGGCCGCCGAAATCATCTTCGACCGCGGCCTGGGCGACCTCTTCGTGGTGCGCACCGCCGGCCACGTCGCCGGGACGGAAGTGCTCGGTTCCATCGAGTTCGGCGCGGCAGTTCTCAACGCGCCGCTGGTCGTCGTCCTGGGCCACGACTCGTGCGGCGCCGTCGCCGCCGCCTGCTCCGCCCTGGAGGACGGGCAGACGCCGGGCGGCTTCGTCCGGGACGTCGTCGAACGAGTGACACCCAGCGTACTGGCAGCCCGCGCCGCCGGACGCAACAGTGCCGAGGAGATCCTGGCCGAGCACATCGAACACACCGTGGACCTACTGCTGGAACGCTCCCGTGTCCTGGCCGACCGCGTTGCCGAAGGCCGCCTCGGCGTGGTGGGCCTGTCCTACCGCCTGGCCGACGGCACCGCACAGCTCGTCGCCACGCGCGGCCTTGGGCCGGCGGTTCACGCCGCCTCCTGACGCTCACGCCCAGGCGGCCCACCCCGGGGGAGCCCGCCGGTCCGCCGAACGGGGGCGCTCCGTCCCGTTCGTGCCGAGGCCCCTCGGCTGTGCGGCTGCCTGGGTGCCGGGTGCGGATCCGGTACTCACACCGTGTGACGAGGCCCCGCAGCTCGGCGGAGCCGGTTGGCGATGGCGAGCCCCAGCCCCTGCTCCGCCGGCAGTGACGCAATGATGAGGTCGCATCCCTGCTGGTCGAACTCACGCAGGAACCCGTACAACCCCTGCGCGTACGCAGCCGGCGAAGCGGGGACTGCCACCACGGCGTGAGCCTTGACCGGGACGTCGGCGAAGGCGGCAGGCAAGAAGACGCCCACCTGATGGCCCGACTCCGACGCGGCTTCCGCTTCGGCGATGACCGTCTCGGGCTCGACGAGAACGACTCGCGCACGCGGTGCGTAGTGGGAGGGATGCTGGCCCGGTACCCGGACCTGGCTGGTCGAGGGGACCGCGAGCGGGTGCCCCAGCACCGCTTCGAGGTCCTCGCGCGTCACCCCTCCGGGCCGCAGGATGGTCGGGGCCTCCCCGGTGACGTCGACGATGGTGGACTCCACGCCGACTTGGCAGGGGCCGCCGTCCAAGACGAAGTCGACGGCGTCACCGAGCTCGGCACGCACATCGTTCGCGGTGGTGGGGCTGACGGAGCCGAAGCGGTTCGCGGAAGGGGCCGTCACACCGCCACCGAAGGCCGCCAGCAGTGCGAGGGCGACGGGGTGGTCGGGCACGCGCACGGCGACCGTCTCCAGTCCACCGGTCGCCTCCAGCGGCACGCGGGGGCCGCGGCGCAGGACCAGCGTCAGCGGTCCCGGCCAGAAGTGTTCGGCCAGCACACGGGCCGCCACCGGCACGTCCTGCACCCAGGCGTCGAGTTGCTCGGCGCCAGCCAGGTGGACGATCAGCGGGTGGGAGGGCGGACGGCCCTTGACCTGGAAGATACGCGAGATGGCAGCGGGGTCCATGGCGTCGGCGGCCAGACCGTAGACGGTTTCAGTGGGCAGGGCTACCAGCCCGCCGGCGCGCAGCACACCGGCTGCCTTCTCGATGTCCTTGCTACTCGCCATCACTCTCCCCATCCTAGGGGCGTCACGAGGCAACGACGGTCATGATCCAGTGCACGGACGGCTTGCCCGTCGGTCTGGATCCCCTCGTGGGGCTCGGCGAGGTCCCGTCCGCTCGCGGGCGTCAGGTGTGACAGCAGCGCCGTGGAGTGCGGCAGCGATCCCAGGCGCTGCGCCTCGCCGTCCAGTACGCGGTCGATGTGCTCGAGCAGATCGGTGCCGATCCTGCGCGCTGCCGGGCCCGTCTTCTCCACTGCTGCCGCTTGCGCCCTCGCGCTGACCTCCGCCCACCGCTCACGGGCGGTGAGGCGGACGAAGAGCAGGGCGACGAGGAGATGGACGTACTCCACCACGGGTCCCGCCCCCCGCACCTGGTCCGCCGAGGGGCCCATCAGGTCTCGGACGGCCCGCCGGTTGTCCGCGCCGGCCGACGGCGTCTCCTGCACCTGCGGCGACCGGCGCGCCGCAGGTGCAGGAGCGGCGAGGACGCGCCGGTCCCTCGCGGGAGGTGCGCCGCTCATTCTCCGAGGAGGTGGCGGGCTTCCGAGAGCAGGCGCAGGAGTTCGGTGCGCGAAGGGTCGTCCGGAGCGTCCGGGGCCGACCGGGGTGCGTGGGTGGTCAGGACGTGCAGGGCGACGGCGGCCTGACGGGCGAAGAGGCCCAGCAGGTCGAGTTCGGGCAGGCCGGACCGGGCCTGTGGCGACGGGTCGAGTACCTCCAGGACGCCGAGGACCCGGTCCCTGCGGATGAGGGGGGCGGCCATCAGTGCGTTCGGGACGTAGCCGGTGGATTCGGCGATGTCCCTGTCGAAGGAAGCGCTGTCGTGCAGGTCGTCGACCACCATCGGCTCCCCCGAGGCGGCGACCCACCCGGCGATCCCCCGGCCCGCCGGGAAGCGTCGGCCCACCAGGAACTCTTGTCCCTGCCCGGAGACGGCCTCGAAGATGAGCTCGTCCGTCGCGGTGTCCAGAAGCATGATGGAGCTCGCCTGCGCGCCGAAGATGGCGCGCGCGGTGTCCACCACCGACTGCAGGAGCTCCGCCAGGGCCGGATCCGGCCGGGGTGCTGCGGACACGACAGGGGCGATGGTCTGAGTCATGGGGCTTCCCTTCCGGCGCCGGTCGTTACCGGCGTCCGTGGACACGGACGTTGGCTGCGGACAGGTACAGGGCGTTCTTCAGCTGGAACGGCGTCAGCCGGGGGCCGCTCGACAGGATCCGCGCGCAGAGCCCCGCGATGAACGGGGTGGCGTAGCTGTTGCCGGAGCTGCGGATCGACGTGCCACCGAGCCACGCCACCTGGACTTTCTGGCCGGGGGCGAAGAACTCCACCGGGGGCTCGGGGTTGTAGAGGTGGAGATCCGGGTCGTCCTCCTGGTGGCTGCCGACCGAGATCACCGAGGAGAAGCGCCAGGGAAAGCTCTCCACGCGCGTGTTGTGCGCGGAGGCGACGATCACGGTCTGCTGGAAGTACGCCTCGTCGGCCAGTCGGCGCAGCTCGTCCACGAAGCGGTCGTGCGTGGTGGACAGGCTCAGGTTCACCACGTCGAACCGCTGGCGCACGGCCCATCGGATTCCTTCGAGCAGGACGTCCCCGCTGCCGGAGAAGCGGTCGCCGAGCACCCTGATGCTGGACAGCTCGCAGTCCGGCGCGGTGCGCCGGATGATCCCGGCGCAGGCGGTGCCGTGTCCGCAGGCGTCTCCCTCCTCCGTCTCCTCGACGTGGACCCCGTCGTCGTCCTTGAAGACCCGCCATGACCGGTCGACCGGGCCGACCATGGGGTGGTTCCGTTCGACACCCGAATCGACCACGCAGACGCGTACGCCGCGCCCGGTACCTCCGAGGAGGCCCTTTTCGGGCGGGTCCGGCAGACCGTCGGCCTCCACGGGTACGTCCGCGGGGCCCCGCCCTCGTAGGCCCCAGGTGAGTGCGGGCGCCGGTTGCTGCGCGGTGGTCATCGTGGTGCTTCCTTTCCGGCTCCGGTGACTCGGCCGGCGGTGGGGCCGGGCGAGCGGCCGTGGCAGCGCGAGACCACGGCCTCGGCCTGGCGTACGGCGGGGAGATGGCCCTTCGCCGCGAAGCGCCGGCGGGCGCGCGTCGCCGCCGCGGCTGCCTCGGCCGGGCGCCCCAGCGCGAGAGCGGTACGGGCGAGGTCGAGGGCGGCGACGCCCTGGACGATGGGCGAGTCGGTGCGGGCGGCGGTGGCGAGCGCCCTGGCGGCCAGCCGGGTGGCGGTCGCGGTCTGCCCTCGCGCGGCGGCGATCCGGGCGCGCAGGCCGTCGAGGTCCGCCGACTCGGCTCGCAGTCCGGCCGGCTGGGCCCGCTCCCCCTCCAGTTCGGCCAGGGTGCCGCGGGCGGTACGCCAGTCGCCGAGGTCCAGCCGGATGCGGGCGGCGTCCAGCAGGGCACTGCGCAGCAATGCCGTTGCGCCCAGGTCCCGCGCGGCGGTGGCGGCCCGCTGCAGGCTCATGAGCGCCTCCTCCCGGCGGTCGGTCAGGTCGGCCACGGTCGCGGTGAAGATCGGCAGGAAGGCGTCGGCCTCGGCGTAGCCGAGCCTCTTCGCGAGGTGCTCCGCCTCCGCGAGGCAGGCCAGGGCCCCGTCGCGGTCGTCGTGGAGGGCCAGCACCACCGCCAGCGGGCAGTTGAGCGTCAGCCGGACGGCCCGGCGGCCGGCCCCCTGGTCCGCAAGGAGCGCGCGGCAACGGGCCACCGCGTCACCGACCGGTTGGGGGCCGCGCCAGAGCGAGACCCCCATCGCGCCGAGGGCCGCGGCCCGCTCCGGCTCGGCGTCGGCGCGTACCGCGTGGTCCAGCGCGCGGGCTAGCAGACGCTCCGCCGCCCGGTGCCGGCCTTGTTCCTGGGCGCGCTGGGCGAGCCGCAGGCAGGCTCTGGCCTGGCCGAGGTCGTCGCCGGCCGCCGCGAAGACCGGCAGGGTGGCGTCGGCGGCCTCTGCCGGTGACTCGTCCGGTCCCGCGGACCGGCCGACCGAGGCCAGGGCGAGGCGGGCGTGCGCGGTCTCCACCGCCTCCCCGCCGCCGGCCAGTGCCTCGGCGAGCACCTCTTCGAGCAGCGCTCTGCCTTCCGTGCCGCGCCCCAGGTCCAGCAGTGTCTGGCCGAGCCGCCGTCGTGTCGCCGTACTTCCCGGCTCGCCGGCCGCGTACCGGGCCGTGGCCCTGGACAGCACGTCGGCCGCCCACACGGGGTCGGCGTGGGCGAGCGCCAGCCGCCCGGCGTCGGCGAGCGCGTCGGCGGCCCGCCGGCGCAGCCCGTCGGTGTGCGCGTCCTGGGCGCCCAGCTCGACCCGATGGCGGTACGCCTGTTCCAGATGGCCCCCGACCGCCGCGCTGCCCCGCTGCCGGACCGAGTCCAGCCGGGCCGCCCGTTCGTGCCGGTCGGCCCGGTCCTGCTTGGACTGGCTGGCGTAGACGACTTCCTGGATCAGCCCTCCGGCGAAGCGGAACGCCCCTCCGTCCGGCCTGATCAGGCGGTGCCGGACCAGCCGGTGCAGCACGGGCCGGAGCTCGGACCCGGTCCACTGCGGCGCGGGATCTGCGGCGAGCGCCGTCAGTTCGTCGGCGGTGAAGTCGCCGCCCAGGACGGACGCCAGGCCCAGGGCCCGGTGCTCGGGCGGGTCGAGCGCGTCGATCCGGGCGCCGATCAGGGCCTGGAGCGGGAGCGGGACGCTGTCCGCGTCGACGGGGTTGCCCGCGACCAGCAACTGCTCCAGGTGCAGCGGGTTTCCGCCCACCCGTGCCAGGACCCGGGGGCCGAGCGGCTCGCCGTGCGCCGCGCCCCCGGTCAGCTCGGCCGCGAGGAGCTGTGCCTCGGCGTCGGAGAGCCCGCCGAGCGGCACGGCGTCCTCGGCCAGCTCGGGCCGTACGTCGAACAGTTGGGGGCGGGTGAGCAGAACGATCAGGACGGCCGCGTCGGTGAGTGCCCGCAGCAGCCGGTCGAGGGCGTCGAAGAGCGGCTGCGCGGCCCAGTGGCAGTCGTCGATCACCAGCACCACGGGCTCGGCCTCGGAGAGCCCGGCGAGGACCTTGGCGAGCGCGGCGCAGGTGTCCGCCGGCGACGGGTGGGGCGTCCCGTTCAGGAGCAGGCCCTGGTGGAGCAGGTCCAGTTCGGGCGACGGTGCGGCCGTGCCGGCGGTCCGCAGCAGGTCGGCCACGGCGTCGGCGAGTGGTCCGAGGCTGGGCTGTTCGCCACGGGCGCGACAGCGCCCGATGCCGTGACGCAGGCCGCCGGCCGTGGCCGTGGCCTTGTGGAGCCACTCGCGCACGAGTCTGGTCTTGCCCTGGCCCGCCTCCCCGGCGACCACCAGGCGATCGGCCCGGCAGGTCCGGACCACACGGTCCAGCATCTGGTCGATCCGGGCGAGTTCGCGGGTCCGGCCGATGAACGCGAGGTCGAAGCGGCGCAGCGCCTCCGGGCCCTCCTCCTCGTCCAGGCCGAGCAGGCGGTGAGCGGTGACCCGGTCGCTCTTGCCCTTGAGCAGCAGCGGGCCGGTTTCCGTCGTCCGGACGCCCGGCCCGGCGGCCGCCAAGGTGTCCGGTCCGATGAGGATCCCCCCGGCGGCGGCGTTCTGTTCCAGGCGCGCGGCGACGTTGACCACCTCGCCGGAGACCATCGCCTGCCGCAGGGTCGCCGCACCCGTCACCGCCTGACCGGTGTTGAGACCGATGCGCATCTCCAGCCGTACGCCGACGCCCTGTTCCAGTCGGGCGTTGAGAGCGGCGAGCGCCTCCCGCATGCCCAGGGCGGCGGCGATCGCCCGGCGGGCGTCGTCCTCCCGCACCGTCGGTACGCCGAAGACGGCCATCACGGCGTCCCCGACGAACTTCTCCACGGTGCCGCCCTGCTCCTCGATCCGCTGCCGCATCAGGTCGAACCAGCGGAGCGTCACCGAGCGCAGGGTCTCCGCGTCCAGCGCTCCGGACAAGGCCGTGGAACCCACCAGGTCGCAGAAGAGGACGGTCACCACCTTGCGGCCGGTCGGCTTGGCCGTGACCGGCCCGGGGGCGCACGGGCTGCCGCAGGAGGGGCAGAACCGGGCGCCGGGCGGCAGTGCGCTCCGGCACGAGGTGCAAGGCATGGATTCCTCCGGTGGACGGGGGGACCGCGGGGCGGCCGGGGTCAGAAGAGAGCGCCGCCCGCCACGTCGGCGTGGGCCTGCACTTCGGGAGCCGCCGCGTCGAGCCGCCCCCTGATGTCGACGAGGAGAGCCAGTTCCTCCGGGGCCAGCGCGCGCAGGACCTCGTACTGCTCCGTGCTGAGGGCGTCGAGGTCGAACCCGGCGGCGGCCAGCGCCTCCAGGGTGGGCTCGGACGGCCGTTCACCGGACGGGGCGTCGTCGTACGGCACGGTGTGCTCGGTCATGGGTGTCCTCCGGGGTCGGCAGCGAGGGAGAGGAAGAGCCGGGTGAGCAGGTTCGCCGTGTGCAGCGCGCTGACGGAGACGGCGGTCTGCTGGGCCGGGGTCGGCGCGAGTTCGTCGAGCACCCGGTGAAGGTCGTCGAGGTGGCCGCCGTCGAGCTCGGCGTGTTCCCTGAGGGTGCGGAACGCGCCGCCGGGGAACCCGCCGGCCTCGGCGAGGCGGTCGGCGAGCCGTGGCCCGGGGGCGTTGCCCTCCAGGACCGCGATGTATCCGAGCAGCGTGACGGGGTGCTCGTGCTCGATCCGGTAGTACTGCGCCCCGGCGAGTTCGACGGCGACGGGGTGCGGCACGGCGGCCGGCCCGGCGCCGGCGGCGGCGAGGTCGTCGAGCAGCCACGTGTCGTGGCCGCGCTCTTCCTCGGCGTGGCGGGTGTAGTACGCGGCGAGGCGCCGCGCGGCCGGGTCGTCCAGCTCGGCGCACCGCTCGGCGGCCCGCTCCAGCAACGGCACCGAGGCCCGTACGAGCGCGTACATGGCTGCGAGGTAGCGGGGGTACCGCTGCCGTAGGCCGTCCGGTCGCCACAGGAGCGCGGTCGCGGCCCTCAGGACGGTGGTGGTGGGCGCGAGCTTGGTCCTGAGCGCGAGGGATGCGGTGGCGGTCATCGAGGGCTCTTCTCCTCTGCGGGAAGCGACTCGACCAGGTGTGCGTAGCGGGCGCAGCCCATGCGACGCACCAGGGCGGCGGGTCCGGCGGCGAGCTGCTGCTCCGCGCCGAGCCGGTCGAGGAGTTCACCGACCCGGCCGCCGGCGTCGCGGGCCGCGCCCGCGAGGACGTCGGGGCGGTCGGCGAGTGCGTGACAGCTGCGGCAGTAGCCGGCGGGGGCGGGCGAGGTCGCGTAACGGGCGTGCAGCCGCTGGGGGCCGACGGCGCGCAGCATCCGCAGCACCGGGGAGCCGAGGGAGCGCTCGCGGACGGTCGGCCAGTCGTCGTCGGCGATGTGTCCGAGCCGTAGGTGGCGGGGAACGGGGCGGCGGTCCACCGTCCACTGGTTGCAGCAGGCGGCCACGGTCCCGTCGAAGGCGACCACCGGCCAGGCCGCGAGGGTACACGGGGTCGCCACGGAGCCGTCCGGTCCGGTCGGTGTCGCCCGGACGCGGCCCGCGGCGCGGCCGAGCGGCCGGACCTCGTTGACGAGCACGGGCACCCGTCCGGCGAAGACGCGGCGGACGTCCGCGACGGCGTCCGCCAGATACGGGTCGTCGGGTCCGGTACCGGTGAGGTGGACGCTGGCGGGGATCCCGGCGTCGAGCACGGCCCGCAGGGCGCGCAGCACGTCCGCGCGCGGGACCTCGCGCTCGTGGTGGACGTCCATGCTGGCCGAGAAGTGGTCGAGGGCCGTGATCGCCCGCATGATCCGGTCCGGTACGCGTCCGTCACGGGCGAAGAACATTCCGCTGAGCAGCGCCGTGCGGGAGCCCGCGGCGCGGGCGAGACCGGCCAGGCGAGCGGCCAGTTCCGGCAGCAGCAGCGGTTCGCCTCCGGTCAGCATGACCACCTCGGGGCGGTCCTGCGCGCCGAACGAACCGATGAAGCGCAGCAGGTGTTGCGGGTCGGGCTGGTCGGAGACCGACATGGAGGAGCCGGTGGAGCAGTGTGCGCAGCTCATGGGGCAGCGACGGGTGAGCGCCACCAGCAGGCCGCCACAGGGCACCGGCCGCAGGCCGATGAGCTCCGCGAGCTCCACGTCTGTTCCTCCGTAGCTCGTAACCGCGCGCTCGGGTCGCGCGCGGGCATGGCCCGGATCGTGCCCGCGCGCGGCAGGCTTCCGGTTCACGAACGCCTGGTGATCGGTTCATCCGCAGGTCAGCGCGGTCGGACGGCGGGGTGCGGCGGGGCGTGCGGCGGGGTTTGCGGGCCGTACCCCGCCCGTGTGCTCGGCACATACCGGTGCCGAACCGGTGGCCAGGCGTTCCCGTACCCGGGGTCCGTAATTTTCTTCTCGGCCGGCGGAACGACGCCGACAAACCGAAGGAGAAGAACATGAGCGAGAACATCACCCCCGAGCTCGAGAACGAGGACATCGAGGTCGTCGCCCACCGCGAGGACGAAGAGGCCGAGGCCGGCTCGTGCATCATCAACCACTCCCACGAGATGTGATGACTCCTCATCTCGTCTGAGGACCGCGCGGGCCACCCGGCTCTCGGCAGCTCCTGCCCGGAGCCGGGGGCCCGCGGCCACCCTGGCATCCGCCACACCGTGAGGAGCGGCACACCATGAAGATCCTTCTCTGTCCGCTCAGTGACGGCGGCTACCTCTACCCGGCGATCGCGGCCGGCCGGGAGCTGCGGCGCCGGGGCCATCACGTCAGTGTGCTGGGCCGGTCCACCGCAGCGCCCGTCGCCGCCGATGCCGGGCTGCCGTTCGCGGCAGCCGAGGACTTCGGCGGCCGCCGGGCGTTCTCCGCCGCGTGGTGGGGGCCGCACGGCGCGGCGCAGTACCGGGCGACCGTACGCGCGGCCCGGGAGACCGGGGCCGACCTGCTGGTCACCTCCGTACTCTGCAGCGGCGCCCTGCTCGCCGCCGAGACACTGGACATCCCGGTCGTGGTGGTCGGGCTCGCGGCGCACCTGTGGGACTACCGGGCCGGCGGCGACGACGAGCCGCACCTGGGCCGGACCCGGCGGAGCCGGACCGAGGGCTGCCTGCGGATCTACACCGATCTCCGGGAGGAGGCCGGTCTGGCGGGGCGTGCCTCCCGGTGGGGGGACGAACCGCTGCTGGGCGACGCGCTGCTGCTGCGCGGGGATCCGGAGCTGGAGTATCCGGACGGGCAACTGCCCGAGCGGGTCCGGCACGTGGGGCCGCTGTCCTGGGAACCGACGCCCGACCCGGCGGAGGTCGAGGCGATCGGGGATCACCTGTCGCGTTCCGACAAGCCCGTCGTCTACGTCCATCTCGGCCGCTTCTTCGAGGGCAGGACCCTGTGGCCGCGGCTCAACGAGGCCTTCACCGGCGGCCGGTTCCAGGCCGTGGTCGAACAGGGCCGCTCGACCGACCCGCAGCCCGCCCCGGATGCCGACATCCTGCTGGTCCGCAAGCGCTGGATGGGACCGCTCGTCGACCGCGCCGGCCTCGTGCTGAGCAGCGGCACCTCCGCGCCCGTGCTGGCCGCGCTCCTGCGCGGACGGCCCCTCGCGCTGTCACCCAACGGCTCCGAGCAGCCGCTGCTCACCGGCGCCTGCCTGCGGGCCGGCGTGGCCGTGCACTTCCCGAACGACCCGTCCGTGGCGGCTTCGGCGCTGCTGGAGTCCGCGTGGCGGGACGACGGTCTGCGGGCCCGCGCCCACGTGCTCGGCAGCAGGCTGGCCGCGACGGACAGCGCGGCCCGCGCGGCCGACGTCGTCGAGCGGGTGGCCGGGGCGTCCGCCGCTCCTTCGGCCGGGGCCGCCCCCGACTTCCCGGCCGGGGCGTCCACCGCCTTCCCGGCCGGGGCGTCCACCGCCCCCTCGGCCGAGCCGCCCGTTTCCGCAAAGGAGAACCATGAGTACGCGATCAGCAGGCCTCGATGAGGTCGTGACCAGCCTGTCGGCGGGCGCACGGCGGTGGACGGGGCTGCACGCGGCCTACCTCGACTCCCCGGCCGGGCACGCCGAACTGCCGGTGGTCCCGCGCGCGAAGGCCCTCCTGCAGCTCGCGATGCTCCGCCGCCACTGGGAGAAGTGCGCCCCCGCGGACCCCGCCCTGGCCGAGGTGACCAGGGTGGTCGAACAGGTCTGGCAGCGTCCCGACTTCACGCAGCTCCTCACCCTCGACAGACGGCGCGCACGTCAGTTCGAACTCTTGTACGCGGCGCTGGCACCGGCCGGGTCGGCCACCGGCGCGCCCCGTGCCCTGCTGGACCGGCTGGCGGCCGACGGCTACCTGGTGCCGGGCCGCAAGTCGCCGTTCCTGCATCTGGAAGCCAGGTTCTATTCCGATCTCGCGGGCGTCGAGCACGAGTTCGCCCCGTACGACGAGCTGTACGAGGCGAGTCAGCTCCCCCGCGCCGCCACGCTGCCCGTGGCCGACCTGGACGGCTGCCAGATCGCGCACACCCTCTTCTACCTCAGCGACTTCGGCCTGCGCGAACTCCCGCTTCCCGCGGAGGAACGGGGGCGGGCCCTGCGCGTGGTGGAACGGCTGACGGAGCACTGCGTGGCACTCGGCGACTGGGACGTCGTGGCGAAGCTGCTGCTCGCCCAGTACTGCCTGGGCGCGGATCCGACGCGCACCTCCTCCGGCGCGGTCGGCCTGCGGATGCTCGGCGAGGCCCAGGCCCCTGACGGAGCGATCCCCGGACGCTCCGCCGCCGGGCGGGTCCCGGCGGACGCCACGCCCGTGGAGTACTTCCGGAAGTCCTACAAAGTGACCCTCGTCGTGGCCCTGATGACGCTCGTCGTCACCGGCGGCCGGACCTACGAGCCTGCCCTGACAGCGGCAGCGGCCAAGCGGGAGACCCTGTGAGCATCGACCAAGCGGTGAATATCGGCCTGCCCGTGAACATCAGCCCCGCCGCGAGTTCAGGACCGGCGGTGCCGGCCGCCGAGGCCTCCGAGCCCCTGCCCCACGGCGCCCGCCTCCTGAAGGGCGAGCGGAACTGGTGGTTCCTGGGCCCGGGCGGGGTGGCCCGGCTCCGCGACCGGCACGTCACGGCCGACGGGGCCCTGCACCCCGATGCGGAACAGCGGCTGCACGAGAGCGGCATGTTCACCCCCGGCACGATCCGCTCCTACGCGCTGACCGTCCTCACCAGCACCCACTGCAACCTGGGCTGCGGGTACTGCTTCCAGAACACCGCCCAGGACCAGTCGGGCGGCAGCCGGCCGCCGCGGATCGGCCAGACCCGGCTCACCTCGGAGACCATCACCGAGATCCTCGGCTTCACCGAGCGGCAGATGGCCGCCGCTGGCCTGGACAAGCTCAGGATCCTGCTCTTCGGCGGGGAGCCCCTGCTCAACCCGCGCGGCTGCCTCGAACTCCTGGAGCGGGCCGCGGAGATCGCGCCGACCTCGGCCTGGATGATCTCCAACGCCACGCTGCTCACCCCGTCGCTGGCCCGCCGGCTCTCCGACCGGGGGCTGACCTCCGTCCAGGTCACCTTCGACGGCGACCGCGCCGACCACGACCGGATCCGGATCGGCCGGGCGGACGGCGGCGCCACCTTCGACAAGATCGTCGGCAACATGGCCAAGGCCTCCGAGGCCGCCCCACTTCAGTGGACGCTGCGGGTGAACGTCTCCCAGGAGACCTTCCGCGGCGTGGACGCCCTGATCGACCGGCTCGCCGGCGCGCTCGACCCCGCCCGGTGCACGCTGTACTTCGCCAGGATCGGCGACGTGGGGGTGGGCTACGCCAACAGCCTGCTGCACACGGGCGAACTCCCGGCCGCGTTCAGCAGGTGGCAGCGCCGGGCGCTCGATCTCGGCTTCACCGTGGCCCGCCCCGGCTCCCGCAAGACCTGTGTCACCTGCGGTCACACCAACGGCCGCTACGGCGCGGTGGTGAGCGCGGACGGCACCCTGGCCAGCTGCTGGGAGACCGCGGGCAAGCCCGACTGGGAGGTCGGCACGGTCACCGACGGCTACCGGCCGGGCGCGGAGACCCACAACCGCTGGATCGCCTGCCAGGACCTCTACCGCTACGACGAGGACGCGCGGACGCTGGCGAGGTTCGGCGACTCCGTCGACACGGCCCTGCTCGACTACCTGCAAGAGACGGGGCGCCTGTAGTCATGTCCACACCCCTGGACCGGCTCTCCGCCGGCACGCTCGGCTGGCTGAGCGGGAACCTGGACCACTTCGACCCGTTCGCGGCGGGCGCCCCGTCGGCACCCCTCGGACGGGCGAAGGCGGCGCTGGAACTGGCGCTGCTCTGCCACTGCGCGGCCCGCCTGGCCGACCCCCCGGAGGCGCTGGGCGAGGCGGGGGCCCTGGTCCGCAAGCTCTGGCAGGACCCGGACCTTCCACGGCTGTTCGCCTACATCCCGAAGTACGGGTCCACGTACGGGTTGGCCTACGCCGCCCTGGCCCCCGACGCGATCGACGACACCCAGGTCCGGGCAACACTCGCAGGACTCGACGCCGGGTTCCTCGCGCCGCAGGGGAAATCCGCCTACCAGCGCATCGAGATCTGCCACTACGCGGACAAGGCCGGCGTCCGCCACACGATCGAACCGTACGCCGAACTCCTGCCGGACAGCCCGCTCGTCGCGTTCCGCGCCGCCGAGCCGGGTGACCCGGCGTCGGAGGACGGGACACCGCTCACCGAGCCGCAGGCGTACGCCGTGACGCACACTGCCTTCTACCTCGGCGACTTCGGCCGGACCGCCCCCGGACTGGACGGGAGCGCCCTGGCGCACGCCCGGGACCTGGTCGACCGGTTGCTGGTCCACAGCGTCGAGCACGACCGGTGGGACCTGGCGGCGGAGCTGGTACTCACCCAGTACATCCTGGGGACCGAGCCGCTGGACACGCCCTCGGGAGCCGCGGCCGTGGAATGCCTGGTGCGGGCCCAGCGGCCCGACGGGGCGATCCCGGGGCGGTCGGCGGCGCTCGAGGCCCACCCGTCCGCCTCGGGCAGGGAGTTCTTCCGGAAGGCGTACCACACGACGCTGGTCACCGCCCTCATGGCGCTGGTCGTCTCGTCGCCGAGGCCCTCATGAGGCCGCGGCTGACCCTGATCAACCGCGACTACACCCGGCTCTGGTTCGGCCAGGCCGTCTCGTCCGTCGGGGACGCCGTCTTCAGCACGACGCTGGTGCTGTGGGTGGCCACCGTGCTGGCGAAGGGCGAGTCGTGGGCCCCGCTGGCGGTCAGCGGCATCGTGATCGCGTCGAGCGTCTCCGTGCTCGTCATCGGTCCGCTCGCGGGCGTGTTCGTCGACCGCTGGGACAAGCGCGCCACGATGCTGCGCTCCGAGCTGCTCCGCGGCGGGCTGGTGGCCGTACTGACGGCCGTCACCTTCCTGCCGGCCGGCGCCCTGCCGACCGGTGTCTGGCTCGCCCTGATCTACGCGACCGTGCTCCTGCTCCACGCGGCCGGCCAGTTCTTCTCCCCGGCGCGCTTCGCGGTCCTTGCGGACCTGGTGACCGGGGATGCCGACCGCGCCCGGGCCGCCGGCATCGGGCAGGCGACCGGTGAGTCGGCCTGGATCATCGGGCCGCCCCTCGCCGCACCGCTGCTGTTCACCGCCGGGCTGCAGTGGGCCCTGCTCTTCAACGGCCTGTCGTACGTGGTGTCCTACGTCGCCATCCGCTCCATCGGCGTACCCGGGCCCGGCACGGGCTCCGCCGGACCGGGCGGCGCGCGGCGGCCCGCCGAGCGACAAGGGGCCGGACTGCGACGGGAGTTCACGGACGGACTGCGGTTCTTCGCGGGCAGCAGGTTCCTGGTGACGCTGCTCCTGCTCTCCGTCATCGGCCAGTTCGGCGTCGGGGCACTGGGCACCCTCAACGTCTTCTTCGCCACCGACAACCTCCACGCGGACGCCCACCTCTACGGATACCTCGGCATGGCCATGGGCGCGGGTGGCATCACGGGAGCGCTGGCCGGGGGACGGGCGGTGCAGTGGCTCGGGGCGCGCCGGACCACCTGGATCGCCCTGCTGGTGAGCGGTGTGCTGCTGATCGCCTACTCCCGGCAGACCGGCTTCCCGGGCGGGGTCGCCCTGCTGTTCGTGTTCACCGTTCCGCTCACCATGCTGAACACCGCGATGTCACCGCTGCTGCTCGCGGCGGCGCCCCCGGACTACCGGGGCCGGGTGATGGCCGTGTTCCACCCGGTGACGAGGCTGGCGTCGATGCTCTCCGCGGCCCTGTGCGGCTGGCTCGCCGGATCCGTGCTGCGGGACCTCGGGGGCTCGCTCGGCGGGCTCCGGTTCGGGCCCGTCGACGCGGTCATCGCCGCATCGGGGCTGATCGTCCTCCTGGCCGGCTTCTTCGCGATGGCCGCCCTGCCCGGGGCGGAAGGCGCCGAGGAGGCCGCCGAGACGACCGCCGAGGAGGCCGCCAAGAGATCCGGCAAGGACACGGCCGTGCCACCCGATGGCCGCCCGCCCGCGTCGCACCTCGTTTCCCGCCCGAAGACCCGTCCGTCCGCGCATGGACCGCGCGGCGGACTCCCTCCACGAAAGAAGACGGACTTGCACGAGACCGAGAAGACGAACCTCGATTCGGACGACCGAGCGGACGTCGAGGTCGTCGCCCATCGCGACGCCGAGGAACCTGCCGGCTGCTGCCTCGTCAACCACTCCAGCGAACTCTGACCCACCGACGGATGAGAGAGCAACACGTGACCCCGCCGCTCCGCCGCTACCCGCACGCGGAGCGGCAGGACGTATTCGAGGAACTGCACGGTCTGCGCATCCCCGACCCGTACCGCCATCTGGAGGACGCCGCGTCCCCCGCGACAGTCCGCTGGGGCGCGGAGCAGGAAGCGCTCTACGCGGCGGAACGGGCGTCCTGGGCGGACCTGGAGCGCTGGCGGGCGGCGGTGGCGGCGATCGACGCCGTGGACCGCGCCCGGTCGCCCGAGGTCCGCGGCGGCAGGGTCTTCTGGCTACGGCAGGACGCCGGCCAGGAACACCCGGTGCTCATGGTGGCCGAGGCCGGGACGGAGGCGACGGAGCGGGTACTGCTGGACCCCCTCGCCCTCGACCCGTCCGGACGCACCGTGCTCGACTCGTGGGAGCCCTCCGTAGAGGGCGATCTGCTGGCCTTCCAGGTGTCCCGGAACGGCACGGAGGACTCACTGCTCCGGGTGCTCGACGTGGCCACCGGAAAGGTCGTCGACGGGCCGGTGGACCGGGTGCGGAAGTCGTCGATCGGCTGGCTGCCCGGCAGTGAGGCGTTCTACTACGTCAGGAACCTCGACCCCGCGCTGCACCCGGGCGAGGAGCGGTACCACCGCCGGGTGTGCCTGCACCGGGTCGGCACGGACCCCGGGGCGGACGCCGTGGTCTTCGGCGAGGGGCGCGACAAGACCCAGTTCTACAGCGTCTCCGTGACCGCGGACGGCCGCTGGCTCGGCGTCACGGCCACGCTCGGCACCGGCCGCGGCACCGATCTCCACCTGGCCGACCTGACGGCGGGGCCGCTCGAGCGCCCGGAGCTGCGGCCCGTCCAGGAGGGCATGGACGCCGCCACCCGCCTGTACGCGGTGCCCGGCACCGGTCCCCGGGACCTGGTGTGGCTGCGCACCGACCGCGACGCAGCTCGCGGACGCGTCGTCGCGTGTCGGCCGGCCGAACTGCACCTGGGCCCGGGCGCCTGGCGCGAGGTCGTCCCGGAACGGCCCGACGCGGTGCTGACCCACCTGGTCGTACTGTCCGGTCCGGAGCTGGAGCACCCGATCGGCCTGGCCGCCTGGACCTGCAGCACGGTGGCCGAGGTGACCGTGCACGACCTGGTCGAGGGCCGTCAGATCGGCACGGTCCCGCTGCCCGGCACCGGCGCGGTCGGCGACTTCTCGGCCGGGCCGCCCGGCGGCCACGAGGCCTACTTCGCCTACACCGACTTCGTCACACCGCCCCGGGTGCTCCGCTTCGACGCCCGTACGGGCCGGGTGACGCGCTGGGAGCGCGATGCCACGGACGCCCCGGGCGTCGGCGGCGCGGTCACCCGCCAGGTCGCCTTCCCCTCGCGGGACGGCACGACGGTGCGCATGTTCGTGATCTCCCCCACCGGGCGTCCGGACGTGCCGCGCCCCGCGCTGCTCACCGGCTACGGCGGCTTCGGCAAGACGATGTCGCCCCGGTACCGCGCCCAGGTCCTCGCCTGGGTCAGGGCCGGCGGGGTGTTCGCCTGGGCGGGCCTGCGCGGCGGCGGCGAGGAGGGCGAGGCGTGGCACCGGGCGGGCAGCGGGAGGAACAAGCAGAACACCTTCGACGACTTCGCCGCGGCCGGCGACTGCCTGATCGCGGAGGGCTGGGCCGAGCCGGGCCGCCTCGCGATCATGGGCGGCTCCAACGGCGGGCTGCTGGTCGGCGCCGCCCTCACCCGGCAACCGGAAAAGTACGCCGCCGTGGTGTGCACGGCCCCACTGCTGGACATGGTCCGCTACGAACGGTCCGGCCTCGGGCCCAGCTGGACGCCCGAGTACGGCAGCGCGCAGGACCCCGACCTGCTGCCGACGCTGTTCGGCTACTCCCCCTATCACAGGGTCATGCCCGGGACCGCCTACCCGGCGGTGCTGCTGGTCGCCGCGGACGGCGACACACGGACCGATCCGCTGCACGCCCGCAAGATGTGCGCGGCGCTCCAGCACGCCTCCGCCGGCACCGGTCCGGTGCTGCTGCGGCTGGAGCGCGGCGTCGGCCACGGCGACCGGTCGGCGTCCCGCGCGGTGGCCCTGCAGGCCGAGTGCCTCGCCTTCCTGGCGGGCCACGTGGGGCTCCCGGCCCCGGAACATCCCGGTCCGGCGACCCCGTGACACACCGGTTCCGGCCGCTCGGCGGGGGCCGCCGGAACCGGCCCGGGGCGGCCGTCGGGCCGCTGCACGGTGCGGGACGCCGGCAGCCGATCGGCAGCGCTCAGCCCGAGGCCATCGCGGGGGTCCCGAGCCCCGAGCCGCGCGCGTACAGCCGTATGAGGTGCGGTATTTCGTACTGCGCCGCGTGCGCGGTGACCTCGCCGCAGGGCGAGGTCACCATTCCGGCGTCGATGAGCGCCTCCACCACCCGTACGGCGTGCCGCTCGTCGCAACCGAGGGCCTCGGCCGCCTCGGTCAGGCCGAAGGGACCTTCCCCGGTGCCCGCGGCCAGCCGTCCCGCGTCCCGGCCGCACTCCTCCGGCAGCGCCTCCCAGCCGTGGGCCAGCCGCCGCCGGACGGACACGTCCCCGGAGGTCAGTTCGTCCAGCGCCCCCGCGGGGTCGGTGAGCCGGTCCGCGAACTCCCGCAGCGGCAGGTGGCGGAGCACCGCAAGCCGCATCCCGCTCACCCGGACGGCCAGCGGCGACCCGCCGCAGGCGCGCACGATGCGCAGTGCGGCCTCCCTGTCGGCCCGCACCCGGCCCTGGCCGACGAGCCCCGCGAGCAGTTGCACCGACTCGGCGGTGCCGAGCGGCGGGACGGAGACCCGGTGCACGGGTGCCAGGCCGCCGAGCTGGCCGCGCGCGGTGAGCAGCACCCTGCCCCGCCCGCCGCACGGGAGAAGCGGTCGTACGGCGCGTTCGTCGGGCACGTCGTCCAGGACCACCAGAACGCGGTGCTCCGCCAGCCACTCCCGCCACTCCTCGGGCCCGGACAGCCCGCCCTGGCCGGTCCGTTCACCGAGCTCCGTGAGCACCGTCGACAGCGAGCGGGTGCGGCCGTCCGCGTCACGCAGACAGACGCAGAGCCGCCCGTCGGCGAACCGGTCGCCGAGCAGGTGGGCGGCCCGCACCGCCAGCGTGGTCTTCCCGGCCCCGGCGGGGCCTGACAGCAGCACGGTGCGGCCGGCGCTGTCGTCCTCCAGGAGGTCCACGAGGTACCGCAGTTCCTCGACGTGTCCGGTGAAGTCGACGAGGTCGGGCGGCAGAGCGGCAGGCGGCCGGGCGGCCGCGCCCGCCCCGGCCCGGTCGTCACCCGCAAGGATCATCCGGTAACGGGCCGCCATGGCGCCACCCGGTTCCAGGCCCAGTTCCCGGGCGAGGAGCTGCCGGTAGTCGTCGTACGCGGCAAGCGCCTCGGCCTGTCGGCCGGACCCGCTCAGCGCGCACATCCAGGCGGACCGGAGGCGCTCCCGGAGCGGGTGCCGCTCCACCAGGTCACGCAGCCCCTCGACCACCGCCGTGGCGCCGCCCAGCTCCAGCTCCGCCTCCGCCCAGCCCTCGTAGGCCGCCAGATGGCGCAGCTCCAGCCGCCCGGCCTCCTCGGCCAGCCGGGGCGACTGCCGCAGATCGCCGCCCAGCGGCGGCCCCTGCCACAAGTCGAGGGCCTGACGCAGCAGTCGGGCGGCCGGGCGGGGCCCCTGCCCGTCGGCGGCCCGCACCAGGGAGCGGAACCGCAGGAGGTCGAGCTCGTCCTCTGCCACCCGCAGCACATATCCGCCACCCGTGTGGGTGAGCCGCGGTCGGTCCGGGTCGTCATCCGCGAGCAGCGCGCGCAGGGCACTCACGTACACCTGGAGGTTCTTGCGGGCGGTGCGCGGGGGCTCGTCCTGCCAGACCGCTTCGGTCAACGTGTCGACGGAGACCGGGCTGTTGGCGGAGCCGAGCAGGGTTGCCAGCACGACCCGCTGCTTCAACGGGCCGAGGGGCAGCGCCCGGTCGCCCCGGTGGACCCTGAGCGGGCCGAGGACGGAGAAGCTGAGCGTGCCGGGTGGCGCTGCGGGCTGCGCGAACGGACGCGGCATCGAGCGAACCTCCGTAGGGTGACGGGAGTGGGTCGGTCCCCTCGATGATCCGCGTCCCCCACGCGTCACACATCGGTGCCGGGCCCGTAGAGTCGCGCCGCCCGTGGCAGTGTCATAGGGGGACTGCACCCCCATATGGGGGACCGGTCCCCCATGGAGACGGCAGCCGTCCCCCATCCCGGCTCCCGCCGGACATCCCCTAAGGCGTGTCCTGCGCACACTGCGCCGACAAGGCGCACAGTGCGGAGCGGTCCGCGGAACCGGTTTTGATCATGAGACTCGCCATGTGCTTCTCCACCGTTCGGGGCGAGATGCACAGGCTCTGGGCGATCTGCTGGTTGCCGGGCCGCTCCGCGAGCAGCACGAACACCTCGTACTCGCGCGGCGTGACGCCCGCGGTGCGCAGGCCCGCGGGGATCCGCTCCCGGCCGCCCCGGCGCTGCGGGACGCTGACCCCTGCCTGCCGCAGGACGGCCCGGCAGGCCCCGGCCACCGGAGGTACGCCCGCCTCGTGGAAGTACTCCTCAGCGGTCCGCAACCAGGCGACCGGCTCACCCCAGGAATCGGCGAGCGCCGCCTCGGCGGTCAGCCGCAGGGCGAGATGCCACGCCTGCGGAAACACCGTCGCCGCACGGCCGGCCTGCTCCACGGCGCGCTGCGCACCGTCCGGGTCGCCGTCCCGGCCTCGCAGCACCGCGTCCGCCATGCCGAGGAACATCCGGTTCCAGGCCAGATGTCCGCCCGGCGAGGCCAGCGCCTCCCGGTACGCCTCCCGGCCGGCGTCCTCACCGTCGAGGATCCGCAACAGGGGGCCGAGCCCGTACCGGCCGCTGAGGTAGAAGAAGCTCGGGTGCTCCCGCTCCCACGCCAGCGCCGCGTCGAGCTCGGCCTTCGCCCGTTCCCGGTCCTCCCCCATCAGGGCGCCCACGGCCTGGCACAGTCCGCGCTGCAGGGGCACGAGCATGGACTCCTCGCCGCCCGCCCGGCGGAACCGGACCAGGGCTCGTTCCTGCTCGCGGGCCCGCCCCTGGTGGGCGGCGAGCGTGGCGTCGACGAGGAGCAGGTAGCGGTGCGTCGACAGGTTCTGGAGGCGGGCGCTGGCCTCCACCAACAGCTCGACGATCCCCCGGGCCCGGTCCCATCGCCCACCCAGCACGCTCTGCATGGCGAGCAACCCGTCGACGGCCTGGAGCAGGGCCAGCGAACCGAGCTCGTGAGCCGCCGTGCGGGCGGTCTCCAGACGGGTCGCCTCACCGGTCCGCATGAACGCGTTGGTGCCGAGCCGCAGCAGTGCCTCGGCTCGGTACACCGCGAGCCGGTGCTCCTCGGCGACCGCCAGCATCCGTTCCAGGCAGGCGTCGGCCTCGTCGAACCCGCGCTCCCGGGACAGCATGGCCAGCAGCTGCCACGCCTGGCAGGCCACCACGGGCCGGCCGCGTTCCTCCGCGGTGACCGCGGCCCACCGGGCGGAACGTTCCGCCTCTTCCAGTCGCTCGAGGCCTTCGTCGCCGCCCCGGCCCACCGGGCCGCGCCCCTCGCCCCGGCCGTCCTGCTCCGGCAGCAGCGCGAGATGGCCCTCGACCACCGCGAGCGCCGCCTCCTGCTCCGGGCGCGGGGCGGCCCCGAGCAGTGCGCGGGCCGCCCGGATCCGGCGGCCCGCCTCCTCCTGCTGCTCCGCCATGGTCGCGACCCACGCGACCTGCGTGTGCGCCTGGGCCCGTTCCTCAGCGGCACGCGAGCCGGCGGGCGCCGGCGGAAGATCGTCGAGCAGCGCGGCCGCCTCGTCGAGTCGCCCGGACTCGGCCTGGGCGATCGCCAGCTGCACGGTGACCTCGTCCCGCTCCTCGTCGGCCGCGAGCCCCCGGGCGCGCTCCAGCAGCACGGCGGCCGAGCCCGACGCGCCGGCGTCCAACATCTGCCGGCCGACCTGGGCGAACTGCCGGGACGCCGCCACCTTGTCGCCCGCCGCCAGCCGCAGAGCGGCCACCAACTGGCGCTGGTCGCCGGAGAGTTCGACGGTGGACTCCTCGATGGCCGAGGCCGCGCGGCGGGCCAGCGCTGCCTGCTCGGCGGGCGGCAGCGAGGCCCTGAGCGCGTCCGCCGTGAGTGCGTGGCGGAAGGTGTAGTGGTCGTGGGCGGCCCCGTCCGGGGCGATGATCCCCGCCTCGGAGGCCGACCGGAGGTGGGCGAACAGCGCCCGGTCGTCGAGTCCGGTCACCGCCCTGAGGGCCCCGACGGAGAACCGGCCGCCGAGCGTCGCCGCGACGAGCAGCAGTTCGCACACCGGTTCGTCGAGCCGGTCCAGCCGGCGTGCCCAACTGCGGACCGCGCCCGTCGGCACCGTCGCCTCGCCGTGCTCCGCGAGCTGCCAACTGCCGTCGGTCCTGCTCAGCCGTCCCGTGTCCAGCAGGTCGGTCAGCAGTACCTCCACGAGGTACGGGTTCCCGCACGCCCACTGCGAGAGGTGCCGGTGTGCGGCCGGGGGGACCTCACCCGGTCCGGCGTCCAGACACGCGGCCGCCATGTCCCGCACGGCGGCCTCGTCCAGCGGCCCCAGCTCCCGTAACGCGGCGGTGTTGCGCAGCTCGGCGGCGAGCGCGAGGTCCAGCGCCGGGCCGGGGTCGGGCCGGAGCGTGCCGACCAGGAGGACCGGCAGCTCCGCCACGTTGTCGACGACGTATTCGACGACCGCGATCGTCTCGGTGTCGGAGTCGTGCAGGTCCTCCAGCAGGATCACGCAGCCCCGATCGCGGCCGAGCACCGCCAGCAGCCTGAGCAGCGCCTCGGCCAGTTCGACCAGCGAGATCGCGTATCCGGGCACCACCGTGCCGGCCCGCCACTCCGGTACGAGGCCGGCCAACGCGGGCCGGTAGGGCTGGAGATCCGGGTCGTCCGGGGCGCCCGCCGCCCGGAACCGCGAGGACAGCGCCTCGACCAACGGCCGGAAGGGCACGACGAGCCCGGTGGACGTCGCGCGTCCGCGCAGCACCGGCATGTCACGGTCGTACGCGCGCCGGGTGGACTCGCCGGCCACCCGGGACTTGCCGATCCCCGCCTCGCCGACGAGGAACACCGCCCGTCCGGAACCCCTCCTGACGCTCTCCAGGGCCTCGTCCAGGAGCCGGATCTCGGCGTCCCGCCCCACGATGACCGACGACGTCGCTCGCATGAGCGCAGGTTACTTGATCTTGTTCGCGCCCGACAGAGGCCGGGGAACCCCCCGGCCTTCGCTCGATCGGTCAAGGCGTCAATCCTGACACGTCGCCGGGCGACGGGCCCGTCCTCCGCTCAGAACAGGTCTTTGGAGCCGGTGGTGATGGGCATGTCCGGGAAGGCGGCGGCGTTGGCATCCGCTGATCTGAGCAGTCGGCTGCGCAGCCCCAGCATCCCGATCGCCCCGAACACCATCTCGCCCACCGGGTGGTCGTGGGCCGCGGCCTCCGCGCCGGCGCCGCTGTCGACGTACCTCACCGAGTCGTTGATCTGCATGGTCATCCGTCCTTCCTATCCGCAGGTGTGGTGGTCGTGCTGAAGTGTGTGGTGGTCCCCGATGCTCTGACCGGAAGGGTTTGCCGGCTCGCGGCGGCCGGTGCGGTGCATCGCAAGGCGGAGGGCCGCAGCCCGTACTCGGCGTACTCGCGCGGTCCGACAACGCAGCGAGGTGTGGTTTGCCGGGGGGCGTGGGGCGGTGAACCTCTCCGGTCAGAGCACTAGGCCGTCCGCAGGAGGAGCAGCGACGGCACACGCTCCGGGAACCCCGCCCGGAGGAGTCCGTGCCCGATCCCCGCTAGCCCGGTCAGCAGGCCGGGATGCGGAACCCCGTCGGGGGCGCCGCTGCGGGCACCGGTCTCCTCGACGGACGCGAGGAGCGCTCCGGCGCGACGGATCCAGTGCGGGCGTGCCTCCGGGACGGCGCCGTGGCCCAGGAGTTCGCAGAGTCCGGCCTCGCCGTGGCAAAGGCTGTCGTCGGCAGCCGGCCTGTCCCGGCCCAGCCCTTCGACGGTCCTGCGGGACCAGGCCGCGAGATGCGGGTCGTCCAGGGCGCCCGGCGCGTCCAGCACCGCGAGCGCGATGCCGGCGCGCCCCCGGCACCAGGCCGAGTAGCGGGCCTCGGACGCGGGCCCATCGGCCGGCGGGCGCACGGAGGCTGCCCCGTGGCCCCCCGGGCCCCGACCTCCGTCCGGCTCCCCGCCCACGGCCGCCCGCAGCGCGGACAGGCCCGCACTGCGGTACCGCTCACCGCCCTCGGCCGCCCCGCCCTCGGATCCCGCGGTGACTTCGGCCTCGGCCTCGGCGAACCGCAGCAGGGCCCATCCGAGCCCGGCGGCCCCCGTCGTGAAGCCCCGCCCGTCGGCCGTGGGATCCACCGCGGTCAACCGGTCCGCGCAGGCCCGCGCGTCCCGCCAGGTCTCCTGCCCCTCGTCCCCGGCGCCGCTCCCGGCCCGGTGGGCGGCCAGCAGTGCGACGAGCCCGCCCGCGACGCCCGCGCCCACACCGTGCTCCCTCTCGGACAGGGCCGCCGCGCCCGCCAGCCGCAGCATGGCGAACGCCCATGCGGCGACCTCCGGATCGTCCAGCAGCCGTGCCGTCTCGGCGAGCGCGTACGCGATGCCGCCGAGGCCGGAGAAGGCTCCGGAGCCCACCGCGCAGAGGTCCGCGGGCCGGGCGCGCAGCGCGTCGAGCAGCCGCGGCACCGGCGCCAGGGCCGTACGGGCCACCTCCGCGTAGTGTCCGGCCCCGGTGAGCGCCGCCAACTGGGCCAGGAACAGGGCCGGCCCGGTGTAACCGCCGGCCAGGTCGGCCGGCATCGGGCCGATCCGCCAGTAGCGGTCGTCCAGGAGCTCCAGGCCGATCCAGTTGCTGCGTGGTCCTCCGCGGTACGCGAGGGAGACCAGCCGGTCCCCGACGGACCGGGCTGCAGACAGCAGCCGCTCCGGCTCCGGGGCGCGCTCCGCCGTAGGGGTGCGGCGGGATTCGACGGGCCGGTGCACGGCCGTGCGGGAGGCCGTCGCCATCGCGGCCCGCACGATCCACTCCTGGTCCTGGCGGTCGACCGTGTCCAGGGCGGCGATCCTCGCGGCGACCCGGGCGATCCCGGACAGGTCCGTGCGGCCGGCCAACGGCCGCTCCGGCGCGCCCCACAGGCGGTCCCGGCCCGGACGGGCGGTGAACAGCGGTACGTCCCCCGCCCAGAGCTGGGCTATCTCCTCGTCCACCAGATCGGGCGCGAGGAGCGTCCCGAGCTCGTCGGTGCGCAGGGTCTCCAGGACCCGCTGCCGCTCGCCCGCGTCCTTCAGCAGATCGGGGTGCGTCGACTCGTCGAGCAGCGCGCTGTACACACGGGTGGGACGCAGCAGCACCCGTACTTCGTCCTCGGCGAACGCCTTCAACAAGTCCGTCCCGTGCAGCAGTTCCTCCCTGGCCGCGCCGATCACCGTGTACGCGGCGCGGAATCCGGCGCACAGCGCCTCGATGTGGGCCGCCGGCTCGATCGGCCCGCCACCCACGAGACGCGGCCGGTTGGCGGACTCGCCGAACCTCCCGGCCCTGCGCACCAGGCGCATCCGGTCGGTGCCGGCGTCGGCCCAGTCCGCCCGGACGACGGGCGACACCGCTTCGCGGCCGCCGCCGACCGCGGACACGTCCAGGGCGCTGTCGTCGCCCACCAGCAGTTGGGGCAGCAACCCGACCCGGTACACCGAGTCGTGGAGCGCGCGGGCGGCGGGGTCCTCCGTGGCGGCGCCCGCCAGCGGCGGGTGGAACAGGGTCTCCACGTCGACCAGCACCGGGTGGGCGCCGGCGGCGATCAGGTTCTCGTGGTGCAGGTCGGTCCCGTCGACCAGGTGCAGCAGCGCCAGCAGCGCGCCCTGCCGGCGGTAGAACGTCTCGACCTCCGCGGCGGAGGCGCAGGGCTCCGCCGCGACGAACTCCACCCAGCCGTAGGCGCCCCGGTCGAGCAGCCGCAGCGTACGGAGGTCCACGGAGCCGGGCAGCTCGTTGAACCAGGCGACCAGGTCGTTGAAGTGGCGGTGCACGGCGAGGGGCCGCGGCTTGTACACCAGCCGGGTCCCGCCGGCGAAGCGCAGCAGCATCACGCTCCGTCCGCCCCGGTGCCCGTCGCCGGCGCCCGGCTCGACGCCCACCAGCAGTCCCGGGTCGCCGCCGGACGCCTCCAGGAGACCGGCGGTCAGGCGGGCGTGGTCGTCCGCCAGCCGCTCCAGCGCCTCCGCGAGGGCGTCCGCCGCGTCGAGCGCCGCCCGCCCCAGGATCCGCGCCAGCACCGGCCGGCCGGCCAGCAGGGCCGCCAGCCCGCGCCGGGACGCAGTACGCCCCAGGAAGTCCCGGAACCGGGCCCGCGTGTCGTCGCCGTCGAGCCGCCCGGCGCTCCGCGCCTCGTACAGTTCCAGCACCAGCGCCCGCGCCGCGCTCCGTGCCAGCCTGCCGCTGAGGTGCCTCTCCAGGTCGTCCCGCACGGCGGTCATGTCCACGAGCCTGCGCGCCCGCCCCGACACGCCCCGCTCCAGCCGCTCCCCCGCGCAGACGGTGAACGGCCGCAGCACCCACTCGAAACCGCTCAGCCCCGGATGGTCCCCCTCGGGCGCCACGGCCTCCTCGGGCGCGACGGCCGAGGCCTCTTCGGCGAACGCGGCCCAGTCCGGCCGCCCTTCGCCCCCGCCACCGCCGACGAGCCCGGCTTCCCACCACCGCTCGACCGCCGACAGCGAAACCCCGGCCCGCTCCTGCCCGGTCACCATCGCGCCCCTCCTCGACCCGACTCGACCCACCGCTCCGGGTCACGCCCGATCCTGGTACGGGGGGTGCCTCTCCCGCATGGGGGAGAGTCCCCCATGTTTTCTCC